>JBGSIF010000313.1:0-23449 GCA_041742635.1 Phycisphaerales bacterium
AGCGTCTTGCGTTCGATGAGGCCGCTGATCTGTCGGGGCCCGGGACTGGCACGGGCCGCGGCCGACGCTATTGGTAGCGTCATTGGTCGCGCCTGTCGTGCGCGAGGCGCCGACCGCGTGCTGCTTGCGGGCGGCGGGGTATACAACGCCGCCCTCGTCAACGCCATATGGATCGGCGCATGCGTACCGGTGCAACCGACCGACGACTACGGCGTGCCCGCCGCGTTCCGCGAGGCGATGGCCATTGCCGTATTAGGTGCCCTCGCCGCAGACCGTGTCTGCATCACACTGCCCGGAGTGACGCGATGCAGCGGCACTCCGCCGCTCGCGGGGTCCTGGGTGTATCCGAGGTAGCACGACTACACCTGCAGATCCCCGTGAATTCTCGGCATAGCAAACCTCAGTCGCTCGGCCATGACCTGGATCGCCGTGGGGTTATCGTCTATGAGGACCGCAGAGCGACCGAGTCGCACGGCGGCTTCGCCCGTCGTGCCGCTGCCGGCGAAGAAGTCCAGCACGCGGTCCCCGGGGTTTGAATGCACGCGGATGATGCGGTTGATGATGGCGAGTGGTTTTTGGGTGGGGTAGCCGGTTTTTTCTTTGCCGCTCGGGCTGACGATTGTGTTCCACCAGGTGTCGGTCGGCGTCTTGCCGCGTGCGGCTTTTTCCGGGCCGACGAGGGCGGGAGCCATATACGGGATCCGATCGATGTCGTCGTAGCGGAAGGTGTACTGGGCGGGGTTGTTGGCGTACCAGAGGATGGTGTCGTGCTTGGGCGACCAGCGTGTGGTGGCGCGGCCGCCGAAGTCGTAGGCCCAGACGATCTCATTAATGAACGAGGTCCGCCCGAAGATGGCGTCGAGCAACACTTTGCAGTAGTGGACCTCGCGGTAATCGATATGGAGAAAGAACGAACCGGTCGGTGTAAGCAGCCGGCGTGCCTCGAGGAAGCGCGGCTCTAGAAACCCCAGAAAATCGTCGTAGACATCGGCGTAGGACCGTGTGCTGAGCGGGATGGTGCGGTAGCGTTTGCCTTGGAAGCCGGTGCGGTCGCCGGCGTCGTCTTGGACGGTTCGGAGTTGTGTCCGCGACTGTGCTTTGCCGGTGTTAAAAGGGGGATCGATATAGATCAAGTCAAACGAGGCATCGGGAAAGGTGCGGATGATGTTCAGATTGTCGCCGAAGTGGATATCCAGCACGCCGAGGCTCCAGGTGCGATTCGCAGCAGAGTAGCCGATCGGAGAGATGACGAACGGGGAGAAGCCCGCTATGCTTGGGCTGGTCGAATGCGGGCGCGTAGCTCAGTTGGCTAGAGCGCGGCTGTCACATAGCCGAGGTCACAGGTTCGAGCCCTGTCGCGCCCATTTCATTTTTCCAGGTTGACGTTGAACAGCACTCGCGGCCGCGTTCTGTGATCAGCGGGGCGTGTGCGTGGTGGGGCGGTTGTGTATGTGATTGGGAATACGACGAGGGGCAAGCGGAGAAGTGATGTTGGCTCGCCGCGAGGAGCACAAGCACCGCGGCGTGGGAGATAGCGACAACGTCGTACCGGGGCGGCGGCGTGTCAACGGCGCCATCGGGTAACCATGGCGTGGACTCGACTTGGCAAGAAGAAGGCGGGGGTCTCGGACTTGAGTCGCACTTCGATCAAGCCGGCTGGGAAATCCGCGTGGGCTACGGCCTCGTCAACAATCGCTCGGCGTCGGTTGGTGAGGATCAGTACGGGGACGCGGCGATCGATGAGCTCGCCGCGCATCTCTCTAAGCAGCCACAAGCCCGTGTCGAGTCCTTCGTCCGTCTCTCGTGGATCGACACCATCAGGAGTTGGCATCATTATATCAAGAATAATAATATCAATGCGAGGAGTCTTGGCGAAGAACTCCCGACCGTCGGCAGGGTCATCACTATAATGCACATCGAACTCTTCTTCCAAGCGCTCGCGATACGGTTTGGCCCAGAAGCCTTCATCGTCGATAAACAGGATGTAGATTGTGTCAGTTGTCATTGTGATACCTCGCTTCGAGTGATTCGGGGAAGAACAACGAAAATACGGTTGGATCTTTGATGCATTCGATCTGGGCGTCGCCGCCGTGCTTGCGCATGATCTGGCGGGTGATCCAAAGTCCAAGACCGACGCCGGCCTGTTTGCGGGCACGTCGAGATCGAAACCCTGGGGAAAAAAGCCGAGGCTCATCGGCCGGTTCGACACCGATGCCGAAGTTGCTCACGAACACCTTGTAACCGTCGGTTGTACGGTGAGCAACAATTTTAATGACTGTGTGCTTCTTGCCATACTTAACGGCATTGAGAATTAGATTAGCGATCGCGCGTTCAATAAGCAGGCGGTCAACCATGATGGCGGGGACATCACGAAACCCTTCGTACTCGATCGACATGCCCTTCATTTCTCGGGCGTAGTGTCCGAGAAGATTGCAAAGTCTCGCGACAATGTCGCCTTCTAGAAAAGTGCGGGTGAGGGAAAAATCCTGGACCTCACCCGGGTCGGGGTCGAGTTGATCGACGAGATTGCGTCCGAGCAGGTGTACGACGCCGAGATTTTTGATATCGTAATCGGAAGCGGCTTTGCCTTGTTTCAGACTTCGCTCGATCTTGTGTACAGTGTCACGGATCATGTTGAGAGGGACATATAAATCGTGCTTGACAATGCTGATCGTGCGTTCTCGCTGCACGCCGCGTTCGAGTGCATCGAGCACGAGTCCGACTTGTTCGGTAATGAACTTGATGGTCTGCGCTTCGATGGGGTCGAAGTGCCGTTCTTGCTCTGGGTACAGCCGCGCTGGCAGGCCCGTGAGACGGATTAGCCCGACAACACTGCTTGCCGCGGAGTCTTGCAAGCCCATGATCGGGTAGATAAGCGAAGACTGCAAGGTGCCCTCGCCGTTCGGGAGGGCCTCCGCAAACTCTTCGACAAAGGGTATCGTTTGTGCAACCCGTGCCTTCTGTTCAGCAGTCTTGGAAAGTAGGAAATCTCCGACTTGGCCTTCGCCCGGCCGATACGCAACGAGGTCAAACTCGTCTGGTGGTACGCGAGTGCCATCGGCGAGCCGATACAGCCCTGTAGATGCGAGCGCCGATACGGTTCCGTCCTCGGACGAGCGGTAAAAGACCGTGACACAGCGAACGCCGAGGGTTGTTTGGAGCAGTTTGATAAGTGCATCGAGGTAATCGCGGCGGACTTCCTTCGGGCGCAGATGAAAGTTCGACAAATCACGACGCGCAAGGTCGTTGAGTCTAAGCAGTATTTCTCGCTGCTGCTGCATGTAAGTGTCGTGGACGCGAACAGCGGTCAGGCGTCCCATGAGCAGGAGCGACTCTTTCTGCTGCGACTGCCGCTTTGACTTGCTCGTGTAGTGCGCGGTGATCACGCCGAAGTGTGATCGTTGGGACTGGGGCGCGTGCGGGCCGGACTTAGCGATCGGAGCGAGTAGCGGGACGGCATCGAAGCATTCGCATCCGAGTGTGTTGAGTGCTGCGCGGGATACGGAAGTGACGCCGTATAGTTGTCCTGAGTGTTCCTCGGACCAGTCTGATACATTGTCGACAAACTTAGGTTCTTCTGTTTGAAAGCAGCAATCAGCGACGCTGCCAACGCCCGGCAACGTGCGGACAGGAGGAAACTTCTCGGCTCCGGTTGCGGAGAATGATGTCGTGAGTTCATATTGCCGCGTGTAGTCGTTATAGAGCCACAGCCAAGCCCAGTCCGCGCTCATGACTCGACACCATTCTTCGCAGAGGTGCTGAAAATCATCGAGCGGTGTGCTGGGTGTGTGCTTCAGCAGCGAGTGGTAGAAGTGCTGCCGTCGAAGACGGACGGATTCAGGCTCGTTCGAGAGCGTACCGAGTTGACTATTTGACATGTCCGCCCCCTTGGAGTTTCATCGCCGCGCGGTTGTTCGTCACGATGCCGGCCGCGGCGGGTCGTGACCACTTGTGCGACCTCAGGATTGCATGAACATTGTCGGCGACGACACGCCGGATATGCTTCTGCGCTTCAAAGTGTGCGAGTTCGCTGGCGGACTCACCATTGCTCCGACACTGCCATTCAATCCAGCACCCGATCAGGCCGCCACAGTTCACGATATAGTCCGTCAGTATGGCGATGCCGTTTTGTTCCAGATATTCCTCCGCAAGATACGAAAGCGGGTGGTTTGCACCTTCAACCACCAGCCGAAGACCGGTGTTCAGGCGTAGTTCGGACACATCGGCAACGTCCGGATTCTCGCCGGCAAGTTCCGCCAGTTCTTTGGGCGTGCCGAAGCATGATGTGCGCGCTGCAGGAATGAAGATATCGCTCGGCTGATCGTAGAGCGCACTGGCGCGCGGAACCCAGCGGATAGCGTGCGGCTGTGTACTGGCATATCGCTCGACAGCATCGTCACCACCGGACCGGCTGGCGTAAAACAGTGATGGTATATCGAGTCCGGTATAGTTCTTTGCAAGTATACATCCGGTCTGAATCGATACTCCACGGACGCGGTATCCATGTTCATGTAACAAGCGCGCGGCGTGCGCTCCGACGGCTCCGAATCCTTGCACACTCACCGTGCGCAGCGGTTCCATGGTCTCACTCTGCCATACTCTGATCGACTCGACCAGTCCTTGTGCGGTGAATCCGTTTCGGTCGATCGACAGGCCGTTGCACTGTTCGCTGAGTCCCGTTACGTGGGGCAGTAGTTCGGGGTGCTGCGTCACCAGAAGATCGAGCACGGCCTCTGGATTGTTCATATCGGGGCCGAAAACGGCTCCTTTGTAGTGTTCAGTTACAAAGGCGATGTGCCCAGCGAGCAAGTCGGCGCGCTTTGACAATGATGGTGTTGGACCAGGAACAATGAGAACCGATTTCTGGCCACCAGCCGGTATCCCCGCGGCCATGCATTTATCGGTCATCCCGCTGGACAAATGACCTAGTTCCTCAAGGCTTCCGTTCACGACGAATCGAGCGCCGCCGATGGTCTGCGGAAAGTCGGTTGTGTGTACTGCCGTCATGGCGGTACATGCATCGTGCGAACTCACCGCTAATATGGCGAACGTCTCTTGGCCGATCTGAACGTCACGGTATATGCCGGGGCTTGGAATGACCATACGACGGATCCTTTCTAGAACAAATAGAGCAAGGATGAATCGTGCAACTGATCGGTCATGGATCTGGCAGATATACAGAAGTGCTTCGTGACTGGTTCCTCCGAAGCAATACGGAATATACAACATTCTACGCACGGATACGCTGTGTACCCAAATCGCACACAAATGTGTGTGATGCGCACTTCATAAAGCACATAAGTACAATTATGCACGTACTACTTGGTGGCCTAAGTGCTGAGATGTCCTGGTAATCGCGATTATTGATAGGCGCGCCGAGTAGCCGCAGGGGTCAGTCAGTTCGTTGGGTTAGCCGGCTGCACAGCGGCGTTACGCAGCGGCGTAGCATCCCTCAATCAGCCGGGATGCGAGGTGAGAGTGTTGCGTTACACAGATTCACACGAAGTATCTGTCGTCTCGCTGTGGTCTGCGGCTGCGCAGCGGGTCGTCTGCCAACCATGCCCGCCCCCACGGTCTTTCACAAACTTGCCTGATACCTGTCGTTTGCACGGGTTTGTTCTCTCCCTCTTCACCGCGTGAAACCACATCGCGCCGGGCTCGTATCCTGTATGCTAATGAACGCTCCTCTTCGGCTCCTTGTCGCGGCCCTCCTCTTCTTCTGCTTTCCCGTCAACTCACCCGCCCGACCCGGCGGGGTGTTCGATATCGGCCCTGCCAAGCCCTCCCGAGCCGTCGTCACAGCGGACACATCGTTCCCACAGACTGATTTCGACACAAGCGAGATGATGCGAACCATCGCCGGGGTTGTCGCGGACTTGAACGCCCGCGACGCCGCGACCCTTGGTCAGGCCGTTGTACCGGGCAGCAAAATGCTCGACGCCCGCGGCGCACTCTTCCGCGTTGGGGTTGTCCACCTTATCGGCGCGAAGCCTGCCAATCGCAAACGCGTTGAGATACTCCTCAGCCCCGACGGCGTCGTCGTCGCCCAAGAACTCGACGACGACCAAGGCTCACCCATCACCGACGGGCGTGTTGTCAAACTCGATCCCGAGAAGTTCCGGCATCTCTCGATCAACTGGGGGCGATACCGCGGTGCATTCAGCGACACCCGGCGAGGATTCGTATCACCCGCGACACCCCCCCCAGACCCTGTACCGCCCGATATGTTGCCGGGTGCCGTCGCCGCTGTCTCTCCGGTCATTCCTTCCCCCTTCTTCCTTGACCAACAACTTCTGGGCGACCGCTTCCTCGCGGGCCGTCGTTCTTCCATCCCCGGCGCGGCGAGGCTCCTTTCACAGGAAAAAATGTTCGTCCGACTCCCGAAGGACTACAACGCCAAAGCCCCTGCGGGCCTGCTCGTTTGGATCAGCCCCACTGCCGACGGTGAACCGCCCGCCGGCTTCACCCAAGCGCTCGACGAACTCAACATCGCGTGCATTGGTATCGCTGAGGTCGGGAATGACCGTCCTGTGGCTGATCGTTACCAACTTGCCCTCGATGCGCTCTTCACCGCGTCGGCTCGGGTTCACATCGATCCGCGCCGTGTCTATATCACCGGCATGTCCGGCGGGGGGCGAGTCGCGTCCATGCTCCAGGCTTGCTTCCCCGAGTACTTCACAGGTGCCGTCCCCATCGTCGGGCTGAGTTGCTATGAGAAAGTTCCACTTGGGAACAGCCGCTATGCACCCGCCGGGTATTCGCGCCCGCGCGAGGCGCGATTCTCCCTTTTCAAGTCGCGCCGCATGGCGGCTATCACCGGCGATCAAGACTTCAATCAGCCCGAGATGCTTGCCGCCGCCTCGATTATGAAATCCGACGGCGTCGGCGTTCGAGTCTTCGAGTATGAACAGTTCGGCCACCAGATGCCCTCGGCATCCCAGTTCGTAGAAGCCCTGAGGTGGGTTGACGAGCCATACCAGGCCGGCGTCACGAAGCAGCGACAAGCCGCCGCGTCCATACTCGAACGCTACATAAAAAAGCACGGTGAGGGGCCGCCCCGCAACCCCGCCGCCCGTGTTGAACTGATCAAAGTGACCGAGGCCGGCCCGTGGACCCCCGCGGCGTGGCGTGCCGCCGACTGGCTGTACAATGGACCGTAGTGCAGGGTTCCAATACGCGCGTAGCGTGACCAGATTGGGCGTATGGCACACGATCACGGCGAACATCTGAACCGAACGACGCAAGCCGTCGGGGGAGACGGCCGGTTGAGCCGAACCGCATCGATAAATGCACGCGTCCCCGACCGACCGCTTGCGCGGTTCGCCTCAGTTAGAACCAGATCGGTTCACGCCCGTTTGATCGCGTTTCAAGCAAACCCACCCGAGTTGCCCTATCTTCATTTCCTATGTCCACACGCATCACGCTCACGAACTTGACCAAGCGGTTCGCCGGCGGATTGCTCGCGCGGATCAAAGACGGGACCAACGCAGTCGCGCCCGCCGTCGACGCCGTGTCGCTCATTATCCAGCCCGGCGAACTGTTCTTTCTGCTCGGGCCTTCGGGGTGCGGCAAAACCACCCTGCTCCGGATGATCGCGGGCTTCATCGAGCCGACGGGCGGGCAGATCGCGTTCACCACGGCCGATGGTGCCACCCGCGATGTCACCTTCTTGCCGCCCAATAAGCGCAACACCGGCATGGTCTTCCAGTCCTACGCCCTGTGGCCGCATATGACCGTCGAGGCGAACGTCGCCTTCGGCCTTTCCGTACGAAAAGTCCCTTCGCCCGAACGCAGTCGGCGCGCGCGCGAAGCACTCGACATGGTCCGCATGGGCGAGTATGCGGGCCGCAAGCCCAACCAACTCTCCGGCGGGCAACAACAACGCGTCGCTCTCGCCCGTGCCCTCGTCATCCGCCCCGACGTGCTGCTCCTGGACGAACCCCTCAGCAACCTCGACGCCAAACTCCGTATCGACCTGCGATCCGAAATCCGGCGCATCTGCAAAGAGTCCCGTTCCGGCTCCGCTTCACATGATGGCATGACCACGGTCTACGTGACACACGATCAAAAAGAAGCCCTCTCCATGGCCGACCGCGTCGCCATCATGCGCAGCGGCCGCATCGTTCAGGTCGGCACCCCGGATTCGCTCTACCGCGAGCCGCACTCCCGCTTTGTCGCTGAGTTCCTCGGCGAAACCAACTTTGTGGAAGCCACCGTCCGCGCGATCGAGCACCCCGTCGCTCCCAATACCCGATCCGTGATCGTCATGGACACCCCGGTCGGTACCCTCCGGTCCACGGCCGGTGCGAATGTCACCGTTGGCCAACGCGTCGCGTGCTCGATCCGGCCCGAGGCGATCCGCGTCTATCCCGCCGGCGCGGAGATTCATGCACGATCCGAGCACGAGAACCGGCTGGATGCCAGCGTGCGCGATTCGACGTACCTTGGTGAGATGGTCCAGCACACCCTCGGGGTGGCGCCCGCCGAGCCGCCCTCAGGCCCGGTCGTCGTCGGTTCGATCGCCGCGGGCGGCGTGCGTCTCAAGGCCGCCCTCTTCAATCCGCCCGCCCGCGCCGCGAGCGGCACCCCAGAACGCTCGCTCCGTATCGATCCATCGGACGTGGTTGTGCTTGCCGAGTAGTTGCTGCCGAGCGGTGGCTGCCTCAACGCAGCGGTTCTGCCTGCCGGTCATTCGCCCCTAAGTACGTTCACGAGCGCGTTCAGCCCGGCTTCGAGTGTCCCGCGCGACACCGCGAAACTCAGCCGGAAGTGCGTGTCGTGATCCGAGAATACGTTCCCCGGCACGATCATCACCTTTCGCTCCAGGCAACGCATGAAGAACTGCTCGCCGCTTAGCCCCAGTTGCGCCGGGATACGAGGAAAGGCGTAGAACGCCCCACCCGGCACGACGACTTCGGTGACTGCCGACAGCCGCGATACCACCAGGTCGCGGTTGCGCTCGTATTCCGCGACGTTCGCCGAGATGTCCACATCCAGCGCGGCGACCGCACCTACTTGCAGCGGGTGGGGCGCGCACACATACGTGTACTGCTGCAACTTCGTCATCGCCGCGATGAGCGCCGCCGGCCCTGTCGCGTAGCCCAGCCGCCACCCCGTGACGCCATACGTCTTCCCGAACCCGCGCACGACCAGTGTGTTGCCGAGCGAATCGGCCGCCCGTGCCGGCGACGGGCACACTCCCTTGCCCCCCCCGCTCCTCGCGCTCCCCAGTGGTCCGGGCGTCCCGCCCGGCTGACTACCGACCATCATTTCGCGTGCGTCCGTGTAGGTGAACTCGTCGTAGATCTCGTCCGAAATCAGCAGCACGTTCTTCCGCCGGCATAACTCCAACAACTCTTCGCACTCCCGCTGAGTCGTGACGACCCCCGAAGGATTCCCCGGCGAGTTCAGCAGCACGATCTTCGTCCGTGGCGTGATCAACGGTTCGACTCGCGCCGCCGTCATCTTGAAATCGGGGTATGTATCACACCGCACTGCCTTCCCGCCGGCCAAGTGCGCCAGGTGCGGATAGAGCACAAAGTATGGGTCCGGAATAATCGCTTCGTCCCCCGGCCCGATCAGCGCCATAAACGCCAGCACCAGCGACGCCGAAGTACCCGGGCTGACGAGCAGCGCGGGCACCTCGGGGTGCCCGTTCGGCGGCCCGGGGTCCACATCCCACCCAAGATCACCCTTCAGGTGTACCGCCAGCCGCTCGCGCAACGCCGGTATCCCTTGCGTGACGGTGTACCCATTGCGGTCGGCGTAGATCGCGTCCGCCGCTGCTCGCTTCACTGAGTCGGGCACGGGAAAGTTAGGTTGCCCAATCGAAAAATCGTATTTGTCTTTGAGCCGAGCACCGATCTCAAACACCCGTCGGATCCCCGATGCGTCGATCGCTCGGGTCCGATCCGCGAACAAGCGCTCAATATCCATGACACTCCTCGTGGAGCGGCTGACTCACCCGCTCCCCCTTCCCTTACCCACGCTGTCCGCCGACACCATCGTTCGGTTTGTATGTTATTTCTTCGGCACGCGGGTTTTGGCAAGGCCGATCGCCTTGTCCTTGTTCAAGTCGAACTTCTTCTCGAAGGTCAACTTCGAGATGCGCTCCGCGCGCGTCAACACGCTCCGGTTCGAGCCAGTAGTACCTTTGGAACGCAATGATCGATCGAGGCTCATGTTCGGATTCCTGTCGGTTTGGTGCGTCGGTTCCGCCGGGACAGAACCCGACGCCCTCTTGCGGAAGGTGAGTCGGTATCTTTGGCGCGCCGCGCTTCATCGGCTACGTCTTCGTGCGGGGAACTTCTACACCCGGTAGAATGCACCTTCCTGATTACCCCCCCCAACTTCACATGAAAACTCGCATTATCATCCCCGTTGTTGCCGTCGTCCTCGCCATCGTCGTTTGGCTGCTCACCCGCGAGTCGTACAACGGCCACAAAAACCAGTTCCTTCCCCCTCTGGGCGTCTTTATCGGCGTCCTCGTTCTCGGGCACATCGGTGCGGGCATTCTCCAAGGCATGCGCGACGCTTCCAAATCCCGCACGCCCCCTACGAAAAAAAGGTGAACCCCGACCTCCCCACTTTACTCGCGAACGCCTAAGGCCGAACGCCGAGTGTCTATCTTGCGTGTTTTTCCAACTCCCAACTCCCAACTCCCAACTCCCAACTCCCAACTCCCAACTCCCAACTCCCAACTCCCAACTCCCTTCACCCATGGTCTCACAGCGACGAATCACGCAGATTATCCCTGCCGAAGGGTGGCTCGCCGTCTACGACATGGGCACCGGCGACGTCTCCGACATCCGCACCCGCCCACTCATCTGCTGGGCACTCATGGCCGACTCCTGCGCCGGCGGGGAACTCAGCGGCACCAACGTCGTCGGGCTTGATGCCGACCACGCCGCCGGCAACACACCCGCCGACTCCGGCACCTTCCTGGGCTACGTCCGAGTCGGCGAAAGCCTTGCTCGATTCCGCAAAGACTGACCCTCCCGACTACCCGCCACCGCACGCGCCATTCCATGCCCCATCTCCCCCGCAACACCGTCAACTACACCCTGCTCGGGGTACTTCTCGCGCTGCTGGCCGCGTTCTTGCTATATCCGATCTTTCTCACGGTGCAGGGGGCGTTCGCCGCTGATGCTCTCACCGGGAAAGGTTTCACGACCCGGCACGTCTCGCTGGTGTTCCGCGACCCGGCGACTATCCAGGGGCTGGTGAACTCGGCCAAGATTGCTACATGCACCACGTTTCTCGCCACCATGATCGCGTTGCCCCTCGCCGTCCTGACCGCAAAATATAAGTTCCCGCTTAAGTCTGTCTTCGGTGCCACGGTTCTGGTCCCGTTGATCCTTCCCCCCTTCGTGGGCGCGATCGGGATGCAGATGATCCTGGGCAAAGAAGGCGCGCTCAACGCCCTGCTCGGGACCGACTGGGACATCCTGGGCGAAGCCAAGTTCTGGGGGATCGTGATCATCCAGTCGCTAAGCCTGTATCCGATCATTTACCTCAATACCACCGCCGCGCTGGCCAACCTGGATCCCGCGCTCGACGAGGCCGCGGAGAACGTCGGCGCCGGCCCCTGCCGGCGGTTCTTTTTGATCACGCTGCCTCTCATCCGCCCCGGCATCTTCGCTGGGGCCACCATCGTTTTCATCTGGTCTCTCACAGAACTCGGCACGCCGCTGGTGTTCGACTACCGCGCCGCGACCCCTGTTCAAATTTACAACGGGCTGAAAGAAGTTGAGACCTCGCAACAGCCGTATGCGTTGACGTTTGTCATGCTCACCGCCGCGGTGGCGAGTTATATCCTGGGCAAACTGGTCTTCGGGCGCAAGGGGTACGCGATGTATTCCAAAGCCTCGCGGGCCGGCAGCGAAACCCCCCTCCCGCGGGTGCCCGCGATTCTTGCCTCGCTGCTGTTCCTCGCCGTGACGTGCCTTGCGCTGATGCCCCACTTCGGGGTCATCCTGACAGCGTTTTCTCGCACCGGGGCGTGGTACCGCTCGGTCGTCCCGCGTGAGTTCACCGGCTCGCACTTCCAGGTCGCGCTCTCCGGCCCCGAAGCCTTCGGCTCCATTGTGACTTCGCTCAAACTCGCTGCCGCCGCCGTTGCCCTCGACCTCGTCATCGGAATCCTCGTTGCATACCTGATCGTGCGTACGAAGATTCGCGGGCGGGGCGTACTCGACGCGCTCACGATGCTGCCCATCGCCGTTCCCGGCCTGGTCATGGCGTTTGGGTATGTTGCCATGACCCTCCGCTGGCCCTTCGGCCGCGGCGACCCCCTCGAAGGCCTCATCGCCGTAGTCGGCGCCAATCCCAACCCGATCCCGTTGCTCATCATCGCGTATGCCGTTCGCCGTTTGCCCTACATCGTGCGGTCCGCAGTCGCGGGCATGGAGCAAACCTCGGGCGAACTCGAAGAAGCCGCGATGAACCTCGGAGCGTCGCGGCTGACAGCCGTTCGGCGTGTGATCCTTCCCCTCATCGCCGCCAACCTGATTGCGGGCGCGTTGCTGACGTTCTCGTTCTCGATGCTCGAAGTCTCCGACTCGCTCCTGCTCGCCCAGCAGCAACAGCACTACCCCATCACCAAGATGATCTTCAGTTTCCTCAACCGGCTCGGCGACGGCCCGCACATCGCCTCCGCCATGGGCGTCTGGGGCATGGCCCTTCTCACCGTCACCCTCGTCGGAGCCTCCGTGATGATCGGGAAAAAACTTGGATCGATCTTCCGGGCGTAGCCGCGCACACATCGTGCAAGTGTTCCGGTGTGCATACGCCCCAATAACTCAGCACTCTCAAGCCGTCCATCGCACTGTTACGCGAGCGAGGGATGCGCTACATAAGTTGTGCGCTGCCCCAACGCGGCTCGGTTACTATTTCTTCGTTGATTCCACGACTTCCCGTGCCACCTTGTCAAAGAACGCCACGCATTGAGACACGTTCGCGTCGAGTTCTTTGCCCGCGCCGTCTTCGTACTCCACGAAGACGTAGCCTTTGAACCCCTGGGCGTGCAGTTCTTTGAGCATCCCCGCTGCATCGCACTCGCCCGTGCCCCAAGGCTTGTCCTTCGCGCCCGGCATCTCCTTGCCCGCTTCTTTGCCGCCCGCCACATCCTTGAAGTGCAGTTCCATCACCAGCCCCTTCATCGAGCTCAGGCACTCCACCGGGTCCAGCCCCGATCGTTTCCAGTGCCCGGTGTCGGCGCACACGCCCAGCCGCTTCGAGCGACCCTTGATCGACGCCAGCACCGTCGCCGGATCCCAGTAGCGTGAGGGCTTGGGGTGATTGTGGCACGCGACTCGGATCTCAAACTCGTCGGCGAGTTTCTCGACCACGCCCCAGGCGTCCTCGTCCGGTTCCGTTGCGATCGTCTCGAAACCCATCGCCTTGGCGAACTCGAACGTCTTGCGTGCCGCTGCTTCGTCTTTACTGAACCCCACGACCCCGAAACTCACCGCTTTGACCCCGGCGTCCGCGAGGATCTTCTTCAGTTCGTCCCGCTCCGCCGCCGACATGTCGGCTCCCACCTTCACGTCGGGCTTGGACGTGCTGAGCGCTTGCCCCGAGTACATCTGCATGTACTTGATGCCCATGGATGCCGCGGTTTGGATCGCGTCTTGGGCTGTTCGGTCTCGGAATGTCCAAGCTTGCGCGCCGAGTTTCCACCCGATTGATTCCGCTGCGGCGTCGTCACGCTTGGGCACGCTCGCCCCGATTTCTCGCTTGGTCTTTCCGCTGGTTTCCGGCTGTACTACAGCCCCCGGCGTGTCTGGGTGGTTGTGCCCGCCCATCGGCAGCACTATCGCCGTAGCCACAACGCCCATCCATACGACGCCCACTTGATGTAATGCCATATCGCCTCCGTGTCCACAAGCATAACACCGCCAATCGGTGCCACCACCGCGAAGGCGTTGCGCCGCGCGTGATGTGTGGATTACATGGGTGCTGCGGCTCGCTGAACTCAACGTGCCGGCGCCGCCCCTTCGCCCTCCGCACCGTCTACCCACAACCGCTGCATCAACGCCAGCAGTGTTCGGTCGGACGTGTCAGTGCCTGTGACCCGTTCCGCGAACCCCTTGACCCCTTCCTCGAGCATCGCGCGGTCCCCGCGCTGATACCCGAGGTACGCCAGAAGCAGCGCGGCGTCCTTGCCCAGCAGCGTCCGCGTCGCCTTGATGCTCTGGCGCATCTGGGCCGCGATGGCTTCCGCCCGCTTTTCGCTCGGCTGGATCGTGCGCGCGTATCGAGTACTCATCATCTCGGGATGATTTTGGAACAGCGTGTGCAGATTCATCGCCGCCGACAGGTACAGCCCCGCGCCCAACTGTGCATGGATGCGGCCCAGGCTTGCCATCGGATCACCCGACGACGCGGCGAGAGCGCGCAGGAACCGATCTTCGGCGTCGAAGTACTTCGCGTCCGACAGTAACTTTTCGCCCGCGGCCATGTGCTCATCGTACGCCGAGTTTTTGGTCGGCTGCTGAGGGGACAACCGGTCCAGCACCGGCCTTGCCGACGCCAGTGCCCGCGCGACATCGCCGTCGATCTTCTCGATCTCGGGCTTGACCATCTCACGGATCGCGTCGAGGCTGAGCGACCCCGGCCGCGTCGGCTGTTGCGTCCCGGTCGTTTCCCCGTTGACTTCTGCGCCCTTTTCACCGCCGCTACGAAGCCGTTCGCTCAGCCGGTTCAGTTCCTGCATCCAAGGTGGCACCGGCGCCTCGCTGCCGCCCTCGACAGGAATCGTCGGTTCTCCCCGCTTTTCGGGCGGGAGCGCGCGCGTGAACGGGTCCAGCACGGTTGATGGCACGTTGATCCGTGTGTTTACTCGCGCCGCCGCCGCCGACCGGTCCACCTGCTGCACGATCGAAAACGGCGTGATCAACCCGGGCCTCGACGATTCCAGCCCCGTCAGTGATCCTCGTCGGTCATTCTTGTTCGTCCCGGTACCGCCCGTGTTCCCGGTCCCCGGCAACCCCGGCAAGGTCGGATTCGGCACGCCCGGTGCGGCGGTTGCTTCCACGGCGGTCTTTGCCCGCATGGGCACCATCGTCACACCCGTCAGCGGCGACGCCGTCATCGCGTACCGGCTCCCGTCTTGTTCTTCTCGATATCCGATCACGGTGGATCGCAATGAACGCTGGGTGAGGTAGTCGCTGGTGGACCGCAGTGCGGTCCCCTGCGACAGCCCTCCCACCCCGGACGCGCCCGAGCGAGAAGAGACGAGCGATGCCCCGGTGGCCTCGGCGGCGCCGAGCATCGATGGGGGGGTTTGCCCCGTGACCAAACCAAACTGGTATCGAAGGGCATCGGTACCTCGGATTCCCTGAGAAACAGCGGTTCCAGAGGCTGAATCGCGTCGGAAGGAGTACAAGTCGTTCGAGCCGAGCGAGGCACGGAAATCGTCGGAAGCCAAGTAGCCAACGTATCCTCGGAACGATTTTCCGCCGCCGGCGTTACCGGTGACGACGGCGTTATTGAACCGGGCGGTGTTAGCGATGGTGCTGGTGCGGGTGGTGTTGCGCCCGCCGGAGCCGACGCGGGGGTTGCGGTCGAGTGCCCGTCCGTCGCCAAGCGCGTTCTGGGCGTGCGCCGGGACGGTGATGAGCGTGCCGGCGAGCAGCAATGCCATGACTGGCAAGCGGAATCGACCCCCAGAAACCGAGTTGCGACGTGAAATCATGAGATGAACTCCTGCAAACCGCTCCCATCGACACTTCGCTTGGGTTGGTTCATGTGTTCACGAGAATACGCCTGATGGCACGGAACCGCGCAGAAAACGCTATGCCGCTTACGACAACCGCGGCGAGAGACCGCCCAGTTTTACACCCAAACAGGGGTGTGCCGGCGACGAAGAGTGCGATCAACGCAAACTTACCATATTGAGGATCGTCCGAATTGGGTTGGGGCGATAATGTTCTTACACTTCGGAGCCTGATCGGGCACGAATGGCCCGTTATCGAATAAAATCGGGTCGATTTTTTTACAGGTCGCAATGAAAGAGCACCGCCCTGCAATTTACGGAGTCACTGCGTCTTGACGGACTCGACGCACTCTCATCCGGCTCGGACACCGGTCGTGCCCATCTCGGGCGGCGGGCCGGATCGCGCCATGGGCCGGGAGTCGGGTTTGCGATTGACACGGGATGAGTTTTCGCTTGAGTTCACGGCGTGCTCGCGGGCGCTGTGGAGCATCGCCGCGGCGGTTGTGGGGGACCGTTCGCGGGCGGAAGATGTGGTACAGGACGCCGCGCTGGCGGCGTTTGCGAAGTTGGATGATTTCGAGCCGGGCACGAGTTTCCTGGCGTGGATGGGCAAGTTTGTGAGGTACACGGCGCTGAATGATGTTCGGAGGCGGAAGATGCGGGCCGCCGCACCGCTGGATGGGGTGGATGCCCCGGCGAGCGACGGGACGGCGGAAGAGACGGACGCCCGGACGGTTTCGCGGGTGGGGGATCTGGTGTCGGATCAACGGGGATTTGATGATGATGTGGCAGGCGCGCTGGGGGGATTGGATGAGGTCGCCCGCGCGTGCCTGCTGCTGCGGACGGTACACGACATGGCATACAAGGAGATATCACTGCTGATGGATGTGCCGGAAGGAACCGCGATGAGCCACGTCCATCGGGCGCGCAAGGCGATGCGGGAACGGCTGGCCGCCGAGTACGATCCCGACACCGGAAGGAGGACGGCATGAGTACCGGACCCATCCCATCGGGGCGTCCGCCCTCGGACGAGTTGATCGATGCGTACCTAGACGGGCTGCTCTCGCCGGCGGAGGCGGACGTGATCGAGCGTGCGATCGCCGCGGATCCGCGGCTGAGCGCGGAGATGAAGATCCACCGGCTGATCGAAGGGTCACTGCGGTCGCGGTACGAGCCGCCGAGGGTGATCGAGTTGAACTTGCCCGAGGCCGACGGCGGGGTGACGGAGCGTACAGGGCACGATCCGTTTCCGATGCCGATTCAGCACGCGCAGGTCGGAGGGGGCGTCGTGGATCAGCGCCCGGCACGCTGGAAGATATCGCGTGGCTTCCTGGCGGCGGCGGCGGTGCTGGTATTGACCGGGGCGACGCTGTGGATGTCGGGCGTGCTGCGCATGACGCCCGAGGGGCTGATCTCGGCCGAGGCGGTCTACGTCCGCAAAGTTTCGACGGGGTTCAATCCCGACTGGGTCTGCACGAATGACCTGGAGTTTGAAGAAGTCGGGCGCAAGGCGTTCGGGCAAGCGCTCCAGATTCCGAAAGAGTCCGGGGTCGAAGTCGTGGGCTGGGCCTATTACGAACCGGTGCTGAGTACCGACACGTTTTTGCTCTTAGTGAAAGTTGATGGCGTGGAAGCGATTGTGGTCATCGATTGCCGTGCGCAGGCGCGGTCGCTGTCGGCGTCGCGCTCGTCGGGGCTGGAGGTCCACTCGCGGAAGTTCGACAACGTGGTGATGTACCAGACGAGCAAGAAGGGGACGCGGAACATCTTGCCGGCGATTTATAATCCGGACGGCAAGCCGGTGGGTCGGTCGTGCGGCGGGGGAGTACCAGCGAATCCCGGTGGGGTGTAGCCGTAGTGCGAGTTTCCAACTCGCACACCTCCCCTTTCAGTCAACCCGTGCAAGTTGAGAAACTTGCACGACGGGAATGCGGAGCGGCTTGTGCAATAATCGTGGCTATGGCACACGTCCCCGAGCCGAACCGTCAGGAACTGGATCCGATCCCGCTGGAGGCGTTGGTGCCCACGCCGGTGGGGGTGCCGCCGGAGCGGCCGGCGCACCGGCGGGCCGACGCGCCCGAGGTGGCGGCGGAACTGGATCGCTTGATAGCGAGCGTGGGCGGGCAGGCGGGGACGTTCCAAGCGAAGTTGGTGCGCGACGCGATCACGACGTGTCTCAAATTGATTCCGGACGGGCGGGACACGGGGGAACTGAAACTGATCACATCGTCGCTGAAGGAACTGCGGTATGCGTACCGGGTGTTTTCGCAGTATCCGGAGCCGCACAAGGTGACGATCTTCGGGTCGGCGCGGACGCCGGCGAGTCATCCGGATTACGACGCGGCGGTGGTTTTCTCGCGGTTGATGGCCGAGGCGGGGTGGATGTCGATCACGGGCGCGGGCGGGGGGATCATGGAGGCGGGGCACGTCGGGCCGGGCCGTACGAAATCGTTCGGCGTGGCGATCCGGTTGCCCTTCGAGACATCCGCGAACGACGTGATCCTGGGCGATGAGAAACTGATTTACTTCCGGTACTTCTTCACGCGGAAGTTGATGTTTTTGTCGCAGGCGGAAGCGGTCGCGCTCTTCCCCGGCGGGTTCGGGACGATGGACGAGGCTTACGAAGTGTTGACGCTGGTGCAGACGGGCAAGGCGTCGATGATCCCGATCGTGTGCTGCGAAGGGAAGCCGGCGGGGGAGTCGGGGCCGACGTACTGGGAGGCGTTCGATCAGTGGGTGAAGACGCAGTTGCTGGCGCGGAAGTGGATCAGCGAAGAAGACCTGAGTTTGTACCATCTCTCGCCGACGCCGGAGGATGCGGCAGACCACATCGCGCAGTTCTACCGGAACTATCACTCGTCGCGGTACGTGAACGATGATTTTGTGATCCGGCTGAAGAAGCCGCTGAAGCCGGCGGATGTGGAGCGGCTGAGCGAAGAGTTCGCGTGGCTGATCAAGCCGGCTGGGGAGACGTCGGGGCGTCCAATGCCGGCGGGTGCGGGAGGAGACGCGATGGGCACGATGCGATCAACGGGAAAGATCGTGCAGCGTGGGGCGTATTCGGGTGAGCAGGATCACCTGGACCTGCCGCGGCTGGCGTTCACGCACACACGGCGCGGATACGGGCGGATCCGGCAGTTGATTGATCGGATCAATATGCTGGAAACGACGTGAGGATCGAGCCTCAGAAGACGACAAGCGCGAAGCAGATGAGGGTCACGAAGCCGATGACGACATTAGCGGCGATGGCGAGGGTGGCGGTGCGCCGGACGGCGGGGGCTCGCTCGACCATGGGCAGACAACACGCGGCCAGACGCGTTCCGCCGCTGATAGGCACGACGACGGCGACGATGACAAAGAGGATCGCCCATACCAGCAGAAGTGGCCACACGCCGAAGCGGCGGATCTCCGGGACGGCGGCGAGGGCGACGAAGAGAACTCCCTCAGCGAGCATCGGCCCGCAAAGGCGCAGACCGAGGTAAGGGAGTGTGGGCCACTGCGACGGGCGCCACGGTATGGCTGGATCGAAGCGGGCACCGCATTCGGGGCAGAGGTTGTCTGGGGTTTCGCTGTGGATGCCCCGGAGTGAGTAGCCGCACTGTTCGCAGAAGGAGCCGCTGGTGAGGTCGTCGCGGCTTAGATTGCCGGCCCACTTGCTGTCTGGAAATGCAGAGCGGGCGGCTGCGGTGCCCGGTGATGTTGGGGTCTGAGGGAGTGGGGACGTGGAACCGGTGCTTGGGATGCCCGTTTCGGCGAGGGCACGCCCGCGAGACTCTTCACGCCGACGGAGAATCGCTTCGGAGACGCGTCGTTCTTCGTCGCGGCAGCGTTCTTCCTGTTGCTGTCGCTGAGCGTCGAGTTCGACACGGGTGGATTCGAGTTCATGTCGGCGTTGGGCGGCGCGGGAGCCGATGGTGTCGTAATAGGAGACGGCGGGAGTGGATTCGCCGGTCGGAGCGGCGGTGACGGCGAGCGGAGGAGCCGCGCCGACGAGAGTGGCGAGGTCGATGCAGCCGCGCGACCATTGATCGGGGCGTGGGCAGGCCTGGCGGATGGCGCTCCGGAGGTGCTCGGCGGAGCGGTAGCGGAAGAGGGCGTTCTTGTGCATCGCGCGTTCGATGACCTCGATGAGTTCGGCGGGGACTTTGCCGGCATCAAGTTTCTCGCGCGGGAGCGGGGCGTGCAGGTGCAGGCGTTCGAGGTCGTCGAAGGTGCCGGCGAACGGGAGGTCGGCGGTGAGGAGTTCGTGCAGGGTGACGCCGAGTGCGTAGACGTCGGTTTTGAAAGAGACCTCGCCGGCGAACATCTCGGGGGCCATGTACGGCGGGCTGCCGGCGATGCCGACACGGGCCGCGCCGGAGCGGCGCGGGAGGGCGAGGCCGAAGTCGGTGACGAAGATGCCCCCGGCGGTGGAGAGCATGATGTTGCCGGGCTTGAGGTCGCGGTGGACGATCTCTTTGGCGTGCAGTTCGGCGGTGGCGAGGCAGGCACCTTCGATGACGGTGAGAGCGGCCCCGAGGGAGAGGGGGCCGCGGGAAGCGATGAGTTGCGAGGCCGACGGGCCGTCGATGTACTCCATCACGAGGTAGGGAATCCCGCCGGATTCTTCGATCAGCCCGGCGTTGAGCATACTGGTGAGGTTGGGGTGGCGGACGGCGGCGGCGGCCTGGGCACCGGCGAGGAAGGTGGAGAAGCGCGGATCGTCGGGTGAACTGACGGCGGCGAGCATGAACTTGACGGCGACATCGCGGTCGAGCATCTCATCGCGTCCGAGCCAGACGACGCCCATCCCGCCGCGCCCGAGTTCGCGGGTGAGGGTGACGGTGCCGATACGGCGCGGGACGACGATGTCCGGGGCGGGTTGCTCGCCGGGCATCGGGAGGGTGCGGGTGATGGCGACGGTTTCGCTGGCGGACATGGTGAGGGCATTACTTTATCGCGTGGTGCGCGCACGGGAACGCTCGATGAGAATCAGTCCAGGCCAAGGCGGCGTGAAATCGCGGCTTTGGTCTGTACACCGACGGCAATCAGGAAATCAACCAAGGGAATACGGCCGATGCCTTCGGGATCGTCGGCGGGTAGATCGAGGTCGTCTGAATCGTCAGAGACTATGAAACAGCGTCCGTGCAGGTCGGGGTATCGGGCGATCATCGCCCGCAGTCCCTTGCGGTGGTGACCGGGTCGAGCGGCGATCTCGAACGCGGTCGGCTTGCCCGAATCGCTGTAGATCAAATCGACTTCATGGTCGCGGTCACGCCAATGGTAGAGGCGCGCGCCGCTTTGGAGTGACAGGGCGTACAGGTGCGAAGCGGCCGAGTTCTCGATGAGGTGGCCCCACTCCACCGAATCGGTCATCGGGCGAAGCCCGCGCTGGAGCGCGGCGTTCCGCACCGCGCCGTCGACAAAGTAGACTTTGCGTCCCTTGCGCTGCACGGATTCTTCGCTTGGCGAGTAGTTCGGGAGGGTGAAGACGAGGTAGGCTTGCTCGAGGTAGTTGATGTACTGATGGACTGTGGCGCGTGACAGTTCAAGGTCGGTTGCCAGGTTGGAAATATTCATCAGGCCGCCCATCTGCCCAGCGAGGATGTAGAGCAGTTTTTCGAGCACCAGTGGATTTTTGATATCGAACGCCTGCGGTATGTCCATGCCCGTCACGCGCTGCACCGCTTCGGAACGGAGCACTTGTTGCGATCGAAACAACTCGCCTTCCAGGTCGTTTTCGCGCAGGGCTTCGAGTAGTTCGGGGAATCCGCCGATCAAGAGGAACATTTTAAGTTTCAGCGCGTGCGATGACGAGTCCGCTTTGGTGCGAATCGTGCGGCACATTGTTTCGTAGAGATCCGACTCAGCGTCGGGCCAGTCGGCATTGTACCGACGCAACGAGAGAAACTCCACGAAGGCGTAAGGGGTCAAATATTGCTCGTTCCAACGGCCGATCCCGCTCTCGATGGAGCGGTTTCGTAATGCGGCGGTTGAACTTGAGGTGGCGACCACGCGGACCGGCCACTGCTCGTCGTAGAACGTCTTGAGCCATTTGTCCCACTGGCTGGAGTAGTTCACTTCGTCCAGAAAGAAGAAGAACGGTGAGTCGTTGGTCGCGTTGTATTTTTTGATGATCGCGCGGGTCCATTGTCCCAGGTCGTATCGCATCAGCAGCGGATGGTCCAGGCGAAGGAACCAGAGTCGGCGAGGCTCCACGCCGCTTGTCAGCAACTGCTGAATCGTCTGGTACAGACCGACCGTTTTTCCGACACGACGTGGCCCCATGATGACTTGGTAGCGGTATGGGGCTTTGAGGAGTGTCTTCCAGAGGTTGTTGGCGAGCAGGTGCCGCACGGGTTTGGCCAGTGTACTTGGAACATGCCCAAGGCGATTCCATGGGTTCTGGTCGAGCACCGCGTCCAAGTTGTCCTTTGTGCTCGGTTGCCAAGATCGATCCGTTCCCATCCGCTACTATACACTCAGTCGCAATAGTGTCAAATGTAGACATACATTCTGTGCAAATGTGTATTTTGTTTGGTATGTCGGGTGATGAATCTGCTTCTTTGTTCTACCTAGCGCTGGGGCTGAAAAATTCAATCGGTCAACCGTGCAAACGATCCGGAGATGTCATGTATTTTGAGGCCGCGAACCCACAGAGACAATAATCCGCGAGTCGGGGGGCGAGGATGTCCGTTCAATCGAGGTCAATATGAGTCCAGAACTGCACACAATCGAAGGCTCGCCTCACGATCTACCTGCGCTGAGCATTGTCGCGCTGGATGACGACGCGGATTTTCGGGAGTACATTCGGGGGCTGCTGGATGCCGACGGGCATGATGTGCGGGCGGTGTCGTCGCCGGAGGAGTTCTACGCGGCGTGCGAGGCGCGGCTGCCGGACGTGGTGCTGCTGGACATGAAGATGGGTCGGTACAACGGGGAGCAGGTGCTTGAAGAGATCAAGCGGCGTTGGCCGAGGCTGTGTGTGGTGGTGGTGACGGGGTACCCGAGCCTGGAGGGAATGCGGCAGACGTTCAAGCAGGATATTTTCGATTACCTGGCCAAGCCGTTCTCTCATGATGAGATCAAGAAGACGCTGGCGCAGGCGGTGGCCCGGCTGGGGCTGGGGACGCGACCGCAGGACCGGCTGCGGGCCGAACTAGGGCGGCAGATCCGCGTTGTGCGCACGGAGAAGGGGTGGACGCTGAAGGATTTGAGCGAAGCGTCGGGGATCAGTGTGAGCCAGTTGAGTTCGATCGAGCGTGGGTCGCACCTGCCGAGCGTGGAGTCGCTGCTGGCGGTGGCGCAGGCGCTGGAGACGCCGGCGTCGGTGTGGTTTGCGGCGGCGGGGTTTTAGGATGTGGTTCTGAGGAGACGCGGGCGGCGTAGTTCAGCCGGCGGTTGGCCCCGAAGTCGTGGCGGGGGCCCCGAGTCGTGCCGCCGAAGTCGTCGTGCCGCCCCCCATCATTGACGGCGGCTTCGGCGTCCTCGCACACATGACGAATCACCAAGACATCGAAGTCGGGCCTCAAAAGCATCTATGAGTGTGCCGAAGTCAAGGGGGGACGGGAAGGAATCGGGATGATCCGCGCATCTATTCGAGGTCGCCGCGGGGGCGCCTCATGCCACTTGGTTCGGGGCCGCCTCATTCAGGCCGCGGCGTCGGAGCGCCATGCTCTTTGAGCGAGGTCGGCCATTGATCCCGTTTCCGTCTTGCCTCGTCACGATCTGTTTCGATGCCTTTGTTCGGAG
>JBGSIF010000314.1:0-3511 GCA_041742635.1 Phycisphaerales bacterium
GCGCCCCGCGGCGGTCGTCGCGTGCGCGGCAGGGTCAGGTTCCGGGTCCATGCAGGAACACGCGGGATCGGCTCACGGCCCTGCGGGGCCGGCTCAGGCACCTTCGGGACTCGCTCACGAACCTTCTGGGGCCGCTCGTGAACCCTCGTGAGCCGCTCGTGAACCCTCGTGAGTCGCTGACGCACCTTCTTGGCTCGCTCGTGAACCCTCTTGAACCGCTCCCGCTCCCTTGTGAGCGGCTCCCGCTCCCTCTTGGGCGGCTCCCGCCCCCTCTTGAACCGTTCCCGCTCCCTCTTGAACCGCTCCGTACCTGTGTTATCCGCGGCCCACCCCCCGTATCCGCTGGCCATCCCTCCGCGCCGCCCCGCCGCACGCGAAATTATCGGTTCCATGCCTACCGCCGCGTCCCATCCGGGTACCCCCTCGTCCGGTATGGGTACCCCCTCTCTTCGAGAGGGGACTCGGCCTCCCGCCCCCGGTGGCACGGACCCCCGGGCCGCCCCCCAGGTTCTGACGGACCTCCGGGCCGGCTTTTGGGAGCCGCGCAATGTACGCACTGCGCACGCACCGCGCCCCATTCACGGCCTCACCGACGACCACGAACCCGCCGCGCCGGGGCGGGGGGGCCGACTGTGGCCGGAAATACCCGGAAAACCACTCGCGGCGGGTGTGAATTTGTGGTAAGATGGGTGTTCCATCGTTCACCCTCAGCCCCGGCGTGGCTCGCGCGGGTCTGATTTCAACGGGGGTCTTCTGTATGCCCACAAACAACCCGCCCGCGCCGAAGAAGTACGACGGCGTCATGGTCTCCAGCACCTTTGTGGACCTTGAACAGCACCGCGCCGCGCTGATGGACGCTCTGCGAAAGCAGCAACTTTTCGCCGACGGGATGGAGGATTATGTCGTGCGTCCGGACGACGACGTGATCTCGTCGTCGCTCCGCATGGTGCAGCGGTCCAAGGCGTACATCTGCCTCATCAGCCACCGCTGCGGGCAGTCGCCGCCGTGCGCGACGCGTAATCCGCACGAGCACTCGATCACGCGGCTGGAGTTCGAGGAAGCGCAGCAACTCAAGCGTCCGACGCTCGTCTTCGTCATGGACGACGAGCACCCGGTGAAGAAAGCGGACGTCGATACGGACCCGAAGAAGATCGAGAAACTCGATGGGTTCCGCAAGCGGGCGAAGGACGGGCGGCTGTACATCACCTTCAAGAGCCTGGAAGAGTTCAAGGTGCAGGTGGCGCACGCCGTGAGCGAACTCCGCCGGTTCATCGAAGAGCAGGACCGGCACCCGACGCCGCCGGACGACGAAGGGACCGACGACGACGATGGGGGGGCATCGAAGCCGCCCCCTCGCGGCAAACACGGCAGCGCGTACCCCCCTCCCCCTGCCTTCGTCGCCGAGCCGCCCTACATCGGCTCGCACGACTTCGTCGGCCGCAAGGACGAGTTGCGGAGCATCGACGACTGGGCCGACCCGGCGGACGCGCACCCGGTGCTGCTCTTTGAGGCGATGGGGGGCCAGGGGAAGAGCATGCTCACCTGGCACTGGGTGAAGACCCGGGCGCAGGAAGTTCGGAAGGACTGGGCGGGGCAGTTCTGGTACTCGTTCTATGAGCGCGGCGCGATCATGGCGGATTTCATCCGGCGGGCGCTGGCGTATGTGACGCAAGTGCCGCCGGAATCGCTGAACAAGGCGCCGGTGGCGGAACTGCGTGAGGAACTGTTGAAACACCTGAAAGCCAAGCCGTACCTGATGGTGCTGGATGGGCTGGAGCGGGTACTGGTGGCGTACCACCGGATCGATGCGGCCCAGATCGCCGACGACGAGGCGGACCACGCGACGGATCAGATCGCCAAGCGCGACCCGTGCGCCGCGATCCGGCCCGAGGACGATGTGTTCCTGCGGGCTCTGGCGGGTGGTGGGGCGTCGAAGATCCTTGTGAGCACGCGGCTGACGCCGAGGACGATGATCAACAACGCCGGTACTCCGGTACCTGGCGTGCGGCACGAACGGCTCAAGGGGCTGCGGCCGGAGGATGCGGAGGCGCTGCTCCGGGCCCAGGGGATCACAGGGAAGCCGGAGGCGATCCGGGCGTATTTGAAGGCAAACTGCGACTGCCATCCGCTGGTGACGGGTGTGCTGGCGGGGCTGATCAACGATTACCTGCCGGCGCGGGGTGACTTTGATGCGTGGGCGGATGACGCCGGCGAACTGGGGGGGGCGAGGCTGAACCTGGCGGCGCTGGACCTGGTGCAGAAGAAGAATCACATCTTGAAGGCCGCGATCGAGCGGCTGGACGCCAAGCCGCGGCAACTCCTCTCGACGCTGGCGATGCTGGCGCAGGGCGTGGACTACGCGACGCTCGCGGCGCTGAACCCGCATGTGCCGCCGGAGCCGGAGAAGGTGGCGGAGCGGAGCGACCCGGAGAAGGGATCACGCTGGCAACGTTTGTCGGACGATGACAAGAAGCAGGCGAAGGAGGAGTACGCGGCGGCGGTCGATCGCTACAACGAGTACCAGAAGGCCGTAAAGGTGCGGCTCGAATCGCCCGAGTACAAGGCCGCGCCCAAGCGGCTGCAAGAAACGGTGAAGGACCTGGAGAAGCGTGGCTTGCTCCAGTACGACCACGGGACGAAGCGCTACGACCTGCACCCGGTGGTGCGCGGCGTCGCCGGGGGCGGTCTGCCGGACGGCGAGAAGAACGAATACGGGCAGCGCGTGGTGGATTACTTCAACGCCAAGCCGCACAGCCCGTACCACGAGGCTCAGACCTTCGACGACGTGGCAGCGGGCGTGCAGGTGATGCGCACGCTGATGCAGATGGGGAAGATGGAGGAGGCCGCGGGGGTGTACCGGGGGGACTTGGCGAACGCACTGTTCTTCAACATCGAAGCCCATGCCGAGATACTCGCGCTTCTGCGCCCCTTCTTCGCGGGCGGATGGGGGAAGTTGCCCGAGGGACTTGATGGGGGTCTGGCGGCGTACCTGGCGAACAACGCTGGGATTTTGCTCACCCAAGTGGGGTCACTGACTGAGGCGATGACGGCACACGCCCCTAGGCTTCGATACAGGCTTCAAACTGAGGATTGGTCAAACGTCGGAATTGGTCTCGACAATATCGGGGACACACTGCTGAGCCAAGGACAGCTAGGGTGCGCGGACCGCTGCCGCTCACTTGGGCTCGACCTCGCCGTGGCCATGGGTGATAGAGAAGACCAATTCTTGGCACGGCTCAATCTGTTCGAGCAGCTCACGACGCTCGGGCGTCTGGAGGAGGCCCAGAAACTATGGGACGCGCTGGACCCGATGGGGCGTGGGTGGATCCGGGCCGTGTACCGACCGGGGAGGGCCGAGGAGTCCTACGCCCGCTTCCGCTTTGCGCGCGGCGACCTGCTCGAAGAGCACCTGGCGCGGGCCGAGGAACTGGCCCGGAGCGGGAAGAACCGCCAGATCACCCGCAATCTGCACGGGCTGCGCGGAGAGTGGCACGCCGAGCGGGGCGAGTGG
>JBGSIF010000315.1:0-18236 GCA_041742635.1 Phycisphaerales bacterium
ACGCCGCGGGCATCCTCGTTCTCGGCGGCACCCCTTGGGTGAACGGCGCGGACATGGACGGCAGCGCCAGCATGCTCCCCCTCGGAGCCACCGAATGGCAGCCGCTCCCACCGATGGCAGGCATGGGCCCGGTCGTCGGTCACGGTGCCGGCGTCGACTCGCTCGGCCGCATCGTCGTCTTCGGCGGCGAAAACACCGACAACGGCGATCGATCCCCCACCAAGGTGTACATCCTCGACGAAGGCCCCACCACCTCGCTGGCCAGCCGCCCCACCGCCGCACCGAGGCAGTTCTTCGCGTGGTGTACCGACGGCCAGGGGCGGCTGTACACACTCGGCGGCGGAAAGGGGCCCGAAGCGGTGGACGAACCCGGCGCCCGCAACGAAGCCGTCTGCTGGCGCTACGTCGCGTCAACCAATACCTGGCAGAGCATCGCCCCCATGCCCCACGGCATCGGCGACGCATGCGCCGTCTACGACGGGAACGGGCACATCCTCGTCATCGGCGGCGTCGACGCCACCGGCGGCGCTCGCTCCCCAAACGTCGCTCGCTACGACGTCGCGTCCAACACATGGTCCGACATCGCGATCCCCGACATGCCGGTCGCGGTGAACGGCGCGCACGCCGCCGTCGGCGCGAACGGCTGGATCTACGTCACCGGAGGCGAAACAGGGCCGCTCCTCGAACCGCTCGCGCTGAACACGACGTGGATCTACCGGCCTGACCTCAACCAGTGGATGGCCGGTCCGGACATGGCGCACCCCCGTCGCCACCACGCGGCCGCCCTCGCGTCGGACAACTTCGTCTACGCCATCGGAGGCGAGGACGACAATGGCCCGCTTTCGACCTGCGAGAAGCTCTACACGCCGCCGTGCCCGACGCTCACCACCCCACCGGTGGACGCCATGCCCTGGGCCCGCGGCAGCATCGCACTCACCACCGAAGCCTCCGGCGGCACCCCGATGACGTTCCACTGGACCAAGGACGGCGTCATCCTCACCGACGGCGTCACACCCGCCGGCAGCGTCATCTCCGGCGCGACCACGACCACGCTCAACATCTCAAACCTCTCCACCGCGGATGACGGTCTCTACCACGCCGAAGCCACCAACGCCTGCGGCTCGGCGAGCAGCCAGGATGTCGCCATCGCCGTGCGAGTGCCCCCCGCGATCCCAACTCGCTGGAGCGTTCGCACCATCCATCCGGCCTGGCTCGCAGGCCCATCGCAGGCGCGCTCCATCGCCAACGGTCGAGTCGTCGGAGCCACGAACGTGCCCACCACCCTCCCCGATGGCCGCGTCATGAACCTCGATCATCCTCTTATGTGGGATCCCGACACACTCCAGGCCATCGACATCACCCCCCCCGGCTCCATCGGCGGCGCGGTCTACGACGTCGCCGGCGATTTCATGACGGGGTGGTTCTGGCATATCTACTCGTGCTACGCCGGCGGACAGTGGTGGACGTGCGGCTGGCAGTCAGCCGGTTACTGGAACATCAGCACCGGTCAGTTCCACGAAGTGCACGTCTCTGGATCCGAGTTCGATGCCGTCTACGCGACCGACGGCGTCCGCATGGTCGGCTCCGCCACCCACGACGGGTCCGGCGGCGTGCACTACTCCTCCGCCGTCGTCTGGTCGCCGCCAAACTACTCACCATTCTCCATTCAAACGCCGGGAACTTCACAGAGCTTCATCTCCGCCGTTGACGGCGACCGCCTCTACGGCGGCGTCTACACGCCCGTGCCCGGGCCGATCGCGCACGCCGGCCTCTGGACCGGCGCGGCCTACACGTTCACAGATCTGCACCCCGCCGGCTATGCCAGCTCGTCAGTCTCCGACGCACGCGACGGACAGGTCGTCGGTGCCGCACACATCGGCGGCAACTCCCACGCCGGCATCTGGATCGGAACCGCCTTCCAGGACATCAACCCCCCCGGCTCCCCCAGCAGTTCCATGACCGCCGTCCAAGGCGGCGTGCAGCTCGGCTCCGCGTTCGGCGAGCCGGGGCTGTGGAACGGCTCCGCCGGTTCCTTCTTCAGCCTCGCTTCGTTCGTGCCGCCGGGCTACTCCAACCCCGTCGCCACACGATTCGAGATCGCCCCCGACGGCGCCATCACCGTCGTCGGCTTCGGCTGGAACGCCGCGACCGCTCGAAACGAGGCGCTGCTCTGGCGCTCGCTCGCCGACTGCCCCGCCGATTTCAACTCCGACGGCGCCGCGACCTCGCAGGACTTCTTCGATTTCATCACCGCCTTCTTCGCGGGCGGCGCCGATTTCAACCACGACGGCGCCACCACCTCCCAGGACTTCTTCGACTTCATCTCCGCCTTCTTCACCCCGTGCTGACCCGGCCCCGCTCCTCCCACCTATCCGCCATGCTCCTCGATCTTCTGTTCCATACCGATTGCCATCTATGAAACATCACCGAACCTCCGTCGCGTTCGCTTCTTGCGCCGCCCTGCTGCTCGTGCGCCCCGTCAGCGCCGACTGGGCGTTCACCGCCGTCCCGCACCAAGCGGTCCACGAGGGCGACTACGCCCGAATGGTCGTCGATCACGCGGGCTCCCTGCACTTCGTGCTTTCCACGTTCTACTACGCCTCAACCGGCGACATCAACTACCACGCCCTCGTCGGCACGATCTGGATCGATGAGCCGCTCTGGGGTGAGTATGGCGGCATCTACGTCTCGCCCGCCTTCAACCCCGGTGGACACCTGCGCTTTCTCCACAGCCGCGGCTGGAAGAGCGCCGGCTACCAGCTCCGCCTCGCCAGCCGCGATGGCGAAGACTGGACCGGATGGACGCACGCCCCCGTCGCGCCGGCGGGAGAGTTCCCTGCGCCGTGCTCGCTCGCCATCGATGCCGCGGGTCAACTCCACGCGGCCTACGTCGAGACCGAGAACGGCGACCTCATGTACGCAACCTCCGACGGCACGACCTGGACGCTCGAACAGACCGGAGAAGGCCCCGATGCGTCGCGCGACGTCTTCATCGGGCTGTCCGCCGCCGGCGAACCCCGCATCACCTACATCGAAGGCTCCGGCAGCTTGATCCAGCTCGCCCGCTCCGGTGGCGGCTGGACAACACGCACCGTCTACGCCGCAAGCTCCCCAAGCGAAATCTCGGCCATCGCCGCCCTCACCGACTCCGCCGGCCAGTTGCACGTCGCGCTGAGCACGCGAAACCCCGGCGGCACGCTCACCACTCGATACATCCGCCAGTCGGGGCAGACCTTCATCAGCGAAATCGTGCCCGTCACCCACACCTTCGGCCGCATCTGCCTCGCGCTCGACTCGGCCGCGCGCCCCGGCATCGCCTACGGCATCGGTGTTCCCGCGCAGACCAGCGACGTCAGGTACGCCAAACGTGACGACGCCACGTGGGACGACCAGCCCGTTACATCCGACGGACTCTCCCGCCTTGCCGACCTCGCGTTCCTGCCCGACGAAACCCCGGTGATCGCCATCCAGCGCGGCGCTTCCAACCTCGTCATGTTCGCAAGCCCCGCCGCGTGTGTCCCTCTCTGCCCCGCCGATTTCAACTCCGACGGCGCCGCGACCTCGCAGGACTTCTTCGACTTCCTCGTCGCCTTCTTCCAGGGTTCCGCCGACATCACGCACGACGGACAGACCGACTCGCAGGACTTCTTTGAGTTCATCGTCATTTTCTTCGGCGGCTGTTGAACCCCGCGTCACGCCCCGTCCATAGACACCCTTCACCTGGAGCTACGAATGAACCGCGCCACCAGGTACTCCCTTGGAGCCGCCGCCCTCACAATAAGCGCGCACGCCGGCGCGACCCCGCCCACATACAACGTCAGTGCAACGATCATCCCGCCGATAACAAACTGCCCATTCGCCAACCTCGCGCCGCACTTCGAAGCGTGGCGGCAGAGCGGTCGGTGCCTAAAGCAGGAATTGGCCTACGCCAGAGGTGGAATAGAGAGTGCCCGGCGGTGTTTCCAGCGACGATGACCGACGACCGCGACTGTGAGGAGCACGCCGATGAGCAGTACATCAAACGCGGCCACCAAGAGCACCGGGGTGAGCATGCTCAGGCTCGATGCCGGATGGCCGATGTAGGGTTGGAGTGCGGCGAACGTGTCGGCGGCGCGCTGAGAAGAAGGCCCACCTGGGCCGACGGTGTGAACACCAACGACACCACCCCCGCGGGCGTAGTAACCGATCGCAGCGCCGCCCTGAGCGACGAATCCGATTGCGGCACCGCCGGTGGCAATACCGCCCGCACCGCACCCTCCGAATCCAATGCCACCGATACCGATCCCGCCTCCGACGGCGGTGAGAAGCCCGATGCCGCATCCGCCCCCGATTGAGCAGAGACCCACAGCACCGCCGCCGCCCAGGGCAACGACTCCGGTGGCCCACTTGTTGCCGACGGCGATCAGCCCGGTTGCCACATCGCCTATAGCGATCACGCCCTTCGCACGCCCGAACTTTCCCTGATCATCCAATCCGATGCACAGGTCGATGATGGGCCATCCAAACATGGTGGAGTCGGTGCGAAAGCGACGCTGCTTGTGGGCGAACGTGGTTCGTTCACGCACGAGAACCTCGACCAAAGGCAAACCACACTCGGGGCACCTGCTTGCATCGACAAGGTGCTTGAGTAGGTAGCCGCAGTTGGAGCAGTATGGATCGCCGGGTGCGGGCCGACGAGACGACAGCGGCGGTTGGGAGGCCGGACGATGCGCGGCAGCAGGACCGTCGAGAGCCGCGCTCGATGTAAACTCGTGACCCGGATGCTGGCATGACAGCGCTGGGATGTGATCCTGCGGATCCGGATGGGGCTGGCTTCGATCGGGCCTCATGGTTGTCATGCACGCTCCCTACGACACTCCGCTTCATTGCTTCATGGAAACAAGATCCGCAGCGCATACACGCAGACGGGATTCCCACTCCGAGTCAGGCAACGCCGCTGCGACGCTTAATGGTATTGCATCGAGCACGCGGTCGAGGACGGCGTCGAGTTCTCGTCCGCGCCGTCGGGCTTCTGTATAGGGGACGGTCGAAAAACTCACGAGGTTGTACTGAGGATGGACCGCCGATGGGAACAGGCGATGGAGTGCTTGTTCAACACGCTTGCGGTAACGAAACCCCGGGTCGGCGACCTTATCACGCATCTCGATGAAGTTGTCGAGCGCCATGTCGGCAATCGCGTCGGCGTTGGGCTTGCGTTCGAGTTGAAATGAATCGAGGGCGGCGTTCTGATCGCTTGGATGCTCGGCCAGACACCGCGCCAACACCCGGCAATCCTCGAATGCACAGTTCATGCCCTGGCCATAAAATGGAACCACCGCGTGCGCGGCGTCGCCGAGAATAGCGGCCTTTCCCCCCCATTGCCATGGAAAGCAGCGAACCGTGACGAGCGAGCCGTTAGGGTTTGTGCGGTAATCGTGCGCGAGCGAGGGCATGAGCGGAACGGCGTCGGGGTAGTGCGTGCGAAAGAACTCCACGATGTCATCGTCCGTGCGGAGAGAAGTGAGGCCGGATTCGCCCTCGCGCGCGTCGAACGGCCAGAAGAGTGTGCAGGTGAACGATCGGTCTCGGTTTGGCAGTGCGATCATCATCGATGCACCGCGCGGCCAGATGTGGAGGGCATTGGGATCCATCGCGTAGCCATCGCTGCGTGGTTGGGCAAGGGCCGGCAAGTTGGCTGCCCAGGGAATGGAGAGTTCTTTGTACCCGTGCGAGAGGTACGACTGCGAATACTCAAAGCGGTCGATCTTCATCAGCCGGAGCCGCACGGCTGAGAATGCACCGTCGGCCCCCAGCACAAGTGAACCCGTGGCGCGGCGAGTACCACCACCGGGAGTTTGAAGGATGGCCGCGGGTTCGTCCAGATCGATATCAACGCATGGATGATCGAAGAAGAAGCGAACGCCGGGCATCGCGGCGGCAGCATTTAGCAGGGTCAGATTGAGTGCGGCACGCGAAACAGAGTTGATCGCTTCGTCCGGGTTGGCGCTGTACGGCTGAAAGGCGAGTGGCAGTTGGGACGCCGATGAGTTCGGCGGAGGATGGATCATCCGCCCACGCATCGGTATCGCGTCGCGCTCCATCACGAGCGTGTCGAGGCCGCGGCCAGTCGGCGAGCCATCGATGCAAGCCTCGACGCCTGCAAGCCCCCAGAACCCACGGGCCGAGAGTGCCAAATTGATCGAGCGCCCGCCGATGTATCCCGTGGCACGGGGGTCGCCGCGGCGCTCGTAAACCTCAACCGTCCACCCGGCTTGTGCGAGATAGCAAGCAAGGAGGGAGCCGGCAAGCCCGGCACCCACGATGACAGCATGACGTGAGGCGCTACCAGACAATGTCGCCATGCGTGATGGTACACCAACACCGCCGGGCGATACATCCTATCGGATATCGGAACCTTACAAAACCGACAACGAAACTCGCTCGCGGCACCGTTCCCGGCTGAATACGCTTAGCGACGCTTCATAACGCATAGCAACTTCCGAACTCGCCCGACGAACGAAAGGACTCATTGACTACGCCCCCTTCGACACCGAACACATCGACGACATCCGGGGATCGACCGGCTCCGTCGGGGACATCGTCCGGCCGCGACGCCGCTATCGCCATGGCACGCGTCCTCCACGACGACAAATGCTCCGATGTGGTCGTGCTTGACGTTACCGGGCTTTCGTCGGTCTCGGACTTCATCGTGCTGGCATCGGGTACGTCAGACCGGCAGATGCACTCCGCTGGCAAAAACGCTGCGGAAGCAGCCGAAAAACTCGGCTACCCCCCTTTCCGACGCAACGTCGACGACCGTACCACTTGGGTGGTGCTCGACTGCATCGATGTCATCGCGCATATTTTCGAGCCGAACACTCGCGCGCACTACGACCTGGAGATGCTCTGGGGCGATGCCCCGCGGATCGCCTGGGAACGCCCGGACCAGATGTCCCGTGACCGCACGGGGCTTACGAGTACCTGACCCGATGCCTACGCCGTGCCGAACCATCCCGGTCACGCTCGCTTCGGCTTCGTACGACGTGCTGGTCGGCGATGATCTCCTCCCAGCCCTCGGCGAGCATGTGCGCCGCCGCCTCGGCGGAATCAACACCGCTTTGTTGGTCATCGATGCAAACCTGCCGGAGTCAACCATCGCGGCCGCGCGAAACTCCCTGCGACTCGCAGGATTACATATATGCGAGTGTGTCGTCACCGCCACGGAACTCCTGAAATCCCTCGGAACGCTCGAACGCATCGTGCGTGATGCGACCGCCGCCCGACTCGAACGCGGCGAACCCATCATCGCGCTTGGGGGTGGGATCGTGGGCGATCTGGCGGGCTTCGCCGCAGCGGTCTATCGCCGCGGAGTCCCTATCGTGCAATGCCCCACCACGCTTCTTTCGATGGTTGACGCATCCGTCGGCGGCAAAACGGGCGCGAACCTACTGCCCGATTCCGCTGTCAGCGGTTCAATTTCTCTCAAGAAAAACTTGATCGGCGCGTTCCATCAGCCGTCGCTGGTGCTGTGCGATGTGGGCACACTTCACTCGCTCCCGCCGCGAGAGTTTCGCAGCGGACTGGCGGAGTGCATCAAGCACGCACTGCTCGCGCCGGATTGGGGCGATCCGGACCTGCTCGATTGGACCCGCACACATCTGAGTGCAATCTTGATCGCAGACGCGGCGGTACGCGCGGACCTCGTAGCACGCAACGTGGCTATCAAAGCCCGCGTCGTGCAGGCCGACGAGCGAGAAGAGCGAGATGACAATCGAGGGCGCATGGTACTCAACATGGGGCACACCGTCGGGCACGCAATCGAACCGCTGGCGTGCCAGCCGGTGCCGCAAGTCGGCTCGACGCCGTCCGATACCGGTCTGCTGCACGGTGAGGCGGTCGGGTTGGGCCTCATCGCGGAAACCGTGTGCGCCGAGCACGCTGGAGTATCGATCGCTGGCACGAGTACGCACATTGCCCAACTACTGGCTGATGCCGGTCTACCTACACGCGCGGCGAACCTGCCCCCGACGGATGTCATCCTCGATGCAACAAAGGACGACAAAAAAGTGAAGCGGGGGTCTGTCCGTCTGGCCGTCGTTACACACACGGGACACGGCATGACGAGGGCTGCATGTGAGATCTGCGATGTGTCGTCTTCGGAGTGGCTCTCGGCGGGGATCGAAGCGATCCGGGCCTGACCCCACTCCATTCTTTACTGACTATCACCGACGATTCGCTGTTTTTTTCAATGTGCGCTTACCTCGCGCCGTCGGTTTGCTCGCGGCGGGTGTGTCGCCCTCGACGGCACACTCGCCGCACGTCCCGTGCAAAATCACGTCTTGCTGCTTGACGCTAAACGCATCGCTCGCAGTCGTCGCGTCGCCGCGTCGATGCACGACCACCTCGGCGTCTTCCATGCACTCGACCGTACCGCAGGAATCGCACACTCGGTGCGGGTGTGCGTGACCATTGGACTCCGAACCGGCGGCGTCCCCGCTGGTCGTTTGGGCCAAGTCTGAATGCACCGTCTTGGGGATTGCAAAGCGGAACACCCGGTCGCCGGGATCCATCCGGTGCGCCAGCCCGACCTCAACAAGCGTGCTCAGGGTGCGGTACACCGTTACCCGATCCATCTCGCTCTCGTGCAGCAACTCGGACAACTCAAGCGCCGTCATCGGAACTCGGCTGCTCGTCAGCGCGGCCATCACACGCAGCCGTGCCGGCGTGGCTCGAAGACCGCGCGACCGGAGCGTCTCCCGAGCACGTTTCTCTTCCGGTGACGAACGATTGGGCATGAACGCATTGTATCTCCGCGATCGGTACCGCCTCGGCGTCTACACTCCGCGCGGATCATCTCACCCATGGCTAGCGAACTGCAAGAATCTGACTCAGCGACCTCGTCGGTCGGATCCTCCGATTCGGCACCCTCTCAGGGCCGACGAGTTCACGTGCACGCTTGGGTGGTCATTCCCTGCTTCAATCGCAGGGACGACCTGGCAAATCTCCTCACGGATATCCGGTCGCTTCGGCGTGAAGCCGATACCTCGGCTGGACCCCGTAGCATGACCGACGCGTGCTCTGGCATCAATCTCGGACTCTCAATTATCATCGTCGATAATGCCAGTGATCGGCCGATCACACCCGACGACCCCGACTTACACGCACTACCGGACACGATCCCGATCGAGATCCTCCGGTTGAACACCAACACCGGCGGCAGCGGTGGCTACAACGCCGGGATGCAGCGTGCGATCGAGTCAATCTTTGGTTCGACATCGGTTTCGGCATCGCTTCCAACCGTCCACCACACCTTCATCTGGTTACTCGACAGCGACGCACGCGTGTTGCCCGAAACGCTGATCGAACTGGTACGAACGATGCTCCGACGTCCGGACGCCGCCGCCGTCGGCTCCGCCATCGCGGACCCGGTCACACACCACGTCTTTGAAGTCGGAGGGCGGGTCGATCGACGCGACGGACGCTTCCAAACCGTGCTTCGGGGCACGGCGGGCGCCCCCGTGGAAGTCGAGTGCGAGTATGCCGCCGCGTGCAGTCTCTTGGTTCGGCCCGCGGCCATCATCCGAACCGGCCTGATGCCGGACGTCTTCTTGAATGCCGACGACGTCGAATGGTGCATCCGGATGCGCCGGGCAACTGGCCAGCGAATCTTGTGCTGCACGCGATCCATCGCGTTCCACCCGCGCTTTGATCGGTTCGCGCAAGGGGCGAGATACTACGTGGCCCGTAACTCGCTCAACCCGCTGCGCGTGCTATCGCTCTCGCTGGGGGTTCGAGTTCGCCGGGCCACGCACGAAGTCGCACGCGCGGTCGGCTGCGAACTCATGGGCCGGCCCGACCTGGCACGTCTGCACATCTTGGGTCTGCGTGACGCCGGGGCACATGCCAGATGCCTCGGCCCTGCTGATCCATCAATTCTCGAACTCAAGCGGTTCGTACCGCTCGACCACCTCGCCCGACATGTCGTGGAACACGGCGTCGTCGGCGCTGCTGCGCCGGCGGGCAACGCACCGATCGCCGCGCACGCCGGATTACTCCGTTCACTCGGCGTGGGCGACCTCGATACCCTCTCGGATCAGGTCCGCGCGATCGCCGCTTCGTCGGCGCGATGGTCCTCGCCGGTTGATATTCTCGAACCACGCGGCTCAAGGGTTGCATCGATGCGGGATTGCTTCCTGCGTTTGCTCGGCATCCGTCGTCCCCACGTTGCCCTGGTCCAGGCACGCCCGGTACCAGAGTCGGTCTTCGCGGGTCGTTGGGTGATCCAGGTCGCGCCCGGCGTGCTGCCGGGAGGCCGCGCGGGCTTCGTCCTCGTCGCGTCTGGACTCACCGATCGGCTTCGCTCGATCGCTCGTGCGGGACTCAGTCTGTGCCGGGGCACGGCTCACGCGATTCGCGCCGCGTCATTGCCGGACCCGCTCATCGGCCTGCAACTCGTGGGCACTCCGCTTCCGCACCACTATCCACAACTGTACGCCAGCATCGGCCTACCCCCGAGGCTCTCCCTGTCCATCATCGTGCTCAGTTATAACCGGCGTGAGATGCTCTGCTCCACGCTCGCACGCCTGTCCGCGATGCCGGACCTCGACCATGCCCAGATCATCGTCGTGGATAATGCTTCGACCGACGGCTCCGCCGACGCGGCTAAAGCCGCGTCCCCTCGCGCCCGTGTGATCACGCTCGAAGCAAACACCGGCGTGGCCGCATTGAACACCGGCGTCGCGGCGGCAGACGGCGACGCGGTACTCGTGCTCGACGACGACGCCTGGCCCGCGGACGGCGTGTTGTCCGCCGCGCTCTCGCTCCTCTCTCATCGCGCGGATATCGACGCGGTAGCGTTGCACCCACATCACCCTTCGACCGGACGATCCGAATGGCCGTTCGCGGCATCGGCCCATACTCGCCATGCGTGTACGGATCGGTGGCCCGTCATGGGGTGCGGGAACTTGGTACGCAGAAGCGTTTGGGAAGCCGTCGGCGGTTATGAAGCGGATTATTTTCTGTACCGCAACGATGTTGACCTGGCGCTCAAAGTCCTCTCCCAGACAGGCCATCACACGGTACACGACGACCCCGGCCGCGAAACAGCGTCGAGTACACCGCGCGGCGTCTTTTTCAACCCCGCATGGATCGTCTGGCACGACAGCCCCGCCGCCGCGACCAAAAGCGACCGCTGGCACTACCTTGCGACCCGTAACTGGATCTGGACCGCGCGTCGGCACGGGCGCGGCTTGGGCGGGTTTGCCGGACTCCTCCTCGGCTGGGCCTGGGCACATCGCCTCGCCGGCCTCTCGATACAAAAGCACTGGCACACCCTGCGCGGGGCATCTGCCGGTTGCGTGTGTTCACCTCCCACTCTGCCGCCGAACTGCCAAAGCACCGGGCGTCATTTCAGTACGCTGGTTCGTCTGCACCTCTCCAGAGTCTTCGGGCGCTGGTACTAGGCTTGCTTGTGAATGTTCGAGCGGTTAGCCTGACACGCACCGGCATCGCCCGCATATCGTTTCACATGCCCCTCAACCACTACCTCACCCTCGGTCGTTCCGGCCTTCGCGTTTCCCCGCTCTGCCTCGGTGCCATGACGTTCGGGCTTGAGTGGAACTGGGGATCGGACGTCGACACTTCCAAGAAGATCGTCGACGAGTACATCCACCTCGGCGGCAACTTCATCGATACGGCCAACATCTACACTAAGGGGCACTCCGAAAAAATCATCGGCGACCATGTCGGCCGCGACCGTGCCAAACGCGACCGGCTCGTGCTTGCGACCAAGTTCATGGGCAACCTCTTTCCCGGCGACCCCAACGCCGGTGGTGCCCACCGCAAAGCCGTCATCGCCGCGTGCGAAGAATCGCTCCGACGACTCCAGACCGATTACATCGACCTGTACTGGATGCACTTCTGGGACAAACTCACGCCGATCGATGAAACCATGCGAGCACTCGACGACCTCGTCCGCGCCGGCAAAGTGCGGTACCTGGGCTTCTCCGACACCCCCGCTTGGAAATGCACACAGGCACAACTGCTCGCCGATTTCAAGGGCTGGTCGCCGCTCGTCGCGCTGCAGATCGAATATTCCCTCATCGAGCGCACCGTCGAGGGAGAGTTGTTGCCCATGGCACGCGAACTGGGAATGGGCGTGACGCCTTGGTCCCCGCTCAAGGGTGGCATCCTCTCGGGTAAATACACCCGACACACCAAACCGACCGAAGGGCGCGCGATGAGTCCGTGGGTGCTGAATCATCTCAACGACCGAGTCTATACCTTGGTCGATGCGTTGATCGCTATTGCCGACGAACTTGGGGCCACACCCGCCCGGGTCGCTCTCTCGTGGGTCAACCACCGCCCCGGCGTCGTTTCTTCGATCATCGGTGCCCGGACCATCGAACAACTCCGCGACAATGTCGCCTCGCTCGAGGTCCGCCTCGATGACGCCCACGCCTCCCGGCTGAGCGAACTCTCGGCCCCGAAACTCAACTTCCCGCACGAGTTCCTGAACTATGTCACCGACAATGTGCAGGGCGGTACGACGGTCAATGCCGTGCCGAGCAAAGTCTGGCCGCTCGCGCCGCAAAGCGACGACGAGCGGTTCTAATCGATAGCCCAATCATCTGCGTGACTCGCGTTCTCTTACTGATAGATCCCGTCGTCCCAACTCGACGGCACAATCAGTTCTGCCTCGGGCGCGATGCGCGCGTGCCCATCGATAAACACAACGTTCGCGCCGTTCCCGTGCCGGTTCGGGGCGATCCGATCGATCAGCAGCACGGCGTTCGACCCGCCGGGAATAACGTGCTCGCCCATCCACAGGTCGTACATCTGCGCGTACGCCATGTCAGACCGATCGGTCGTCTGGAAGAGGTTGTAGATGGTGCGGGTGGAATCGTCTGTGAAACAGGAAAGATAGATGGTGTCCGCAGGGCGTTGGTGCCTGCTCAGCGGGGTCGGACCGCGCCGGTAGAGCGTATTGCCCGCCCCCCGTGTATCTGGTATGCCCGGCGAGACAAACCGCATCCCGTTGTTCACATAGTGGATCTTGTGGTCATCAGGCGGACGCGCAGGATCGTTGTAATACGGTGCCACCACGAAATCGTCCTCAAGATCCACGTTCGGGCTGGCTCGTTCATCCAGGTACGGCCTCAGCGCGACTGGCCACGGAACACGAGCCCGTGCGATCGGCGGGTTCATCGGGTTGTATGTCCCCTCGCGCGGCACCCATTCCTTGTAGTCCCCCATGTACATCGTCAAAGCGGTACCGATCTGTCGCTGATTCGAGAGGCACTTGGTCGTTCGGCTCACAATCCTCGCTTGCCCAAGCGCGGGAAGCAGGATCGAAACAAGTATCGAGATAATCGCCACCACCACCAGCACCTCAATGAGCGTGAAACCTCGCTCACGAAGTCGGACCTTACACACCATGCGCACAAAGGACATATCTGGTCCCATTGCAATAGCATACCCGACGCAACCAAAAACACCATACCAACCATCTAATTTCGAGGATCCAGCCACGTTTGTTTCCGATGTCCTGTGGAATAAACCGCATAAACCGTCGCGTTATCACTCTGATCCAGAATTGGCCCTTCGAGTTCCTTTGCGGATGCTCCGCGCCACCCACAGGGTCGAGGCGAGTCCCACCGGCAGGATGATCGCCAGTTCAGACGCTCGCATGCAAGCGTCGCTCATCAACCCTCGCGTGGACCGTGCCAATACCGTACTCGGAGTAGGTGGTGAGATACCCTCGCTCTCTCGCTCCTGCTTTGCCTTTGCCTCGTCATCACCGGGTTTGCGCGCGAGAGCGGCGTCATCCAGTACCGCCGTGGTCATCCCGACGGCCCACTCGCGCAGACCGAACTGCACCGGTGTCACCATCGCCGCCTGCGCGCTGATCGTGACTGTCGCCACAGTCATCGGCGACAGCGGCTGCCCGAGCATCGTGAAGACGATGGTGTATCGCACAAACCAAACGAGCATGTCTACGTAACGGATCAAGACCGCCGCCGGCCAGCGCCATGCACGCGAACCGAACCGAGGCCTTCGCAGTACAAGAATCGTGCCACCCAGCACCCCGGTGGCGGGCAAAGCAAGCACGCACAGTGTCATCGCCCAATATGCCGCGCCACCTTCACTTCCACTTCCACCGCCGCCCCCCCCACTCCTCACGCGATCAAGAACAAGCCCGAGCATCAGCACCCCTATCACCAGCAATGCCAGAGAGATTGCCGAGGTACCCAGCGCCTGCACCATCACCTTGGCGCAATCACGCACCCGAAGTCCATGATATTTTTTGTGGTACGCCACCCGCCCGATCATCCCGAGGCGTAACGGGAGCATATTCAACAACCACGCCGATCCGATCAGGGGCAGCATCTCACGGAACGGGACACGAGCGTACCGCTGCGTCAATACCCAAATGGTTCCAGTGGTGCAGATCCAGTTCACAAGCGGCAGCAACACAACCAGCAACACGATGTGCCAAGGTGCCCGCTCGATCGCGGCAACCGCTCGATCGAGTTCGGTACGATTAGCGAGCACGGTCCAGACCGCCGCCAGGATCAGCAACAGCCCAATGCACACCGCGATCAGTCGCACCGGCGTGATCACACGGCGCGAACCGATACCCTCTTCGTCCGATCGTGCGGCAGAGGCCTGTTCGCCGGCATCCATCCAGTAGCATACCGCGCCGCCCCAACGAACGAAACCGTGACGGAATCAATGTAAACCACTGCCAGATCGTTGAACTTACACATGAATCGTTGCTCGGCGCGATTCGCGCGCGGATAATGATGGAATGACACGCGGACGCCGAATACCTCTCTTTGAAGTCATGCGTGAGACCAACCCCGGGCCTCCGCCCCCACCGGTGTCGGTGCCGCCATCCTCCAGGCGGTCAGAAGGCTCATCCTCCGCGCCCGAACGGCCATCCGCCGTGCAGGTATTTCCTCGCATCACGACCCCCGAGCAGACCGCGGCGGCCGCGGCTCAATCCTCTCCTGGGCCAATGACCGACGATCGGCCTCCATCTCGTGCGGGTCTCTTTGTGTCGTACTCCGGGCTTGCCATCGCGGCAGGGGCGGCGGCACTGCTGCTGATCCTCGTCGCGGTCGTGTCTTATCGCTCGGGTGCCGAAGACGAAAAGAACCAGTTGCTCGCAGAGCGCACACAAACACCGCCCACCAAACCCGCGGACGACCATACCCCCGACCCCGCTGAGACGGTCGGGGGCACCGCACGCGTCCCCGAACAGCCTAACTCCCGCGATGCAGGCAACGACGCCACGTCATCAGGGGGGTCGGCACTCCCCGTGCTGGGCGAAGATCCGCGCGAGCGCGGGCACAACTACCTCGTTGTCGCCACCCTTTTTCGGCAGGACGCGACCGCCGCCGCTCAGTTTCTGACGGACTCCGGCGTACCGTGTGTCGTGGTCGCGCCGGAGGGGAAATCCCCCGATTCCCTGCTGCAAGATCGGCGCTCAAACTGGTTGGTCGTCGCTCGCCAAGGCTTTTCTACCGAAGAATACAAACTGCCCAGCTCGCAAACCCGCCGGGCCGACCTGGAACGACGCGTCAAGCAAATCGGCCGGCGGTGGAAGCAGGACAAGAAAGGCTCGACCGACTTCGCGGACTCGTTCTGGGACAAGTTCGGTAAGTAGCGAGATTGAAGACTCACACTTCGGCCCCAGTACACACCTTCTTCGCCATAGGCGTGAGCCGAGTATTATTGAGCATGTCTGCGGCACTCACAATACCGGACGGCTAGCTGAGTGGACTGCGGATGTCCGCAACTGAGTATCTTGCGCTCGGTGAAACTTCCGACCGCTACGAACTGGTCGATGGGGTGATCTTCATGTCGCCAAGCCCGTTCCCGCCGCACAATGAAGAGTCGTTCGAGGTGCTTGGGCAACTGCATGCTTTTTCACGACAGTCACGATCGGTCAGAGTGTTCGCGGAAACAGACGTGGTCTTCTCACGCGCGCTCGTGTACCACCCGGATATCGTCGTGTACCGAACCGATCGGCTCCGGCGCGGCAGGCTGAGCCGACTCGACACCCCGCCGGACATGGTGATCGAGATACTCTCGGCCTCGATGAAGCCGTACGACCTGATCACCAAGCGTGGCGACTACCAGCGTTACGGCGTGGGCGAGTACTGGGCGATCGACCCGGATGATTGCAAAGTGCGTTGCTGGCGTCGTGAGCCGGGCGACCCGGGCGTATTCGCGGAATCGACCGGGGCGGGGAGCACAATGCCGTCCGCCGCGGTTCCCGGTTTTTGCCTTGACCTCGTCGCGCTACGGCAGGTCGGTCAAGCCGATGCGGACTGAGAAACTCCATCCGAGGCGGGATATCATCCCTTCCCGGCCATGTTGCCGGTACCGCTTCTTCTTCGCGCGTTGCGAAGACGGTTCATAGGTCTCAAGCCGCCCCTTGGGGGCATGTGACCGCGAAATGCTTCCGCCGGTCGGTGGAAGCGACGGGTCCGAATGAGTTGACCACACCCGAATCGCCATGAACATTCAACCGGGCATCGACGCCCGGCTGGCGATACCTCCAGTTTCTGCACGCCAACTCCTCGCAGGCCTGATGTGTCTTTAAGGATCCCCATGATCGATGAAATGTTGATTGCGTCCCTTGGTATTTCCGACTCCGACGCCGATGCCATGCTGCTTCAGGCTCTGGGCAAGCAGTTCACCCCAGAGAAGGGGATGGACACCCTGCTGGGCGAGTCGATGACCGATTTCACCCCGGGGACGATCCTGGACGGCAAGATCATCGGTTTCTCCGGCGACTTCGTCGTCGTCGAGGTCGGGCTCAAGTCCGAGGGGATGATCCCCAAAGAAGAGTTCGACAACCTCGCGGACCTGCGCATCGGGGATAAGTTCAAGGTGCTCCTGGAGAACCTTGAGTCCGAAGGCGGGATGATCGAACTGTCCAAGCGCAAGGCCGACCGGATGCTCAACTGGCAGCGCCTGATCGACACCACCCGCGAAGGGGATGTGGTCGAGGGGCGCGTCATGCGCAAGATCAAGGGCGGGTTGCTCGTGGACATCGGCGTGCCGGTCTTCCTGCCCGCGTCGCAGGTGGACGTGCGCCGCCCCGGTGAGATCGGGGACTTCATCGGGCGCGATATCCGGGCCGCGGTGCTGAAGATCGACACCGAACGCCGGAACATCGTCATCTCGCGCCGCAAGTTGATCGAAGAAGAGCGCGACTCCGCCAAGCGCCGCCTGATGGAGAACCTCAAGGAAGGGGACATCGTCCACGGCACGGTCAAGAACATCGCCGACTTCGGCGCGTTCGTGGACCTCGGCGGGATCGACGGCCTGCTGCACATCACCGACATGTCCTGGGGCCGGATCAATCACCCCAGCGACATGCTGCGGATCGATCAGAAACTCGAGGTCAAAGTCCTCAACATCGACCGGGACAAGGAAAAGATCGCCCTGGGGCTCAAGCAGAAGGAAATCTCCCCCTGGGAGGAGATCGAGAAGAAGTACCCCGTCGGCTCGCGCGTCCGCGGCGCGGTCGTCAACATCATGTCCTACGGCGCGTTCATCCGGCTCGAAGACGGCATCGAGGGCCTGGTCCACATCAGCGAGATGTCGTGGACCCGTCGCGTCAACCACCCCAGCGAGGTCGTGCAGCCGAATCAGGAAGTCGATGTCGTGATCCTCGAGATCGACAAGAACAAGCAGGAGATCTCGCTCGGCATGAAGCAGACCGAGATCAACCCCTGGGAACTCGTCAGCGAGAAGTACCCCAAGGGCACGGTCATCGAGGGCACGGTGCGCAACCTGGCCAACTACGGCGCGTTCGTCGAGATCGAGCCGGGGATCGACGGCCTGCTGCACGTCAGCGACATTTCGTGGACCAAGAAAGTCACGCACCCCAACGAGGTCTTCAAGAAGGGCGACAAGATCCAGTGCGTCGTGCTGGACGTGGACCAGTCCAAGCAGCGCGTCGCGCTGGGCCTCAAGCAGCTCACGGAAGATCCCTGGGCCCACGCGATCCCCGAGCACTACAAGCCCGGAATGGTCGTCCGCGGCAAGATCACCAAGATCACCAACTTCGGGGTCTTCGTCGAACTCGAACAAGACCTCGAAGGCCTGCTGCACATCTCCGAACTCGCCGACCACAAGGTCGAGAACCCGCAGGACGTGGTCAAGGCGGACGACGAGGTGGATGTCAAGATCCTCCGCGTCGATATCGACGACCGCAAGATCGGCCTCTCCCTCAAGCG
>JBGSIF010000316.1:0-12177 GCA_041742635.1 Phycisphaerales bacterium
CCCACGCGGTCCTCACGGGGGGCGAGCCGATGATCTTCGCGGCGATCGAGTCGATCGCCGCGGCTCTGCGCACGCTCGGGATGCACATCACGATCGAAACCGCGGGCACGGTCTTCCGCACCGTCGCCGCCGACCTGATGAGCATCAGCCCAAAGCTCGCCAACTCGGCCCCCCCCGAATCCGCCGGGGTCTGGCGCGAACGCCACGAGGCCCGACGGCTCAACTTCGCGGTGCTGCAATCGCTGCTCGATGCCTACCCCGAGCGGCAACTCAAGTTCGTCGTCGCCGGCGAGACCGATGTCCCCGAGATCGAGGGTGTGCTGGCGAAACTGCGGGGCGTCGCCCCGGCCGACGTCCTGCTCATGCCCGAGGGGATCACCCCCCCAGATCGGGGGGAAGCCCAGGGGATCGCGGCGATCTGTATTCGGCGCGGGTGGCGGTACTGCAATCGGTTACATATTGATTTATACGGCCATCGCAGGGGGACGTGAAGGCGGGCCGGTGGTGGGGGATGGGGGGTGGGTGGAAAAAATGCTGGAGAGAACTGTAAATCTGGTATTGACAACCGCTTGCAAAGTTGGCATACTGGGAAAACCGCTGTCTCCGGAGACTTCTCGGGTGTCGGAAAGGCGGTCGGCGCGCCCCTCATGGCCCGCCGCGTCGTGTGGGTGTCCGTCGCCCCGTGTGGGCTTCCTTTATCGTGCGGGTTGCCGCACCGTGGGCCGCTGCATGTGTACCGTCACCAAGAAAGAACTGATCGATCAGGTCTGCGAACGGACCGGGCGCAAGCGCGCGGAAGTGCGCGATATCGTCCAGGCCTTTTTGGATCAGATCGTCCATCAGGTCGGCGAAGGGCACCGGATCGAGTTCCGCGACTTCGGGGTCTTCGAGGTCAAAGACCGCGCGCCGCGCACGGCTCAGAACCCAAAGACGCTGGTTCCGGTTAAGGTTCCGCAAAGAAGAACCGTGAAGTTCAAGGTCGGGCGGCTGATGCGCGACCGCCTCGAACGCGCGATCGGCCTCCACGCGATGGACGAGCCGGTCGTGCTGGAGGCCGCGCTGGATCCGATCACCCCTTCGGGATCCCCCGAAACGACGAAGAACCCCGAATAAACGAGTTGTCGGGTCGAAGAACCGCGAACACACGCGACGTGGTGCGAGGCAGCACGATCGGCGGTGGACCTAGCGCCGGTATACACCAACGCGGGGGTATCTTTCCCACATTCTCATTTCATCGCATGGCGGCAAAAGTAGACGGGGTCGGGATCGCATATTCTAGTGCCGGGTACAGCGGCCCGGTCGGCGGGCGCCCACCCCGGCAACCGCCCCCGACGCGATCCGTGCATGGACACACCGATCCCACCAAACCCCGCCGCCCGTTTCGTGGGGAGCGTTCGCTCTCCGGGGGTGATTCGCGCGCGATGGTGGGTGGAACGCGGGATCGTGGGGTTCTTGTTCGCGTCGGCGGCACTGACGATCCTCGTGACGTTCGCGATTGTGGGCGTGCTGCTGGTGGAATCGCGGAAGTTCTTTCTGCTCCCCGGCGCGTCGGTGACGGAGTTTTTTACATCAGGAAGGTGGTCCCCGCTCTTGGGGGGGGACAAGCACTTCGGGGTGTGGCCGCTGATCTGCGGCACGGGGCTGGTGACGGTGGTGGCGGCGGCGATCGCGCTGCCGCTGGGGCTGATGACGGCGGTGTACCTGAGCGAGTACGCACCGCGGCGAGCGCGGGCGGTGCTCAAGCCGATCCTGGAAGTGCTCGCCGGGATCCCGACGGTGGTGTACGGGTACTTCGCGCTGACGTTCATCACGCCGCTGATGCAGAAGGTGCAGGGGTTCGTGAACGGGTTCTCGGAGACGTTTGCGTTCTTGCCGTCGTCGGTGCACGGGGTGGTGTTCCGTGAACTGGACTCGTACAACGCGCTGAGCGCGGGGCTGGCGATTGGGGTGATGACGCTGCCGATCGTGTGCAGTGTGTCGGAGGATGCGCTGCAGGCGGTGCCGCGGAGCCTGCGTGAGGGGGCGTACGCGGTGGGGGGGACGCGGTTTGACGTGTCGGCAAAGGTGGTGGTGCCGGCGGCGTTGTCGGGGATCGTGGCGAGTTACCTGCTGGCGATCGCCCGGGCGGTGGGTGAAACGATGATCGTCGCGCTCGCGGCGGGGGGGCTGGCGCAGATGACCGCCGACCCGCGGAACCAGGTGCAGACGATGACGGGGTGGATGGCACAGATCTTGTTTGGGGACGCCGCGGCGGGGGGGCTGGAATACTACTCGACGTATGTGGTCGGCGCGACGCTCTTCTTCATCACGCTGGTGCTGACGATCATCGGGCAGGTCGTGTTGGTGCGGTACCGGGAGGAGTACGCATGAGCCTGCTGAGCAGCGTGGGCAAGCCGCGGCGGGGGCGCGGGGTGCGTGACCGGATCTTCCTGGGGATCTGCATCGCGGCGACGCTGGCGAGCATCGTGGTGCTGCTGACGCTGCTGGGGTCGATCTTCCGTGATGGGTGGCACTTCCTGTCGTGGGAGTTTCTGGAGAACTTCCCGTCGCGTAAGCCGGAGAAGGCGGGGATCAAGTCCGCGCTATGGGGGTCGATCTGGCTGGCGTGCGTCGCGGCGGGCTTTGCGATCCCGCTGGGTGTGGCGACGGCGATCGCGCTGGAGGAGTACAAACCGCGCAGCCGGGTTGCCCGGATGATGCACACTTTCATCCAGATCAATATCGGCAACCTCGCGGGGGTGCCGTCGGTGGTGTACGGGATCATCGGGCTGACGGTCTTCGCGCGGATGTTCGGGGTCTTCGGCGGAACCAATCCAACGATGTACGACCGTATGGCGTACCTCACAACGGCCAGCGGCGAGGTCATCAAAGGCTCGGTTGTGAAAGAAACCGACGCGGTGATCGACTTGGTCGTGCCGGACCGCGGCGGGGTGAGCGTGCCGGTGGATCAGATCGCCGATCGGCGAGATGTGTACATCCGGGAACACCGGTTCGTGCTCAAAGACGGGCGGGATGTGACGGGCCTGTTCCGGGAAGTGACCCCCGAGAAGATCACGATGAACGTGACCGGGAAGCAGAGCGACGCCGCCGCGGTCGAAGGCGACGAGAGTGGGGCGGCACGCGAAGAGGTCTTCGCGCCGAGCGATGTGAAGGAATACCACACCAAACGGTTCATTCAGTTCGGGAACCCCGATGGGTTCTTTTACTTTCAGTTGCCGTTCGGCCCCAGCGTGCTGGCGGGGGGCATGACACTGGGACTGGTGATCCTACCGATCGTGATCATCGCGTCGCGCGAGGCGCTGCGGGCGGTGCCGAACTCGCTGAGAGAGGGAGCGCTGGCGCTGGGGTGTACACGGTGGCAGACGATTCGGCGGATCGTGCTGCCGTCGAGCATACCGGGGATCATGACGGGGGCGATCCTGGCGATGAGCCGGGCGATCGGGGAAGCCGCGCCGTTGTTGATGGCGGGCGCGTTCTTGTTTATTTTACAGACGCCGAATAACTTGCTGGATTCGTTCGCGGCGTTGCCACTTCAGATTTTCAACTGGGCGGGGAAGCCTCAGAGCGCGTTCCACCAGTTGGCGGCGTCGGGGATCATCGTGCTGCTGGGGGTGCTGCTGGTGTTCAACGTGGTAGCGATCGTGATCCGGCAGGTATTCGGAAAGAGAGAGTAGCAAGCGTCCCACGGTGTTCGGCGTGAGGCGATAGGAAGAGGTTGAGGAAGTACCATGGCGAGTATGAGCGCGGACATGCCGACAACTTCGACGCCGCAGCCTCCGGTGGCTGCACGCGGCGGGAATCCACTGGGCGCGATCGCCGAGCGAGCGGCGTCGCAGCGCGGGGAACAGGTCGAGACGATGAGGGCGATCGAGATCGCCGATTTTAACTGCTGGTACGGCGATTTTCAGGCACTGCACGGCGTGACGCTCGACGTGCCCAAGGGACGGGTGATGGCGTTGATCGGGCCGAGCGGGTGCGGGAAGAGCACCCTGCTGCGGTGGATCAACCGGATGAACGATCTGGTACGGGGCGCACGGTGTGAGGGGACAATGAACCTGCACGGGGTGAACCTGATCGACCGCAATATGGATGTGGTGGGGCTTCGGCGGCAGGTGGGGATGGTGTTCCAGAAGCCTAATCCATTCCCGAAATCGATCTACGACAACATCGCGTTCGGGCCGAGGCTCCACTTCAAGGTTGGGCGGAGCGACCTGGACCGGGTCGTGGAGCAGAGTCTGCGGGGCGCGGCGTTGTGGGACGAAGTGAAGGACCGGCTTCATAAATCGGCACTCGGGCTATCGGGTGGTCAACAGCAACGACTGTGCATAGCCAGGGCGATTGCGGTGGGGCCGGAGGTACTGTTGATGGACGAGCCGGCGAGCGCGCTGGATCCGAAATCGACGCTTCGGATCGAAGAGTTGATCCGTGAGTTGCGGAAGAACTACACGATCGTGATCGTGACGCACAACATGCAGCAGGCGGCGCGGGTGTCGGACAACACGGCGTTCTTCTACGAAGGCCGGCTCGTGGAGACCGGAGCGACCGCCGAGATGTTCATGAACCCCAAGAACAAGCAGACGGAGGACTATGTTCTGGGGCGGTTTGGTTAAGAGATGGGGAATGAGCGTTCGTGTAGAACTTGCTCCATCGTGAATGGTGGCTAAACTTGTGCCCCGGCTCCGGCGATCGTGACAGGTCGTCATGCGTCGAGCAGGTGAGTTGCAGCGTGTGAAGCATGAAGTCGGCGACAAGCCGGCATTGGAGAAGTCGCGTGGTTCGTATTCGATTGCAGCGTATGGGTCGTCGGAATCGTCCGTTTTACCGGATCAATGTGATCGATGAACAAACGCGCCGGGACGGGTCGGTGATCGAGCAACTCGGGTGGTATGACCCGATTGTGAAGGACGAATCCAAGCAGGTGAAACTCGACGAAGAGCGAGCGAAGTACTGGCTGGATCAGGGGGCGCAGCCGAGCGACACGATGATGGACATGCTGTCGAAGCGCAACCTGGTGGATGGGGAGGCGTGGAAGGCACGGCGTGCGTGGCGAGTGAAGGCGCGTCAGGCCGGGAAGATCAAGTCGGCGGCCTTGGCCGAGGCGGCGGCGGCGTCCGCGGCGAAGAAGAAGGAAGCCGGGAAGAAGTGAGTTTCGCCGGACTGGCAAGCCTCGGTTGAATACGTCCGATATCCAGAATAGTCGACCACGAACGCCGCGAAGACGCGGCGTTTTTATTTCGTCACCCCGTGCTTAGACGTCGATCTGTGGTTGTTTTGAAACGGCGGGTTAGAGTCTTAGGTGCGGGACTGAACGGGTCGCGCTCGTTGGATTCCAGAACAGGGTGCGCGGGTCGGGTGGGGAGATGAACCGGTCAAAGGAGACATCATGATTCGTTGCGTGACGGTCGCGGCGTTGGTCAGCGGGCTGGTGACGGTGTGCGGTGCCTCGGGGCAGACGCTCGACCCCGCGTTTGCGGGTGTGTACACGCTGCAAGATCTTGGGACGGTCGTTGGGGTGCCGATCAACTACGGCGGAATGGCGTTCCAGCGTGGGAACTCGGACGTGCTGCTGATGGGTGGAGAGGCGAACCTCCCAACGGGAAGGATTTACGCCGTGCCGGTGGTGCGGGGGATGGATGGGCACATCACGGGGTTTGGGGAGCCGGTGGATTTCGCGGACGGAGCGTACAACGACGGTGGGTTGGACTTTGCGCCGAACGGGACGTTGTTTGTGTCGCGGTATCCGCTGAATGAAATCGGGCAGGTACGGCCGGGGAACAGCGGGGCGTTCGACGTTCTGAGTCCGCTCTTTCCGTCGGGTGTAGGGGGCACGACGGGCGGGTTGTTGTTTGTGCCGCCGGGGCAGCCTGGGGAGGGGCGGCTGAAGGTGTCGAGTTATAGCGCGGGGCGGTGGTACGACGTGCCGTACAGCGTCGGGATGGACGGGTTGTACACGTTCGGGACAGTGACGAGCGATATTTTCATAAACGGTGGGCCGGAAGGGTTTGTGTACGTGCCGGGGTGCTCGCAGGCGTTCCCCAATCCCGCGATCCTGATGTGCGAATACGGGTTCGGCATCGTGGCGACGTATGACGTGAACGAGAACGGCGATCCGAACCCGGCATCGCGGCGCGTGTTCGTCAGCGGTCTGAGCGGCGCGGAAGGGGCCGTGATCGACCCGGTGACCGGGGATTTTCTGTTCGGGACGTATGGCGGCGGGAACCGGATTGTGCGTGTGATCGGCTTTCCGCCGCCGCTGAACTGTGCGTGCGACTGGAACAACGTGAACTGTGTGAACTCGCAGGACTTTTTCGATTTTCTGTCGGACTTCTTTGCGAATAACGCGGACTTCAACGATGACGGCGTGACGAACTCGCAGGACTTCTTCGACTTCTTGGGGTGTTTCTTCACCGGGTGCATCTGATTGGTTAGTTGGGCATGCGACGTCGCATAAAACTTGAGAGAACGAGCGACGATGCCTATTTTTGAGTTCGTCCGGACCCGGTTCAGCCCCGCTGGCCCCATCGTCTAGTCCGGTCTAGGACGCTAGGTTCTCATCCTAGAAACTGGGGTTCGAATCCCCATGGGGTCATTGCAGCACGAATGCACCGCGAGGGAGTCTCCTTGCGGTGCATGTGTTTTTGGGTTCGGGGATTTCGAGTGGGTCGTGGAGAATGGAGTTGTTGCGGCCGCACCGCCACAGCCGAGTTCCTGTACAATCAGTACGATCGAACCAAGTCGAAAGGGAATGGACATGGATGCCCGGCGAAGTGAGGTCATGCGGCGAACGGTGGTTGGGATGACGGCGGGGATCCTGCTAGCGATGTTGCCGGCGGTGTCGTGCTTCGGGCAGAGCAAGCGAGAGATACCCGCGGAGTGGTTCTACGACGGCGCGAACCGACCAAAAGAACTCAAGAGTGTGGAAGGAAAACCGGCAACGGCGCTGTCTGCGGAGACGTGGATCGGCGACGCCGTGACGATCGAAGGGTCGCTGGGCAAGGTTGTGATTTTGGATTTCTGGGCGACGTGGTGCGGGCCGTGCATGGCGGCGATCCCCAAGAACGTCCAACTCGTGTCGGATTACAAAGACAAAGGGCTTGTCTTCATTGGTGTGCATGATTCGAGCAACGGGTGGGATCGTGCCGACGCGGTGATCAAGCAAAAATCGATCAACTACCCGGTGATGAAGGACAAAGGGGGCGACACCGTTAAGGCGTACAACCTCCAGTTCTGGCCCACGTATGTGGCGATCGACAAGTACGGGATCGTTCGTGCGGCGGGCTTGCTGCCCGACCGGGTGCATGATGTGGTGGAGATGCTCATCGCCGAGCCGGGGCCGGCGGGGGTTGGAGCGGACGGGAGCGGGTCGGGTAATCCGGCATCGTGGTACTACGCGGGCGCGGCGAGGCCGGCGTGGCTCAAAGCGGTCGAGGGGAAGAAGTTGCCCGAGATGTCGAGCGAGCGGTGGAGCGGGGAGGCGGTGAAAAACGACGACGTAAAGGGGAAAGTAGTCGTGCTGGCGTTCGTGTCGCACGAGAGCAGTGTGGCGATGTCGCAGTTGGCGGAACTGAACAAGATCGCACCGGAGATGGGGCCTCAGGGCGTGGTGTTTGCGGGTGTGTGCGATAGCCGAGCGGTGTGGGATGGGCCGACGGGAGCGGGCGCGGTGCTGAAGGCCGCGTCGGCGTCGGTCCCGATTATGCACGACGCGGCGATCGTGGCACCCAAGACAGACGCAGACGCCAAAGCAGGGGTCACGGCGGGTGACAAGCCCGGCGAGGTCGTCATGGCGGGTGGACCGAAAGCACCCCCAGCGATCAAATCGGGAGTGTTGGCCGCTTCACTCGGGGTGCGACTGAGTCCGACGATCGTAATTGTGGATCGAGCGGGTGTGGTGCGAGCGGCGGGGGTGAAGGTGGAAAAAGTCAAAGAAGTGATTAGCAAGTTGCTCGCCGAACCGATGCCCGCGGCGATGCCAGACGACACCAAGCCCGGTTGAGTGTGGTTGGTGTGTGCTAGGGTGGATTCGGGATGTCTGATCGAGCGAAACCATCACTCTGAACGAACGCGTGATCGATTGCTTGGGCCATCGGCTCAGTTGGAACGAATACAGGACCGAACGATTGCGAAAGTAATCGAATCAGAACGGATAACCCATGACGATGACGAACACAGCCGCGGCGCAGAGCAATCACACCGGGACGGCACCAACGAACATGCCGCCGGTGGGCGCGTGTCCGTTCGCGGAGAATGTTCGCGGGCAAGTCGCCAAGACCGTCGTTGGTCAGAATGTCGTCGTTGAGCGCATCCTGATCGCACTGCTGACGGGTGGGCACTTACTTCTTGAAGGCGTGCCCGGGATCGCCAAGACGCTGCTGGTGCAGGCGCTGGCGCGAGCGATTGATTTGAAGTCGTCGCGTGTGCAGTTCACGATCGACTTGTTGCCGTCGGACATTGTGGGGTCTGAGATACTGGATCAGAAGTCGGGGGAGTTCCGGGTACACAGGGGGCCGGCGTTCACGAATCTGTTGTTGGCGGACGAGATCAACCGTGCGTCGCCGAAGGTGCAGTCGGCGCTGCTCGAAGCGATGCAGGAGCGGAAGGTATCGATCGGCGACACGACATACGAGTTGCCCGCGCCGTTCTTGGTGATTGCGACGCAGAACCCGGTGGAGCAGGCCGGGACATTCGAGTTGCCCGAGGCGCAGTTGGACCGGTTCATGCTCCGGCACCGGCTGGGGTACCCGACACCGGCGGACGAAGCGGAGATCGTGCGGCGGAGCCTGCAACTGAAACTGAAGCGGCAAGGGGACGGGGCGGTGCCGATGACAGCGTTCGACGCGATCGACGATTCGCGGAAGATGCATATCAAGGATTTGACGGCGGCTATGACCGCCGTGCAGAATGTGCATGTGAGCGACGTGTTCGTGCGTGACTGTGTTGAACTGGTGAATATGACACGGGGGCACGCGGACATCGAACTGGGATGTTCGCCGCGTGCGGCGCTGGCACTGGTGCATACGTCGCGGGCGCGTGCGTTCATCCACGGGCGGGATTACACAGTGCCGGAGGATTTTTTCGCGCTGGCGGAAGACGTGATCCTGCACCGGATGCGGCTGACATACGAGGCGCTGGCGACGGGGAAGAAGCCGCACGAGGTGCTGGCGGGGATTTTGATATCGCTGGCGTGATACGAAGGGGATAGGGGGGTTTGGTATGGGGAAGCGTGGATAGAGAGTTTCCCGAGTGCCTCCCGCTGAGCGACTCGTGTCTCTTCCACACATCTCGCACGTTCAAAGGCTGATTATTGAGTAGGGCACAGGGCGTTGGGGGATAGGCGATAGAACCGAACTGATGTTCGCTACCAAACACACCATCCTCCGCCCCCCCGATGAACTCGCCCGAGGCGACTTTGAACTGGTCGTGCGGCGTTTGGCTGATGATCTGGCGTTCGGCGCGGATGTGTCGCGGTTCGTGGGGTCGGGTTTGGAGTACGCCAAATCGAGGCCGTATGCGCCGGGTGATCCGATCAAGATGCTCGATTGGCGCGTGACGGCGAGAACGGGGAAGCCGTTCGTGAAGGAATACGAGACGCTCAAGCGGACGACGATCTACATCGTGCTGGATACGTCGGCGTCGATGCACGTGAGCTCGACGGCACTGACAAAGCATGATCTGGGCGTGTGGATCGCCTCGGCCGTCGGGTTGCTCGGGCAACGTCGGATGAGTCCAGTTGGTGTGATCGGCGGCGGCGAACGCGAAACCCGATTGAAGCCCAGTATGCTGCGGAGCGACCTATGGCAGGCACTCGAGCCGCTGCGTGCGGGGGGCGTGGTGGGGATGAGCGAGCGGACGCGTGTCGCGGACCGGCTGCGGGACTTGGATGTGCGGGCGGATCGGGCAAGCCTGATTTTCATCCTGAGTGATTTGCACGACCCCGGGCTGCTCGCCGCCACCCGGCACGCGGCGCAGAAACACGACTGTGTAGCGATTCACTTGATGGACCCGGCGGAACGGGGCGACCTGCGGGCGGGTTTTTATCGTGGAGCCGAGGCGGAGTCCGGGGAAGCCTTTGTCGGGCGCGGACGGACGCGGTGGGATCGGGCCGATCGGATGGCAACGGACTTTGCACGCAGCGGCGTGAGTTACCTGCGGCTGCAGTCGGACCTGCCGTTCATTCCCCCGCTGCGGAACTTTCTTGGGTCACGCCCAGGTATCGCGGGAGGGCGAGGATGAGCGTTGGGAGTGCGACGAGGCGAGCGGTGTTCTTAGGCGTGTTCGTGTGCATGAGCGCGGTATTCGCGCAGCCGCAGCAGGCGTCGGCACCCAAGCCCGAGGTGGGGCGTGTCCGCGCTACGGCGTCGCGCGGGGTCGGGGGGGAGTTTACATTTGAGTACGCCGGAGCGATCCTGCGGGCCAAGCCGAATCAAGCGATCACATCGCCGACATTGGTGCGTGTGGCGCTGATGGATTCGCCAAGTGGTGCGGCACCGGGCCGGGCGCGGACTTACAAGGTGAGTTTCATCGGCGCGGTCGCGGGAACGGTGGACCTGCGCGAGTTCGTCGAGCGTGCGGACGGGCAGGCGCTCACGGACCTGCCGGACCTGAGCGTGAGCATCGTGTCGCAGTTGCCCGAGAAGCACGGGACGGACTTGTTCAGTGCCAAGCATCCGACGTATTTGCTCGAGGGGAACTACCGCACGCTGATGTACGGCTTTGTGGGGCTGTGGGTAGCGGTGCCGGCGATCGTGCTGGTGCGGCGGATGATGCGGAAACAAGCGGAAGCGCCGGCACCGGTGGCAGCGCCGCCGCCGACGCTGTCGGAGTTGCTGCGGCCGCTCGTGGAAGCCGCGGCGGATCGAGGACTATCAGTCGCAGAACAGGGACGGCTGGAGTTGTTGTTGCTCTCGTTCTGGCGCGAACGGCTGGGGCTGGCGTCGCTCTCGCCGGCGCAGGCGATTGCACGGATCCGGGCTGACCCAGCGGCGGGGCAACTGCTCGTCGCGGTCGAGCGATGGCTGCACTCACGGGGTTCGGGAGCATCGCGCCCGAGCGAAGATATCGCGGCGCTGCTCGAGCCATATCGTGCGATGGCGGGGGTTCAAGTACCAGCGTCGGCGGGCGTATTAGAAGGATCCCGCGCATGACCTTCACACACCCTTACTTGCTGGTGCTGCTTGCGGTGCCGGTGCTGCTGCTCTGGGCGGTGCCGATGCGAGGCTGGGGACTGGTGATGCCGTTCGATCATCAGGACCACGCGCGGCGGCGGTGGCTGAAGTGGTTGCTCGGTGGGTTTGATTGCGTGCCGCCGTTGTTGCTGGCGGGCGCGATCCTGATCCTCGCCGGGCCGCAGATGTTCAAACAGCCAAAGAATGCCAGGAGCCTGACGAACATCATGTTTTGTCTGGACGTGTCGGGGAGCATGACCGCCGAGGATCGGTACGGGAACGCGACGAAGGCGATCGAGGAGTTCACGAAAGGGCGAGAGGGGGACGCGTTCGGGCTCACGCTGTTCGGCTCGCATCAGATCCGATGGGTACCGCTGACGAAAGACCTGGCGGCGATCCGCAACGCGCTCCCGTTTGCGAACCCCGAGCGTCAGCCGATACACATGGCCGGCACGCGCATCGGTGCCGCGCTGCGGTACGCGAGTTCCAACATGCAAGCGGAGGCGGAGCAGGGGGACCGGATGATCATCCTGGTTTCCGACGGCGCGAGTTCGGACCTTGGCGACGGGTTCGCGGAGGGTGACATCGCCGATGAACTCAAGGACGCCGGGATCACGGTCTACCACATTCATGTGGCGAGTGATGACATCCCCGATGAAGTGGTCGAGATAGCGACGCGAACGGGCGGCGAAGCGTTCCAAGCCGCCGATGCGCAGACGCTTCGGAAGGTCTTCCAGCACATCGGTCGGATGCGTCCCGCGCAGTTCCAGGCGGTGGGGACGGTGCCGATGGATCATTTCAGGCCGTTCGCCCTGGCGGGGCTGATCGTGCTGGGGCTGCATGTGATCGGGCTGCTTGGATTGAGGTACACGCCGTGGTGATGTGGCATGTCGTCATAGCGGCGGGGGTGCTCGGGCTGGTGACGCTGGCGGAGTGGGTCCACACGCGCCGGGTGGCGCGGGTGGCGCGGCTTGCGTTCGGGCCGACAGGGCGGCCGGCGTGGTGGGTCTTC
>JBGSIF010000317.1:0-1752 GCA_041742635.1 Phycisphaerales bacterium
GTGCCCGGCGTGACGACGCGAGTCACGCCGCGCTGGATGACCGACGCGCCGCCGCTCGCGGCTTTGGCCTCGGCGGCGTCCTGCAACTGCTCCGCGACCGCGACACGGAAACCCGCGTCCAACAGCCGGCGCAGGTAGACCTCCAGTTGGTGGTAGGGCATCCCGGCCATCGGAACACCTTCGGTGCGCTGTGTGAGGGTCAGCCCGATCGCCTTGGAGACCGCGACGGCGTCGTCGTCGAACATCTCATAAAAGTCCCCGATGCGAAACAGCAGCACACATCCAGGATACTCGCGCTTGAAGCGGTAGTACTGGCGCATCGCCGGCGTGTCGCGGGGATCGGACGTGGCAGGGGGCATTACGAGGGTGAGGGTACGGCGACCGGGCACCACGCGGCGGTCAATCAGTTTGAGTCGAACCATCACATCATCACACCCAACGATCAACGGATCGAGCCATGCCCCCTACGCTGCAGTGGTATGAGTCTGGGATGCAGAGCGGCACGCACTGCCCGTACACTGACAGAACGCGGCAGGTTCGGCGGCGTGATACGAGAAATGTTCGTACCATTGTGCCGATAAAGACACCGGGCGGGACGGACGCGCGCCCACGGTCGGATCGGGTTATCGGAATCAATCCACGGCGCACGCGACGACGATGCTCCGCCACACTACTACGGAAGACGCATGGGAATCTCGGATCGTGACTACTACCGCGTCAAAACCCCCCGCCGGGATGGTTGGTTGGGCTTGCGCCGCTTCTCGTTCAACTCGTGGCTGATTATCATCAACGTGGCGGTCTTTGTAATCAGTAACCTCGCGCTTTCGGACGCCGGGCTGTTGAAGCGTGGGATCATGCCGAGCCGCACGATCGATGTGAACGTCGATTTCGGGTATGTCTATTTTACGGACATCCCGATCACTGAGTCCGACCGCAAGCAGGGAATCGTGAATAAGAATGTCCGCGTGCGGATGCCGAATCTCCCCGGCGACGCCTACGGGAACCCGATCTATGACGCCAATCGCACTGAGCCGGACGGGCGGCCGCTTGTCATCGGCTACAAACGCGAGGGGTTCCTTCCCCCGATCTACGCCTATGGACATTTTTCGACCGCTAAAGCCTTCGCGGGCGAGGTCTGGCGCTTCTTCACCTTCCAGTTCCTCCATGCCAGCCTCACGCACCTCGTGTTCAATATGTTCGGCCTGTGGTTCGTCGGCGGGTTGGTCGAGCAGTACCTCGGGTCGCGCCGCTACGCCGTGTTCTACCTCCTGAGCGGCGCGTGCGGCGGGCTGATGTACCTCATCCTCAACCTGCTCGGCACCGTCTTCGGCGTCCAACTCCCCGGCGTGCTCTTCAACGATGTGTACACCCCGCTGATCGGGGCGTCGGCGGGTGTGTTCGCGGTGCTCATGGCCGCCGCGTTTATCCAGCCGCACGCGATCGTTCAGGTGTATTTCATCATCCCCATGCGCCTGCGCACCGCGGTGTACGGACTGATGGGGATCACGCTGGTCAACTTGTTGATGGGCACGCGGAACGCCGGGGGCGAGGCGGCCCACGTCGGCGGAGCACTCGCCGGCTTCTACCTCATCCGCCGCCCGCACATCCTGCGCAGCATCTTCGGGCTTTTCGGCTCGCGCGATGTGCCCTCATCACGCGGCGGGGCGTTCGCGTCGGTCGAGTCGGCGTGGGGCGGACCTGAGAGAGTTACCGACTACTTTAAAGCTTCCAATGCTCCTATTAAAATTAAAG
>JBGSIF010000318.1:0-5559 GCA_041742635.1 Phycisphaerales bacterium
CTCCCGCAACGGCAGCACCCCCGCGGACTCCGCCGACGCCCGTGCGTCCCGCGCGACGGCCTGCCGCAACCGAGTCTGGTTCACCGGCCCAGCGTCCGGATCCACCGACGGCGGGCAATCATCAAACGCCATAATAATGTCCGCACCCAGATTGTTCTGAATCTCGATCGCTCGCTCCGGCGTCAGTGTGATCAGGCTCCCGTCGATGATCGACTTGAACGTAACCGCGTCGTCGGACACCTTGTTGATGTCCGCCATCGAATACGCCTGATACCCGCCTGAGTCAGTCAGGATCGGCCCGTGCCAGTTCATGAACCGGTGTAGACCGCCGAGTTTCCGTACTACCTCATCGCCCGGACGCAGCAGCAGGTGGTATGTATTGCCCAGTATGATCTGCGCGCCCGTACTCGCCACATGCCCCGCGAACAGCCCCTTTACCGTCCCACGCGTGCCCACAGGCATGAACGCTGGGGTATCGAACGAGCCGTGCGGCGTCGTGACCCGACCCACCCGGGCGGCGTGTACCGTCGAACGATGAAGGATGTCAAACGACAATGACATGGACCGCAACCGTAGTGCTATCGATCGCCCAAAGATCCGATCGCCCGCGAACCGACCACCGGCTACGATCTACTCGTCCCGTCGCGTTGGTCAACGGCCGGGCCCGGTGCATGGGTGGCCCGTGAATCTGGTCAGGGCCTGACCGCAGCAGCCATAAGCGGCCGTCATCCGGTGCCGCCGGTGTCCTGGCCGTTGACCATCACGATGGGTAGCCCAACTCTGGTAGCCCCACTCTCCGAGTGGGGTTCTTTGTTTTTGTCAAATCACATGAGATCAATCGCGCGCCGGAAATAAAGCACGCCGATTCAGCGGACCTCATCGCCGGCGTCGTGTCGAGCGTGGTTCAAACCCACAAAAAAAGACTCACCCGACCGGCGCGTCCACCGCGTGCTGCGTCAACTCCTCCAGCGTCGCAAACTCCAGCATCGACATATGCGTCGCGCTCAGCACGACCTGCGGCGCTTTCCCCGCGTCCGCCGCTTCACGCCACCGCCCCGCGCACAAGCACCATCGATCCCCAGGCTTCAGCCCGGGAAACTGATACGCCGGCACCGGCGTGCTCAAATCGTTCCCCCGCGACTTGCTGAACTCCAAAAACTCGCGCGTCGCTATCACGCACACCAGGTGCAACCCGCGATCTTCGCCGCCCGTATTGCAGCACCCGTCTCGGAAGAACCCCGTCATCGGCGCGACCGAGCATTCTTCCAGCGGCTTTCCCATCACGTTCTTGGCGCGTCTCATGCCCAAGCGTAGGTTCGGTTCACCCAACCGTGCTTTCGGATCACGCTTGCACATCGATGTGCCGCGGCTCGCCTTCGCGCGGTTCCTCGGGATTGATCTCCTTCGGCGCGGACGCTGCCACATCGTTCACCGGCTGCACTTCCGCGGCCCCTTCATGCAGTTCGACTTTATCATGTGGCGAATCGTGCGCCGCCTCCCCAGGCGGCTTGCGCCGGTTCCCGTCCTGCTGCCCGCGCCGCTTGTCCGGGTCGCCCGCTCCGACACGATGCACCGGCGTCGCCGACGACACCCCGGGAAGTCCGCCGCTTGATCCCAGCGAAGACATACCCGAACTATCGACACCATCCGCCTCGCCACTTCAACACTTCAGCCTGATCCGGGCCGTGTCATACAAACAAACAGCATACTGAACGCCCATTTGGGTGCCTTTGGACCCTGTCATTCCGCGACGGTCGAATCCACACTGCCTGCGGGTTTGGGTGCCGCCGTCACTCGCGCAATCGCCTTGTTCGCCAACGACCCGATGATCGCCAAGACTGTAAAAAACACCACGAACCCCCCGATGAAGATCCACATGTTCCCCTTCTTCGCCACGAAGGACTGGATGTCCTCGGCCCCCGTCGAGGCCGCCGCCGCCGCGAGGAACACCGCCAGCCCCGTCCGCGGCGCCATCCCCACCATCGTCCCCAGCGTGTACGGCAACAACTTCACACCCGTCGTGGACAGCAGCAGATTCGTGACCGCGAACGGCGAGTTCGGCGGCAGCCGCACCAACGACACGATCATGAACGTCTTCCAGAACCCCTGCCCTACAAGCGCCTCGCGCACCGCCTTCCACTTCGGCCTCGCGTCGATCGCGTCCTGCACGCGCTGCTGCGAGACGGATTTGGCGACGAAGTACCCGACGAGCGACCCGCCGCCGAAACCGATCAATGCCGCAGGGAATCCCCACGCGAACCCAAAGACCCACCCGCCGAGGATCGACTGGGCATACGTCGGCAGGAACCCCAGCCCCGCCGAGACGATGAAGACCGCGATGTACCCCGCCAGCCCGAGCGTCGGGCTTTGATTCAGCCACTCCTCCAGCGGCTGGATCCGCGCCAGCAGCATGAATCCACATATCGCCGGGGCGGCGGTCCAGAGGATGCCCAGTAACCCGGCCGGGCCAAGCGAACGGACCAACGCCGCGCTCGACTGTTCGCCTGTGGGTGTGTCCGCGGACGGAGCAATCGGTGAAACACCGGGCGGGGTCGTCGGGGTTGGGGGGGCATCGGACATGTCTGGAGGTTAGGACCGGGAAGAGTTGAGAGAAACGGAACTCGATCAATCGTGGTATCATCAAACCTTGACCTCACCCCCCTGCGCTCTACCCATCAATCACCTGCGTCCATGCGTGTCGTTTGGGCAGCCGGCACCACCGAGCACCTCGGCGTGCCCGCCGCAGCCACCGATGATTCTGGAGCCACCGTCATGCGCCAGCGCAGTACCACTGAAATCGGTTTTATCAACCCCAACGATCAAGCGAACCTCGGTACTTTGGGAATCCCAGGCACGGACCACAACCAACGACTGTATAAAATGCGATGCCTGAAGTGCAGCGCCGTTTACGCGGCAAACGGAAGCGACATCCATCATCGCCTGTGCCCCTTCTGCCAAGGCGGAAATCCGAGTTCTGGCGGCTGGCAAGAACGCACGGTCGCTGATTTGCACCCTGCCTCTTCGGAGGAGTGAATGTTGCCTTCGTCATACATCATGGTTCAAGACCGCGACCATTTGCTATGATTCCCCGTCATGGAACCCACCCTCGCGGACATCGATCGATTGACGGCTCGCTTGGTCGAGCGGTTCCGACCGGACAAAGTTATTCTGTTCGGCTCGCGGGCCACCGATGCGGCTCGCCCCGACTCGGATGTTGACCTCTTGGTCGTGCTCCCGTTTGAAGGCACGCCCATCGCCGTCATGTCGGCGATGCTCAAACAGGCCTGTCTCTCGATGGATCACCCGTTCGCTATCGACGTGCATCCGCGGCACCCGCTGCATTTGGGGGCCACCCCAGACCCGGTCATGCACCAAGCCCTTGCGACGGGCATCGTGCTCTACGAGGCCGCGGCATCAGCGGGATCGCGATCCAGTACCTCACATAATCCCCGTCATTTCCGATGACGCCTGTGCGTTCAGCGACCATTTCCATCAAAGGTTGTATTCCGTTCTGGAATCACCGCGCGATCGATCCCCTCGGTCCAGCCAACACGCCACGCCAGCGCCACGATGCGCGCGGAGTCATTACTTGACACGCTTCGCAATACCCAATATTCTATTGACATGGCATCCGTGGTCCTCTCGCCGGACGCGCGACGGCAACTCGACGAGTTGCCCTTCAAGATGCACGCTCGGGTCCACGCGGTCCTTGAACGGTTGGCGAAGTGGCCGGATATCAGCGGTGCCAAGCCACTGCGGGGCGAACTCGCTGGGCAGTTCCGGCTTCGCACCGGTGACTATCGCGTGCAGTTCTCGGTATCTGGAAAAGGTGCCATCGCATCGGTCAGAGTGACGAGGATCGGGCATCGAGATGGGTTCTACGAGCAAGTGAGGTAATCCATGACGTTCCGAATCGACAAGGCCAACGTAACGCTCGGCGGGCAAGACTACGTCATCGTCCCTCGTATCGAGTTCGAGCGACTCAGTGGGCTTGCCAAAGCGGCGGAACTCCCGCCGCTCCCCCGCCCGGATAAAGACGGGAACTACCCCGCCGTCGAGTACTCCCGTGCCTCGTTGGCGCGCAAACTCGTCGCCGAACGCGCCCGACTCGGGCTGTCTCAACAGGAACTCGCCGATCTCGCCGGCATCCGTGTCGAAACGGTCTGCCGACTCGAAACCGGCAAGCACACGATGAGCACTCCCACCGCCGACAAGATCGACCGCGCCCTCAAGAAAGCCGCGAAGCGCACTCGATCCCGGTAACCCTCGGCCCTACTCCATCCACATCAACTTCCACGTCCCCTTCTCCTGCGTCACCCACATCGTCGTGTAGTTCAGTCCCTTCTTGGCGATCCCCGTCAGTTGCAGTTTGAACGTGTTCCGCGTCGGCTGGTGCATCGCCACCGCCGGCGTGTTCTCCGCCATCGGCATCCGCTGGAACATCTCCAGCACATCCCCCCTATTCCGGCTCAGATACTCAACAAACGCGAACGAATCCTTCCCGCGCTCCCGGTACTCCCCCTTCGTCGTCGTCGATACCAACTGATCGTGTAGCAACTCGAGTTCGTCCGCCTGCAAGCAGTTTACCACCTGCGACATCAGTTGCCTGATGCTGTTCGACGGCAGCGTCACCGACCCGTCCGGATTCGTCACCACCATCCGCTCGGCGTCCGCCGCCGTCATCATGTTCGGGTTCTTCGCACCATCAAACCGATCCCCCACCGGCGCAAAGCCCGTCTGCGCATCCGGCAGGTTCGCCAGGAACGGATGGTACTTCACAACCTTCGTTTCCTGGGCGCACGATGCCAGAACGATCAGCGACACAGCACCCCACGCCGTCAAAACGAGGCACAAGACGCGCCGCGGATTTCGCTCCGCGCACCATCCCGGCTCACACCGCCCCGGACTTCTTGAAGCACATCGGCTCACGTTCGCTCCAAGGCATCCACCACCGCCCTCGTCGTCGGCTCCACCGACGCGACCTTCCCCCCCGCTCCCCCCGCCCCCCCCGTCCCGGTCCGCGCTGCTCGACGCCAGCAATCGTGTACGCGGTATTCTGGCTTCGGTTCCGGAGCATCGCTCCGCCAGTGGCACCCGCGCGATTCTTTCCGCCACAGCGCCGACCGCGTAATCAACGCGGCCACTAGCAACATGTTCTGCGCCTGCCACCCTTGCGGGTCGTCGAAGATTTTGTCCAGCGTATAGCGCGCCCAGAAGTTGATCATGTCCGCTCCATCCCGCAGCCGCGCTTCCGTCCGCTCGATCCCGGCGTTCCGCCACATCGCCGACCGCAGCGACGACAGCACATCCGCCAGGTCGATCTCCCCGTGCTCCGACGGGCGGATATCGCTCACGATCGGGATCGGTGCCGGCGGGACACCCGCGCCGGACCAGCGACTCGCGGCGGTCTCCCCGCCGAGTTTCCCGTGAGCCGCATTCCCGTTGGTGTTCCCATTTGAGGCCGCCCCAAGCCGCGACGCTTTGGCCGCCTCGCGCGCCAGCCGCCCAACGATCTCGCCCATCACCAAGCCTTCGAGCAGCGAGTTGCTCGCCAGCCGG
>JBGSIF010000319.1:0-7916 GCA_041742635.1 Phycisphaerales bacterium
CGCCGCCAAGGTCGGCATCGCCGGCGGCCTGCCCCGCCCGGCATGGTGGGACTTCTCCCTGCCGCCGATGAATCTGGCGACGCTCTGGATCATCCTGCCCTTCTCGCTCATCCTCGCGGGCGTGGGGCTGATCGAATCGCTCATGACCCTGACGCTCGTCGACGAGCTCACCGAGACGCGCGGCAAGAGCAACCGAGAGTGCGTCGGGCAGGGCGTTGCCAACATCACCTGCGGCCTGTTCGGTGGCAAGGGCGGCTGCGCGATGATCGGGCAGTCGCTGATCAACGTGAAGTCGGGCGGCCGCGGACGCTTGTCAGGGATCACCGCCGCGGTCGCGCTGCTGCTGTTTATCCTCTTCCTCGCACCCTACATCGAGGCGGTCCCGATGGCGGCCCTGGTGGGTGTCATGTTCATGGTGGTGATCGGCACATTCGAGTGGACGACGCTGCAGACTTGGCGGCGCATCCCGCTGGCGGAAGTGCTCATCATGCTCGTGGTCGCTGTGTACACGGTGGTCATGCACGACCTGGCCACCGCGGTGATCCTGGGTGTAGCCCTCTCCGCGCTGGTCTTCGCGTGGAACAAGAGCAAGCACCTGATCGCGGACGTGTCCTTCAACGAGCAAGGGAGCAAGATCTATCAGCTCCACGGCGTGGTCTTCTTCGGCAGCGTGACGCGCTTCCGCGACCTGTTCACGCCCCAGGCCGATCCGCAGGACGTGGTCATCGACTTTTACTTCAGCCGCGTCTACGACCAGTCCGCGCTCGAGGCCATCAACGCCCTCGCCGAGCGATATGAGAAACTCGGCAAGCGCCTGCACCTGCGGCATCTCAGCGACGATTGTCGCCGAATGTTGGACAAGGCCGGCGACCTGGTCGAGGCCAACATCAGCGAAGACCCGCACTACCACGTCCTGAGCGAACGCGGAAAGTAGCGACATGTTGCCGGACCGGGAGGTGCTTCACATCAGTGCGCGGCCACTGCTGCCGTTCGCTCGCCAACCCCGCCCAGCGGCAGGTCGGGCAGGCTGGCCACCGCCCGCCACGTCGAGCAGCTTTGGATCGGTATAGACGTTGGCCGTGAGGCTTGGGTCGCTGTGCCGCATCGCGGCCTGCGCTGTCCGCAGCGGGACGCCCGCCTTCGAGAGGTGCGTGCCAAACGTGTGCCGCAGGGCATGAACCTCGATCGTGCGGCCGCGCTCGTCGGTCTTGACGACATCCAACTGAATGACAAGGCCCGACGGTGCCCGGATGTCGTAAACAAACCTACTTTGAGTGCAACTTCACTATCCGCGGACATGATCGACGCTACTCACCACAACTACCCAAACCGCCCAGTTTGCAATTTTCTCGAAGATAGGTGATAATCTTCTATCGGCGAGAACACTCTAGGGCAGAGGAACCACAACTCGTCAGCGCAGGCCCGATCCGAACAGGACTGGGCCTGTTTGTTTTTTGCGATGAATCACCCCTTGTTCAACGCTCGGTTCCATTTTCTAGACCGCGCCCCTCCGACCCGACCCAAAAAACAAGCCCGCTCGGAGCGGGCTTGTGGCGAAATACGATGTGTTATCCCACAAATCAGTGGATCGCGGCGTGACTGAGCGTGTGTTTGAGCCCACGACGCCGATCCCGCAACCGACGTGACTTGCCCACCCGGTCGCGTAGGTAGTACAACTTCGCACGACGAGCGTCGGCACGACGCACGATCTCGATCTTGGCGATCTTCGGCGAGTTCAAAGGCACAATTCGTTCCACACCAACGTCTTCAACGATTCGGCGTACGGTGATCATTTCGTTCACGCCGCGCCCGGTGCGAGCCAGTAGCACGCCTTGGAACACTTGGATGCGCTCTTTGTCGCCTTCGACGATGCGCATGTGCAGGTTCAGGGTGTCTCCGATGCTGATCGGCGGGATATCGCTCTTGAGTGAGGCTTTGACGAGGCCTTCGAGAATGGCGGATTGGTTCATGGATTGGTCCGTTTCAAGTTTCGTGACAGGGAGTATACGCCCATCATTCCGTAGGTTCTATCCCGCCAATCCGAGTTCCGATCAAGGTCCGAAATTGTTGTTTCGCAGCACGGTGGTCACAATGCAATCGATTACGGAGATCGGGACAATTTCGATCGAAATCTGACAGAAACCGGTCATTTGAGCCGAACTTTCTGGTATATATTAGATAGTCACACGAGGAGTTCACGCATGAAAATGACTCGCATCGGCTGGGCATTCTGGGCACTCGCACCCGTGGGCGCGTTGGTGTACCACTTTGGCCCCGGTCAGACGGCGTACGTACAAGATCGTGCCGCTAAACTGCAATCCGCCGCGATGCTCGCCGAACAAGCCGCGATGGCGGCTCAGGACGTGGCGTATGACAAACACCTCGATGGGATCGAAGCGCGTCGCGTGGCGTTCCTGTCGCAGGATCCGACCGACGCCGCGCAAGCCGCGCTGGTGACCAAGATGGAAGATCAGGCATACACGGAAGCAGCGGCGAAGTGGAAAGAAGTGGCGGACTCGCTCGGGCATGTACAAGACACGCTCGGCATCGCCGCGCCGACCGAAGCCCGCAAGATCCGCTGGGCGCAGGCCCGCGCGACCGTTCGTTCCGGCGATATCTGGGGCGGGATCAACGAACTCGAAGCACTCGTCGAAGAGATCGAAGCCGATTCCAAGGGTGATGTGAAACTCGCGGCTTCTTGCCGGGAAGAACTGGCAACGGCGTACTACTACGGGGCACGGCTGCTGCGTCTGTCCGGAATGCCCGCTCAGGAATGGATGATCGAATCAGGAAAAGCACGCCAGCACTTCCGTTACCTCGCAGAAAGTGCGGAAAGCGAGCAAGATTCCAGTGATACTGCCGTTTCGCATGTGAACTACCAACGGAATCTCGAACTCGTACTCAACCTCGAGCAATCGACACTCGTGGAGTTGCAGGGCAAGGCGCTACCCAAGGAATCCCCGAAGTCGATGTGCGATGGGAACCGCAAGTGCAACAGCAAGAAAAAAGCCAAGCGTCCGCCGAACAACAAGGACGGACGCGGGGCCGGCGGGGCCGAAGAGATCACCGAAGGCTGGTAAGCCGCGTCGAACACGAAACGTGGTACTTCCAGAGCGTTCACCGACAGTGTTCACCCATAGTTTTCGCCCACAACGCACGCCCAGACGTGCGTTTTTTTATTTGATTTGAGACGCAGACGCGTGAGTTCGGTGAAGACCGTTACACGTAGCCGCCGCGGGACGCATGGCGGGGTATGGGGTTCGCCGCGCCTACGTTGGGGTGCGTTTCGTTCCTTCTACGTTGGGAGCAGGGCATGAAGATCATCGTACTGGGTGCGGGAATGGTCGGATCGGTCATGGCGGCAGACCTGGCACGCGAGCGTGGGTTCGAAATCACCGTCGCGGACGCTCGGCCCGAGGCCTTGGCCAGGGTTGCGTCGGTGGTTGGCAAGGGCGGCGGCGATCCGGCGCGCGTCAAGACCCTGCGTGCGGATTTGTCGGACACCCGCACGCTGGAACAAACGATAGAAAAGTTTGACCTGGTGGTCGGCGCGCTAGCGAGCGCGATCGGGTTTCAGACCCTGCGCACCGTGATCGAGTGCGGGAAGAACTTTGTGGATATTTGCTTCATGCCGGAGGATTGCCTGGCTCTCGATGCGCTTGCAAAGTCCAAAGGGGTGACAGCGGTCGTGGACTGCGGCGTCGCGCCGGGGATGTCGAACATGATCTGCGGGCACGCGACGGCAACGCTCGCAGGGTGCTCAAATCTTGAAATCTACGTGGGCGGGTTGCCGCGGGAGCGACGGTGGCCCTTTGAGTACAAAGCCGGGTTCTCGCCGCACGATGTGATCGAGGAGTACACGCGCCCCGCTCGGCTGGTGGAACGAGGGGAGATCGTCGTGCGTGAGGCGTTGTCGGAACCGGAACTCATGGACCTGCCGCATGTGGGTACTGTGGAAGCGTTCAATACCGACGGGCTACGGTCGCTGGCGTACACGCTGAAGGTGCCGGATATGAAGGAGAAGACGTTGCGGTACCCCGGGCACATCGAGTTGATGCGGGTTCTTCGGCACACCGGGCTATTCTCGCACGAACCCGTTCGCGTGGGCATGAAACCGGGGCAGCCCGAGAGCGGCACGATGGTGAGGCCGATCGATGTGATTTCGGCGCTCATGTTCCCGAAGTGGACGTACGAACCTGGTGAGGCGGACCTGACCGTAATGCGGGTGATCGCCGACGGCGAGGAGGACGGGAGGCGGGTGCGCTGGACCTACGACCTGTTCGACGTCATGGATCCGGCAACGGGGTTCACGAGCATGTCGCGGACGACGGCGTTCCCATGTACGATCGCCGCGCGGATGCTGGCATCTGGGAAACTGAGCAAGCCCGGCATACACCCGCCGGAGTTTGTGGGGATGATGCCTGGGATGCTCGATGAGTTCTTGAACGAACTGGGTTCACGGGGTGTGAAGTATCAGATGAACAAGCAGCCACGGGTGTGAACGAGTCTCTCCACACGGCATATGCGATTGGTTCGGCACGAACTCACTGGATGATGCGGTCGAGCCGCCCGCCCGCCGAGTCGAGGGACCGCATGGCTTCGTGGACATCGACCGAACGTGCGTGCATGACGACCGCGGCTTTGACGTAGCCCCCGGCGTGGTCGAGCAACGACAGCGCGGCATCACGCGGCAGCCCAGTGATCGAACTGACAATGCGTGCGGCACGGTCGCGGAGTTTGTCGTTGGTTGCACGCAGGTCAACCATCAAGTTCCCGTACACTTTTCCAGATTGGATCATCAGGGTGGTCGAGATGATGTTGAGGGCCATCTTGGTGGCACTGCCGGCTTTCATGCGCGTCGAACCAGTGATGATCTCGGCCCCCGTTTCGAGCACGATCAAGTGCCCCACGAACGCGGGTTGGGGGACGGGCGAGCAGGTGAGCAAGCCAATGATCGATTCGGCGTTCGACGAAGCCCACTGGAGTCCGCCGAGCACGAACGGGGTCGTGCCGCCCGCGGCGATGCCCAGCACGGTGTCGTTCGGTGTCAGGCGAAGGCTCTGGAGTTCGGAGACCGCCCCGTGAGGCTCGTCTTCCTTTCCTTCGCTCGAACGACGCAGCGAGGCATCCCCTCCCGCGATGATTCCCACCACGCGCTCGGGCGACACACAAAAAGTGGGGGGACATTCGGAGGCATCCAGAACCCCTAATCGCCCGCTCGTGCCTGCGCCAAGATAGATTAGCCGACCGCCAGCCACGAAACCGGGGAGCGCAGCATGGATCAGGCGGGTGATCGCAGCCGAGGCCGCATCGACAGCCGAAGCGACTGTGCGGTCTTCGTCAATGATCATCTCGACGCATTCATCGACCGAAGACAAGTGCAGCGAACGTGAACGAGGGTTGGCTTGCTCGGTCAGCAAGTGGGAGCGGTCGGGCGGGCGATGAGTCATGCACGACAATAGGTGAACCAGTGCCGCACGCTCGGTTCGGCAACTGCGAAGATGGCGGGATGCGCGCGATTGCGGGAGATGCGGTGAGCGAAGCAAGCACCTCGCACGATCAGGGGGTATCACGGCTCATGGTGGTGTTGTCGGGCGAGAGACCATGGCGTTGATCGAGGTGGTGCGGTCGTTCAAGACACGGTAGAAGCGAAGATCGAAGACGAGGTGCAAGGGAAGGGGCGGGGCACCTATTGTGTGCCGCGCAAAGAACTGCCACAACGATTGGCGAGCGTCGCGTGGGGTATGAGTGGGGCGGGATTTTCCACAGGTTTTTCCACGCGAATCGCGCGTCGGGCGTCGGCGGGTGTACAACATTTTTTGTAGGGCATAACTCGTGTTTTTTCCATGCCTAACGCGGGTGTGGAAACAGAATCTTGACATGAGGCGATTGAGTTTTCATCGCGTGTGCGTTACGCTGTTCTTGGTCATGGAGATGGACCGACCGAGGATTTCACGGATCGGTGCGACCCTTACCGCAATCCAGCACGCGGGCAAACCACGGCGAATGCACGCCCATGTTGTAGCATGGGCTGCCAAGATATCGGCGTGAGCAGCCCGCAGGCTGATGGCAGGGTCGGCACTGATCGGGAGTGCCGGTGCGTGGACGGACTCGAACCACAATCAAGTCGGCAGCAATGCCGTCGAATCGGTGTCGTCATTGGACGGCGCCGGGTATCGGTTCATCGGCCGAGGATCGGCCGGAGGGGCACGCATTGGAGAGGCGCAGCGAATCGGACGGTGCTCGGGTCGGGGCCAAACGCTTGCAGTCGGCACCGACAGGCCGGGAGCGGGCAACACGGATCGGAGAAGATCGGCACGAGCGTGGAGCCGAGGGCGAGGCGGCACGGGGTGCGGATGGCGGCGCCGATGGCGATGGAAGCGATGCGGCCGCGTCGCGGCTTGGAGCGGGCGAACGGTCCGGCGTGCTCAATCGTTTCCGCGGGGAAATCGCGCGTGAGATAGGAGCCGAGGCGTTTGCTCGGTACTTTGATTCACAAGTAGCGATGCGCTTTGACGCCGGTCGTCTATCGATCGCGGTCCCGACACGGTTCATGGCATCCATGATCGAGCGGCGATTCGGGGAGGCCCTGCGTGGAGCCGCGTCCAACGTGGCGGGTATGGATGGGTTCTGTATTGAAGTGGAAGCGCGAGGTGGAGGCAGCGACCGCGTGGAGGCGCGACGGGAGCACGACGTCGCGGAAGGCGGTCAGCACGACGCCGCCGACGCCGATCGGGTGAGTCAGCAAACCTGGAAGTCGGCGGGGACAGAAGGCGGATCTCGCAAACGCCGTCCGGACGAAATGGAGCGACGTGAAGACCGTGGGTCCGACAAGGTCGGTGGGCACCGCGGTGGGGCGCGGGGTGCCCACGAAGCGCGATCGATTCTCAGCGATCGGTACCGGCTTGAAGATTTCATCGTCGGCGAGAGCAACCGGCTGGCGTATGACGCCGCGGCGCGGCTTGCCGAGTCGGACCCGGTCGATTCGGATGAAGACCGACAGCGAGCGATGATGGGGTCGGCGAACAAGGCGCCGCGTGCCCGCCCGCTCCGTTCGTTCGGGCCGTTGTTCATTCATGGCCCATGCGGGATGGGAAAAACACACTTGCTGCAAGGAGTTGCGCTGCGGTTCAAGCAGCGACGTCCCGGTGCGATCGTGCGGTTCATCACAGGCGAAGCGTTCACGAACGAGTTCTTGTCGTCGATCCACGCCGGCGAACATGGCAGCCCCAGCGGCAACAGCCACAGCGGCTCCAGCGGTAACGGCCAGTCCAAGAACGGAGCGAACGGCGGCGGTAAGTCGGTACGCGATTCGATGGAACGATTCCGTCAGCGATACCGGCGCGTCGACCTGCTCTGCATCGACGATATTCATTTCCTTGCGAGCAAGTCGGCGACCCAGGCCGAGTTGCTGCACACCTTCAATGAACTGGAACTCGGGGGTGCGCAGATCGTTCTGGCGTGCGACGAACACCCGCGGCATGTGAAGAAGTTCAGCGACGCGCTCGTGTCGCGGTTTATGTCAGGCATGGTGGCACGGGTGGACCCGCCCGATCGTGAACTGTGCGAAAAGATCGCGTGCCGGTTCGCCGAGCGCCGGGGCATGGTGTTTGATCACGCCGCGCTGCGTGCATTGTCGGCGTCGGTCTCGGCGGTCGGGCCGGATGGACATGCACGCGCCGGCATCAAGTCCGGCTCCGCGGGGCTGTCGATCCGCGAGATCGAAGGACTCGTGACTCGGATTGAAGCATTTATGCGTCTGGTGGGCGGCCCCAACTCGGATGGTGGTGCCGGGACGCGCGACGGCGTGCTTCAGGTGACGACCGCCGTGCTTCGGCAGGTGTTGCCGAGCGGCTGGGTCGGCGGTACATCGCGCGGATCGGGCGGCACGCAAGGCGAAGACGACCTCGCGCGGC
>JBGSIF010000320.1:0-16142 GCA_041742635.1 Phycisphaerales bacterium
CCCGCCCGCGGCGGAGTCGTCCCCGCCCGGTGTTCGGCGTGGGCCTGTTGGGCCGGATACCGCGTTCGGCGTGCTTGGTTCCAACTCGATCGGCTGCTCGCCGACCATGTCGGCATCATCGGGCCAGGTTCGATCGACCCGATCCGACATCCAGCGTTTCGTTGAGGGGGGCATGAGATATCGTAACAGCGTCGCGCCCGAACGCAAGGCGTTGCCGCTCCGCCGCGGGCACTTCCATCATCTTCCTGTACCCGCCGGTGCCGGTGGGGTCTCAGAACCCATCGGAGTCGAGAGCGGTGGCCCCGCCGGCGCACTCGTGGTCGGCGGGGCGTTCGGTGCCAGCACCGCTCGCTTGGCTTTGAGCATCACTCCCACCAGCACGCACCCCACCCCGACCCCCAGCACGTACATCGCTATCAGCGATACACGCCGCTGGCGTTCCTGCGCCTTGGTTATCGTCGGCATCGGTGGTCGGTCTCGCGGGGACATGGGAACAGTGTATGAGGCTCAACGAAAAAAACGTCCGGCCCACGAGGGCCGGACGTTTCAGTACATCAAGGTACGTTCAGAATGATTGGGGAAACCGTGCGTACCGAATCACGCCCGGCGACGACGGACGATCATCAGCCCGCCGAGTCCGAGCAGCGCGGCGGTGCCGGGTGCCGGGATGCGGAACGTTTCGACGATCGTGATGGGTTGCCCGACGGCGACCGGTACCGTCCACTGGAACGCACCGCCGATATCGCTGCCGGCGGGGACCGTCGCGTTCACGTTAGTCAAGTTGCTCGGCGTCGTGTCGCCCATCAGGGTCGTCACAGCGCCGAACGGGCCAACTTGGAAGTTCGTAGCCGCCGGCGATGCTCCGAAGTTAAGCACCTGCCCGGTGACGACATCGAGGATATTCATTCCGGAGTTGCCCGCCATCGGCGCGGTGTCACCGGCGTCCTGCCCGCTGATGAAGAAGTCGGCGTAGTTGAAAATATTCAGGTTGCCCGCGATCAGCGGGTTGATCACGAGCGTCTCGGTCAGCATCCCCGACACCGGGCCGGTCGAGTTGATCTGATAGGTCAGGGTCGCCGTGAACTCCGGAAATGCGAAACTGCGTGTCGCGGTGTTGCCGGCGACGACCGTCGGGCCGACCTGGTTGTTGAACCGGAACTCGCGGGTGTTGGTCCCTTCGAGCCGGTAGTACCACCAGTTGCCGAACAGGTGATCGGTGCCCGTTGCACCAGTGACGCGGAAGTCAGCAGTGACGGACGTGCCGCTCGCCGCGGTCGTCGGCGTGGCACCGCCCGTAAAGAACGCGTTCCCATCGGAGATGGTAAACCCGGTGCCGGTCTGCGCGCTGGCAGCCGACGCCGCCACCGCGATACCCGCGGCGGCCAAGATAATCTTCTTCATAATACAAACCTCCAAACATACCCCACTGGAATTGGTTGCACGCGTTTAGTTCCAAACATGGATCTATCCGCCCTGTGAAGCGCAGTGGACAACGCTCCCGCAGCACGAGAAGTTCATGCACCAACGCCCAACTGTGAGTAGGGCTCTCTCCACCACAAGCGTAACACATTTTCAAGTGCTACGCAAGACATATTTTCATCGAAGCATTACAATTTCAGTTCGTTTAGCAAAAAGAAGCAACCGGGTCGAGTAGACCCGGCTGCTTACGTTCATCTAGAATGTATTATCGATCCTCTTCCGCGTGGCGTGCCACGATCGGATTAGGCGCGACGACGACGAGCCGCGAGCAGCCCGCCAAGCCCCAACAGGGCGGCGGCGCCCGGCGCGGGGATCGTGAAACTGTACACGGCGAGCGTACGGGTCGCAAGAGCGCCCGACGCAACCGTCGAACCGTTCACGTTCAGGTTGAAGTTACCGGCGGCGGCCCCGGCGAGGACCGTGCCATCAACGAACACGCTGTTGAACCCGCCGACGACGATGTAGTAGGTTCCATCGCCGAGCGTTGAGAGGATCTGGCTTTGCAGACCAGCGGCGGCGTCGTCGTTATCCGCCAAGCGGATCCCGGCGGCCGTGTACAACCCCAGTTCGGTATCGAATGTGGATGTGAAAGTGTTGATGTCGAACGCGCCCCCGGCGAAGTTGCCCAAGTTCGTGACCGACACCGCGCCGTCGTACGTGTGGGTGGTATTCGTCCACTGCGAGTCAACGCCCGCGCCGTCGTCGAACGACTCGAACGACTCGAAACGGAAGTTGTCACCCGTGTTCGCCCACTGGAGCAGCCCGGTGAACGTCGCGTCGATGGCGAGCGAACCGGTGTACCCACCCGTTCCCGTCGACTGGAAGTTCACGCCGCCGCCCGCGTAAGCGGTGTTGCGGATGTTCCAGCGGGCTTCGCTGGCGAACGTGCCGGCGAGGACCGAAGTCAAGGTGCCTTGAATCCGCAGGCTGTTGAACAACGTCGATGGACCAGCGTAGGCGTTGTTCGACACACCGTTGAGCACATCGGCCAGCGGGCCAGTCGAGTCTGAGACCGCGATGTTGGACACGAACTGTGCGTTCGCGGCCGACGCCGCCACCGCGATACCCGCGGCGGCCAAAAGAAACTTCGTCATCTCTCAATCCTCCAAAACAGATGCCGCTGATTATTGAGTGCACGCATTTGGGTTTACACACGTAAAACCACCCGCCCTCTCGACGCGCAGCAGACAACGCACCGACAGCACGGAAAGTTCATGCACCAACGCCCGACTTGTAAGTAGGGCTCTCTCCATCACTAACGTAACACATGAACAGGGTGGGTTCAACTCAATTCTGCACCGAATCTTGATTCTCTGTCGATCGATCTTGCGTTTCGTAAGCCCGAGAACCACGGCGTATAATCCACCGTCCGCGAATCGGCTGTTTTGATGCAAACTCAGCCTGTAGGTTCAAATGACACCGCCGACGGTGTCGTTCGGGTCGTCCTTCACACCATGTGATTTTTCCTCTAAGGTACCCTGATGCGAATCCTCATGCTCGGCTGGGAGTTTCCGCCTTATATCGCCGGGGGTTTGGGGACCGCGTGCTATGGTCTCACGAAGGCGCTCGATCGGCTCGGGCACCAAATCGTGTTCGTTCTTCCCAAGCCCGTCGATCGGTCGCATTCGTCCCATATCCGCCTGCTCAGCCCCGATTCGCCCGTCGGGCCGGTCCCGGTCGCCACGGCGGCCTTGATCGCTGGTGCCGCGGCGGCTCGTTCTCCATCCGACGAGTTCGCGCTTCGTGAAAGTGACTGGCAATCCGGATCGCCCGACGACCATCAGACGGCGGTGGGTTCGTACGCCGTACCAGGGCTGGAGCATGTTCAGTTCCACGGTGTCGCCGCCGTTTTTTCTCATTCATACCCCACGTTTCGCTCGACGTCCCGTCGCTGGTTCGATATTGGTGATGGCGGCGTGATCGACCTGCACGACACATCCGAACAACCGACTGCGCTCACGCCAGAACAGGCCTCGCTTGCCGCCGCCGGGATCGCGCCAGACGGTGGCGACGCTGGTTTGCCATGCGTGTACTCACCGGGAGCGCCCACCGGGGGGGCGGGGGGGGCGGGCGTCGGGTACGAGGGGGACATGGTCCAGAACGCCGAGCGATACGCCCGGCTTGTCGTCGCGCTCGCGCGACGTGAGAAGTTCGATGTCATCCACGCGCACGATTGGATGACGTTCCCGGCTGGACAGGCCGCGGCGCAGCTCACCGGCAAGCCGCTCGTCGTTCACGTTCACTCCACGGAGTTCGATCGTGCTGGCGACCACGTCAACCAGCGGGTCTACGACATTGAACGCCGAGGGATGCACGCGGCGCTCCGCGTCGTCGCCGTCTCGAACCTCACGGCCAACATCTGCACCAAACGCTACGGGATCGACCCGGCGAAGATCGATGTGGTATGGAACGGGATCGATTCCGAGACCGCCCAGCCTCAGCCCGGCGTGGACGATATCGAGGCGATGGACAAGATCGTACTGTTCCTCGGGCGGATCACGATGCAGAAGGGGCCGGAGTATTTCATCCGCGCCGCCAAGCGAGTGCTCGAGAAGGTGCCCAATGCCAAGTTCGTCGTCGCCGGCAGCGGCGACATGGCCACCCGCATGATCGAAGAAGCCGCGTTCCTCGGCATCGGGCACCGCGTTACCTTCACCGGCTTCCTCCGCGGCAAAGACGTTGACCGCGTGTACCAGATGGCCGACTGCTACGTGATGCCCAGCGTGAGCGAGCCGTTCGGCATCGCACCCTTGGAGGCGATGCGCCACGACGTGCCCGTCATCATCAGTAAGCAATCGGGCGTCAGCGAAGCGCTCACACACGCGCTCAAAGTCGACTTCTGGGATGTCGAGGAGATGGCCAACAAGATCGTCGCCGTGCTTCGGTACGCCCCGCTCGGCGCGACGCTACGCGAGCACGGTGCGTTCGAGTTGCGGAGATTGACGTGGGAAGGGGCGGCGGCGAAATGTGCCGAGGCGTACGCGAAGGCGGTGAGGGCGCAGGGGAGGTGAGGATCACACCGATGTCCTTCAGTCATCGGGCGATGAAAAAGTGCGCTCTTGGGTGGCCCGGCGGTCCCCGTCGGTCTTCGAACGATCAGAGACAAACAAAGTGTTCGACCTGTCGCTGCAATCGACGAAGATTCGTGATTGTGCCTCGATGTACGTTCGTCTTTGGGACGGAATTCAAGGTGTCGCCATTGAACGCTCCGGCTCCGCTTGGCAGTACCCAAGGTGCCGAAGGTGTTCTTAACTGCGCGGCGTCACCGACTTGGTTGGCAAGCGCGAATGTACCAAGACGACTACGATGGCACCGGTCGCACGCGAAACATGGGTACCGATAGGCATTCTCAGTCATCGACTTCGGTTTGACCTGACTTTGCACTCTGCGCCTCAAAGACCTGCTCGATGTACTCCTGATCTTCCTCTGAAATGGTGAGGCTCTGCTTGTACTCCAGCGCTTCGGCGTCGGCAACGAACTGAACTTCGCCGTGATGAGTTTCAACGAACTTGCGAATGTCAGCCAACTCCACTTTGAAATACTCCTTCCGTGGGTTGACCTTGTTCACTCGATGCTGATGGAACTCTCGGTGCAGGGCCGATTCGAGGCGAGGCGCATCCTGGCACGAAATCATCATGTGAACATCAAATGGGAAAGGCACTGACGCGTCGCCGAGCTCCTTGATTCGATCGTCCGGATCGAGCCTTCGGGTCATGCCGATCTTGTAGACGTTATCGCCGAACGAGCCGATGTTCGAGATGACGTAGATGTGCCCCGCTCTGGTAATCTGTGCCTGGGAAACCGCGCGCTGTCGTGATTCCGCTTCGGCAAGCCTCTTCCGCAGTTCGTCGATCTGTGCCGCGTGTTGGCCTTGCGTCTGTGCCAGAGCCGCCGCGAGAGTTGCTTCGATCGTCGCTCGCTCACGCTCGAGCCGCTCCATCTCGCGCTGAACTTCTCGCTCTCGCTGCTGCTCTTCACGGATCTGCGCTTTGATTTTGGCTTGTTCCTCGCGTTCGGCTTGTCGGCGTACTTCAAACTCAAAGTCTGCCTTAAGTTTTTCGAGCAGCGAGCGTTCTTTTTCGGCCGAGACCGAATACCCGATCTCGCGGACCCATTCAATCCCTTTGACGAGACGCTGCTTGCAGGCTGCGTAGTTGTTGGCGGTGACAGAACGTGTGACCCATTGCTCGACATCGGCAAGGTATCGGTCTGCCAGTGCGTGCCCACGCTCGTTGAGCAGACGCTGAGCATCTTCTTGTAACCGATGATCCGCCTGGAGTTTTCGGACTGTCGTCGAGATGTTGAGAAGACCACCTTTGATTAGCCGGTTCTCCCTATCAAGATCGGAGTATGCCACAAACTTGGCATCGAATGCGGCCCGCTCGATACGAAGACTCTCCGAATCTCGCTCGACTAGCGTACGTTCGGCGATGACACGGGATGCCTCCGCCATCTGCCGCTCCGCTTCTACCGCTTTATCCTGCGCCGCGTGCCATCGCTTGTTGAGCAAAGAGAACAACACTCCCGCTCCCGCGGCAAATCCGGCAAGCGCCATGATTACATAGAGCATTATCATCGTCCCCAGAGAAGACCGTCGATCGTTGAACTTTCGAGCGTGAGGTGCACCGAGACGGTCACAAGATACAGAATACGTGACGTCCCTTGCATCGCGGACATTCTTGATCACTGAGCACATCAAACATCAACCCGCCAACGACCACGCCGCAGCCGGGACACTTGGCACGTACCCTTTCATCGGGGTCCGTGGCGATGCGAGTCGCGCCTCCCTCACGGCGTACAAGTTTCATCGAAACCCATGCGTCAATCAGTGCTTTCCGCCTTCGTGGGTCGATGGCTGTCGCTATTGACACCTTGGCAGCATCGGCGACGCTTGCGTTCTCAAGTTCGTTCCATACTTGGTGGGCCTCTCGGAACACGACAAGTGCTTCTGAAAGGCGTGACGCGAGGTCGTCCGAGGCAATCCGATCAATCGACTTCCGCCCACGCAGGAGCGTTCCTAGTTCGGTCAACGCCGTCCAGTCAAATAAGAGCGGCGCGTACTTCAAGACTAAGTCGATGCACGGCACGCTCTCAAACTCGGCGTGTTCGTACTTGCGTTCAAACTTCAGCATCGCTTCGAGATGGTGCCAAGCTAGCCTCGCAAGACGCACCGCGTCGTCAAAGCGACCTTCGCCCTCGGCTTCGTGTGCCTTCGACACAAGATCGTCGTACACCGCTCGTGATGCCTGTAGTTCTGCCTTGGCCATTGTGCGTGCGCTATCTGAAGACTCGATCATTTGCGGCCATCGTGTCATGCAGTCCCGGGAACATTTCAACCTAGAAGGGGTATTCTTCTCTCACCTACTGTACCAGGAAGTGGAATGTGCCGCGTCGCGCTCATGAAGTGATATCTGCGGGTTAGTTGAAACGTACCTCCCTATCCGATTGGGCGAGTACCCGAAGAGATCGACAATCTTCGTTATAGCAGCATCGCACATCGATCTTTCGCGGAATCGATGTACTCTTGTGCGACGTCGATCCCGATCGATTTTCGCGCGAGCCGGTGTGCCACGAAGTTCGTGGTGCCGGTGCCGGAGAACGGGTCGAGGACGACACCGCCGACGGGACATGTGGCGAGGATCGGCAACTTGCAAAGGTCTTCCGGGTACGGCGCAAAGTGCCCCTCGCGGCGCTGGGTGTCTTCGGGGATGATGTCCCAGACGTCGCCGGGTTTACAGCCGTTGGGATGATACTTCATGAAATAGAAGCCATTCACAGCCAAGTCGCGGGCCCGTCCGGAGACGAGCTGCGCGTCGGAGTGTGTTGCGCGCTGCTGACCACGAATGACCATGCGGAAATCGGCCAGTTTGCCGACTCGTATTTCGTTGAGAATCTCGTTGAGCGCGGCGAGGGCTGATTCCTTCTCCGCGGGCGAGAGCGCCGTTGAAAGTTCGATCTGGCGGCGGTAACGGATCCCGCTGACACCCGTCGCGGAGACTACGGCGCCGTTCACCACCTGCGCCTTCTGGGGTGTTTTGCGAATCGCATCCGCGTCGTAGAAGTATCCCTTGGGTGACTTGACGAAGTGAAACAGCGGCTCATGCACATTGCGGAGTTTGTCGGTCGAGTTGTCCGGTCCGCCCTTGACCTTGTGCCACACGACGCTGTTGCGGAGGACCCACCCCTGTTCGTCGGTCATCGCCAGCGCCACTCGCCAGGGAATGCCGAGCAGGTTCTTGTTGAGGTAACTGTCGCCGAGATTGAGCCAGAATGAACCCGTGGGCTTCAGGACGCGGCGAACTTCAGCGAACACATCGAGCAATGACCGGATGAACGCCGTGTGAGTCGCTTCGAGCCCGATGCCGCCGCTCGCGTATTGCCGCTTTCCCCAGTACGGCGGGCTGGTCATGACGAAGTCAATACACGACGGCGGAAACTGGCGAAGGATGCCGAGCGCCTCTCCGCACAAGAAAAGCGGACGTAGCGTGGGGCTTGTCGTGTAGTCGAGAACCAAGCGGATGACGCTCGTATCGTTCGGCTGCGTCACCGCCGAGTCGGGGCGTGGCAGCGGTAACGTGCCGTCCTTGAGTTCAGATTTCATCGTGGCTGATTCTAACCGAACGCTCAGCCCGGACAACGAACGGTCTGGCCGCGCTCTGTTACCCATGCTCATCCTCCACCTCTCAACCCGGCTCATCCTCGGCGGCTCGCAAGAGAACACCGTACTTTCCTGCGAAGGACAGGCCCGGCTCGGGCACGACGTTCACCTGGCTTTCGGCCCGATCTACGGGCCGGAAGGGTCGATGCTCGATCGTGTCGAACGATTCCGCACCGACGACGCGCGGCCCATCACGACTCACACGGTTCCCCACCTGCTGCGGGAGGTTTCGCCCATCTCCGACCGGCGATGTCTGAATGAACTGCGCACCCTCATCCGCGGCGTCAAACCCGATATCGTTCACACCCACTCGTCCAAAGCCGGCGTGCTCGGTCGCCTCGCGGCGTGGGCCGTTCGCTCGGCGAGTACCGACCTCCAATCAATGGGTGTTGTTCACACCATCCACGGCCCGCCCTTCATGCCGATCCAAGGCGGCGTGTTCCGACGAGCCAAGACCGCCGCGTACAACCACGCCTACACCCTCGCCGAACGCCGCGCCGCCAATGCGTGTCACGTCATTGTCAGCGTCTCCGATTCGATGACTCAGCAGTTTCTCCGCCGCGGCATCGGGCGACCCGAGCAGTACGTCACCGTCTATTCCGGCATGGAGGTCGAACGGTTCCTTACCCCTACCGGTGAAGGCGAATCACGGGCCGCTGTCCGCGGTTCACTCGGCATCGAAGATCACGACTTTGTCATCGGTACGGTCGCTCGCCTTGCCGAACACAAAGGGCACGACGACGTGCTCGATGCACTCGCGGACGACCTGAAATCGCACCCGAACTGGAAACTCCTGTGGGTCGGCGATGGGTGGTGGCGTGAGCGATTGCTGGATCGCACGAGAGCGCTTGGTATCGCGGTGCGAGAAGTTGACCGATTCGGCGACACGCACACCGGAGGGTCTGCCGCAGCGCAGGTGATCGTCACCGGCCTTGTCCCGCCGCAGCGGGTGCCGGCCATGATGCGCGCCATGGACGTGCTGGCCCACCCCAGTTACCGCGAAGGCTTGCCCCGCACGGTGCCCCAAGCACTGCTCTGCGGCGTATGCCCCGTCGCTTACGACGTGGACGGCACCGCCGAGGCGTGCATCGATCTTCAAACCGGACGGCTTGTGCCCGTCGGTGATCGTGCCCGCCTGCGCGATGCGATCGTGTGGTGCGCCAACAATCCGGTTGATCGGCACCGGCTTGCAGAGCAGGGCCGCGAACTGTGCCGCACTCGTTTCAGCGCGGCCCGCATGGTGCAGGAACTGGAGAAGGTATACGTCCATGCCATCCAACTTGCCAGCCGCTAGATTTCACTCGTCCGCACACTGGCTTCGCCGCCTGCTACCCCTCATGCTCATCGGTGCGTTCTCGGTTGGTCCCGCTGCGGTGATCGCCCAGACGCTGAATCTTGGGCCGTCCGTTGCCATGCCGACTACCCCCAGCCCCGCGTTGGATCATGCGGTCTCCCAACTCCAGCAAGCGATCAACGCAATGCCGAGCGGTGCCGATGCTTCACCTGGCGACGAGTTGCAGCGTCGCTACAGAGAGTTTGTTCTCGCGTTGCTCCTTCGCGCACGCGACCTTGATACAGCCAACTCCATGCACACGCTCGCCGGCTTCACCCTCGCTCGAACACGCAGCATCCGTTCATTCGATTCCCTCGTCGAGCGGCTCCAAGCCGAACCTCAGGCAACCCGCACTGCATTCGAGGCGGCGGTCACGCGACTGCCGATCCGCGCCGTCGACATCCCCGCCGAACCTGAAGCGCTCGATGCGTTTCTACAGCACACGCTCGCACCCATCGCCGCCGCGGATGCCCCGCACGCCGGATTGTCGGCCGTTGGTTGGATCCGCACAGAACCAAAGGTCGCGCTCTTGTACAACGCTCCGCGGCCCGCTCCGCCGACCGCAGCCACGCCGCTGCTCGTGCCCGAGTCCGTGACCCGCGCGATTGACGTGATGCGGCACGGGGACGCTCGTTCTGAATCAAACGAGTTTTCTCGACTCCGCGAAGCGTGTGTGCTCGCCGCACGAGGTGTCTGGGAACCGCTGCCGACTTGGATCCCTCCGGCACGGCAGGAGTTACTCCGCCGGATGGTGCAGGACCACATCGAGCACGCCGCCGCGGCACCCGCCGGGTCGTTCGATTCCGAGCCGTTCTGTCGCGCCGGGCTGCTTGTCGCGCTCGCGGCACGTGTGACCGATCGCAAGGATGTCCCGCCGCGGCTGTCCCGCGAGGCGCGAGAACTCACACTCCGCATCATCGGCGGCGAAAGCACCTCCAAAAATCCCAGCCCGCCACTCGGCAACGACGCGGTCGTCATTATTCTGCGCGCCATCGAGTCTACGTCAAACACCGATCCCGCCCCCATTGAATCAACGCTGGTGCGAGAACTTCGCCCGCTACACCGAGCGCTCGTCCCTGCTCGTGACGCCGCGATTGAACGTGCCATCGCCGCCGCCGTTGCCAATGCCAGCAGTGGCGCGGGGCCTTCTGATCCGGCTTTTTTGGCCGCGGTGAATGCGCTATCGGGGATCCGCGCCGACCTCCGCACGCTCGCCGAGATCAACGCTCGCCTGGTCATCGGCTCCGCCCAGAACACTCCGCGTCTTGCAGACGATGCTATAGGCAAAAAACTCGCCGCCCGGCTTCTCAAACTCGGGCAGTTGATGCACAAGCACGAACAGCGTGAGGGCGCTGTTGCCGCCCTGCGTGCATTGGTATGGGCGGTCCAGCCGACCGATCTCGCCTCGCCCGAAGCCGCCCTGCGGAACGCTCTGGCCGATGATGCGCGGCGTGCTATCTGGCACGCTGCTTCCGCGGACCACGCTGACACTCTCCTGGCGAATCTCGACACGATCCGCGCCGAACTTGCTCGCGCAGGTGCGGAACACATAGGAGATCCTTCGGATACCACCCATCTTCGGCCTCTCATAGATAGCCTCGAACTCGGCGGATCGATAGCGAGCGCATTACGCGCGGCGGCGCGCGTTGCCCAGCATGTCGGATGGCCCGATGCATCGCCACCGGCCCGGTCCGCTGACGCACAAGGCCAGGCCGCCGGTGCTTCGATTCAGTACTGGCCGGGGTGGGAACTCGACGCCCAAGCGGTCAGCGCGATGCTCGACGGCGCACCCGACCGGCTCGCGCGGATGATCACCGTGTTCGATCGACGCGACGACGCCGCGGCTCGCGCCGCGCTCGCCGAGTTCACGCGTGACTACGCCTTTGTCCTGTTGTTTGCGAAACTCGAAGACCACGCGAGCCGCGCGGGCGTCATGCCCATCCCGGGATACATCGAACTCGCCGCGTCGCCCATCATCTACAACGGCCCCGCTTCTCGCGCCGCGCTGGGGGACGTGTGGTTGCACGATAAACGACAAGAACTTGCTCGGATATGCCGGCAAGTCGCTGATTACGCCGCCGCGACGCTCGAAGCATCCCGCACGACTGACGAGGCGCACACCGATTGGCTCAGGCAGGCCCGCAACAGCCGCGATTATGCCAACACCGCTTCGCTCGGGTTGCTTCCGATCGTCGCCTCGCAGCGACCGGCGGCGGCAGGATGGTGCCCGGCGCCCGCTCCGACAATCCCATGATCCACACGAATCGTCCAGATTCACAACGAACAAGCATCCATCGCACGCGGGTCAACGAACCCGTCGTGCGGATCCGATCTCCCCTGTCGCAACGATCCGCTTCGGCTACCAGCCGGTTTGCACACGGCGCGACGAACACGCCACCCTCTCCCTCTCCTCCCGCCCCACCCCCGGACTGACTTTATGAGTGAACCAGCCCCAGTCACCAATCAACCCGTTGCGATTGTGACCGGTGCCGGCAGCGGCATCGGTCGCGCCACGGCTTCGGCGCTCAGTGCCGCTGGGTATTGCCTCGCCCTCGTCGGTCGTCGCACCGAACCGCTCGAACAAACCGCGGCGTTGCTATCAACGGCCTCGCTCGTTTGCGCTGCGGACCTGCGAGACCCCGGCGCAATCGTTCCGATGATCAGCGACATCGCCCTTCACTTCGGGTGGATCGACGTCTTGGTGAACAACGCCGGCGACGCTCCGCTGGCTAGCATCGATCGTTCCACACCCGAACTCATCGACGAAACCTACCGAGTGAACGCCATCGGGCCAGCCAACCTCATCGCGGCGGTCTGGCCTCACTTTCAGCAGCGGCGATCGGGTTGTATCGTCAATGTGTCTTCGATGGCAACGCTGGATCCGTTCCCAGGCTTCTTCGCATACGCCGGTGCCAAAGCCGCCTGCAACCTCATGGCCCGTTCCTGCGCCAAAGAAGGACGCGCGATCGGCGTGCGTGCGTTCGCCGTCGCTCCCGGCGCCGTCGAGACTCCGATGCTGCGTAAGAACTTCTCCGAGCGGGCGATCCCGCCGCGCAAGTGTCTCTTGCCTGAGCAGGTTGCCGCGGTGATTCTGGAGTGTGTACTGGGCCGGCGAGACGCCGACAACGGCACCACGATCCCCGTCCCAAGCCCCTGAACGACCGAGTTACCGATCCAATTCCTATTTTCGTCGGCGTCGAAGCATCGCCCCAGCGCCCAGCATCCCTAGCCACGCCGCACCGGGTGCCGGCACCGGAACCACCGACAGCCGTACGTTGTCGATCCCCCATGATTCATCGTTGAACGACCCGTGCAGTCCGGCCCCGTAGAACTGGATGCTGATTGTGGGTGATGTGGTGTCAAACGGCACCGCCATGTAATAGATCGAGTCGAGCCACCGCGCGTCGTACCCCATGTGGACCGGGCCGACATCCGCGCTGCGTTCGTAACTTTGGAGCGGGTGCTGGTTGGCGAAGGTCTCGTCGAAGATCACCGTGTTATTGACACGGATCCCGAAGTGGTCCGGCCCGTGAGTCGTTTCGCTCCCGTCCCATGAATCGATGATGTACAGATGAAACTCAAGCAACAGTTCCGTCGCGCCGCCCGGCCCGGGCACATCGTTATTCGGGCGTGCCGGCTGCGGCACCGTCAGCGTCACCCCGCTGTTCGTGTACCGCCCCAGAAACCGGGTGAAACTCGCTTGCGTGCTGTAGTTCTGGTTGCTCGACCATTCCGCTCGGTTAGACCCGTTCTCGAAGTTGGTCGAGTAAAACACGCTCGCATCGGCACCCATGCCCGCCAAGGCTACCACACACGCCGCCATCACCGATCGAAGGAGTCCAGAACGAACACACATATCGCACTTCCCTTCTTCTTGTTTGTTTTCGATTCGCGGCTTGCGCTCAATCCCGAGCGGCGTCCGGAGCGTGCGCTCCGCATGTGCGTCCGATATGTGCCGCTCAGGGCTTCGTCATCGACTTGTCTTCAGATCCCGCCGTCCGCTCCGTGCGCCGGCGGCATACGCCAATCATGCCACGCTTCTCACGCACCGGTAGCCGTTGTGCGCTTCTCCCCTGCACCGCTGGTGCGTTGCTGCGGCGTGTGCCGCCAATGCAGGAACGGACACGCCGATAACACGCGCCGGGCTACACTCGCTCATGCACTTTTCAATGGTTGATGCCGTGGTCGAGCGCACCGATCCCGATCCCCTGTCCGGACTTCCGACCCGGATCGTGACTATTAAACAAGTATCCAACGCCGAGGAATATTTACAGGACCATTTCCCGGGCTTCCCCGTCTTGCCCGGCGTGATGATGATCGAAAGCGTCGTCCAAGCCGCACGCTTGTTGCTCGAGCCGCACGCCGCCGCGGCCGCTCGCTCCGATGCCACTCCACCGGCACGTCTGGTTCTCGGGGGCGTACGCGCCCTCAAGTACGGCCGCTTCGTCCGCCCCGGCGACTCGCTCCGCGTCGAGGTCACCCTTCACAAGGCACTCCCCGACGGAGCGTTCGAGGTCAAAGCCGAGGGTTTCGCCGTGCGTTCTTGGGATCTCGCCGCACCCACCGATAGCACCGGCCCCGCTGCTGTTGCCGGCCGGCTCGTCATGCGACCCACCAAGTTATCCGATTAGTCTCACGCCCCTCGCGTTTATCGCGGGCCTCTTCTGACCCGGCCCAAGGTGCTTATCAGTGCCCGATGATTTCCACGCGAGAATACTGGTCCAGATTGACCACGACCTGTTCTCCATCGTCGCGACGGAGTTCCAACCTGTCCAGCCACAGTTTGTTGTCCCGCGCGTGGGCAAACCACGAGCCGGTCTTCTGCTGCTCGAACTTCACGATAACGCCTTCGATCGCTATGGTCAGCGAGCCGCTCTGCCGCGGCGTCTGCTGCGTCACACGGACTTTCTGGCCAATCTTATAACTCGGATGCAGAGTGGTCATGAGGCCGCAGTATATGCGGGCACGATCCCTATGACGTTGCCCCCAGCGGCCCGTATCCGACGGGGAATAATCGCACCTCCACTCACCATGATCCCCGCACACGACGCCACCCCGATCGCCTCTCACTCCCACGGCTGTGCCGACGCATCCGCCAATCCGTACGCCCTTGATCCCGCCGTCGGCGAGCGAAACCCCCATCCTGTCGTCCCAAACACCTCGCCCGGGGGACTTCAAACCCCAGCGTATTCCGGCGGGCAACTATGAACCGCCGTGATGCGCGGATCCTCGCACTGCTCGGTATCGCCGCGATCGCCGCGGTAGTTGTTCGTCTGTTTGGTGTCGGCCCCGCGCTCGACGCCGCGGTTTCCGACGATGCACGTTCCCAGATCTACTCGCTGCGGCTGCTGCGCGTCGGTGCGGGCGCGAGTGTTGGTGCCTGCCTCGCGGTCGCGGGCGTCATGCTTCAATCCTTGATGCGCAACCCGCTCGCTTCGCCCGACCTCATGGGCATGTCCGCTGGTGCGGGTCTGGCTGTCCTGCTTAGCCGGGCGATCGGGGCATCGTTGGGGGCCGCCGGTGTGGGCGGCATCACTGCCGGACTCGCGTTCGGTGCCGCGTGGGACGTCCTGCCCGCGCTCGTCGGTGCATTCTCCACCCTCGCAGTCGTCTTCTCGCTCAGCCACCGCCGCGGGCTGCTCGACCCCACCTGGCTCGTCCTCGTCGGCGTCATGATCAGCATCCTCTGCGGCGCGGGGATCATGCTCCTGCAGCACCTAGTGCCCGGCGTCGCATCCGCCGGCGGTGCCGGGCGCGTCCTCGTTGGCGCACTGAGCGACGAAACCACGCGCGCACAGGTCGGCCTTGTTGCATTCGTTGCCCTGCTCGGCCTCGCCGTCGGACTCTTCTTCGGCCCCGCCATGGATGCCGGCGCACTCGGCGACCACGAGGCCTTCAGCGTCGGCGTGCCCCTCCGTCGTCTCCGAACCTGTCTTCTGCTCACCGCCGGACTACTCACCGCCGCCGCCGTCGCGCTCGCCGGCCCACTCGGCTTCGTCGGGTTGATCTGCCCTCACGCCGTCCGAGTCCTCGCCGCTCGCCGAAACACCCACCAACTTGACCCCCGATCCATCGTTCCAGGCTGGTGGGGATCACACCGCGTACGCACCATCGGCAGCGCGCTCGCCGGCATTACCCTAGTCGTCGGCGGCGACGCACTCGTTTCCGCTCTCCGCGACGCTCACGATTCCATCGGCCGCCTCCCCCTCGGCGTCGTCATGGCTTTTCTCGGCGCGCCCGCATTCGTCCTCCTCCTCCGGCGTACACCACGCTCCTCCTCCCTCACCGAATAGTCCCTTTACTCCCGCGCCTTCAGCGGCACCTTCATCGGCACGATCTTCCCATCCCGTTTCACGCCCACTTCTACCACGTCCCCGGGCTTTGACTGCGCCAAGTACCCCATCCAGTTCCGGATGTCCTTGATCGCTTTCCCGTTCCATGTCATCAGCCGGTCCCCTTCTTTGATCCCCGCCGCCTCTGCCGATGCACCCGGCGTCGTGCTCCCCACCAGCACGCCCGCCTCGGTGTCTTCATAATCACCCGGCATGATCCCGAACTGAACCGTGATCTCGCCGCGCGAGGGCGGCTCCTCGTCCTCTCCCGCCGACTCCGCCGCGACCGCTGCCGTTCCCTCGCCAGCCGGCTTGGATTCAGCACCCGCGACCGACGCCG
>JBGSIF010000321.1:0-2095 GCA_041742635.1 Phycisphaerales bacterium
GCACGAAGCATCGCGCAGGTCCAGCACATGCGACGGCGTCGTCGGCACGCCCGCGGCGAGGGCCGCGAACTTGGTCGCCACTTTGTCCATCGCCAGGCGCGATGCACGCGAGCCGGAGAAGACAAACGGGCGTCCGTCGGCTTCGAGCAGTTCCTGCAGCGGCCCCCCCTCGCCCCACAAGCCGTGGAGCACGGGGAAGAACACATCGGCATCGATCGCTCGCACGTCCGATGCCGACAAGCGATCGATCGTCAGGCTCGTCACACGGAACTCGCCCGAAGTTCTAAGCGCCTCGGCGACAAACTTCGCGCTGGTGAGGCTGACCTGACGCTCGGCGTCGGGGCCGCCGCCGAGAACGACGACGTGGAGTGGATGTGCTGGGTTCGGGCTTGGCATGGTTGGCGGGGGGTTGGTGGATGATGAGAAGAAGGCATCGAGGCACGAGGCATCAAGGGATCAAGATTGAAAGCCGGGCAACTCACGGCGGGACCAGACGACAACTTCTGGGTGAAGCACGATCCCGAACCGATCGTGAACATGGCGAGCGACCAGGCTCATCAACTCGATCACATCGCGTGCGCCGGCCCCGGCGTTGGTCACAATAAAATTCCCGTGACGCTCGCTGACGGTTGCCCCGCCCACCGCCAAACCCTTGCACGCGGCTTTCTCGATCAGGAACCCGGCGGAAACGCGAGAGCCCGCGCGGGTGTCACCCGACCAGCCGATCGATGCGAGTTCCGAGCGGCTGGCCGCAAGCGTGGGGTTTTTGAACACGCACCCCGCGCTATCGGCGGCGAGGGGCTGCGTGCCTCGTTTGTACGCCATTACGTCTTTGAGTTTCGCGCGGAGCAGGGCAGGGTCGTCGCGTGTGAGCGAGAGTTCGACCTCGGTCACGATCAGGTGATTCAGCCCCGAATGCCGGTAGTCGAAAGCGATATCGCGCCGGTCGATCGTACCCGCTCTCGCCGCACGATCGAGGGCATGAACACGGTGGACCACGTCGGCGATCTGTCCGAACGCGCCGCCAGCGTTCATAATGACCGCCCCGCCGAGGGACGCGGGGATGCCCCCAAGTCCTTCGAGTCCGCCAAGACCGGCGCGTATGCATTGGAGGATGACCTCCGGCAGTTCGCAGCCGGCGGGGAGACGAACGATCGCGCGATCATGGCCGCGCGATGCCGCGACGCCATCGACGATCGATGCCGCGAGGGTCGCAGCGTTCGGTTTCACGAACTGGACGACGAGTTCCGGCACGCCGTCGTCGTCCACGAGGAGGTTCGCGCCGTCGCCCAGGACACGCAGGCTCGGGTCGAGTTCAAGGCACGCTCGCAGCGACTCAGTGGAATCGACCCGGACGAACCGCTCGGCCCGCCCGCCGATGCGGAACCACGTCGGGATCGGGGCGTCGAGCTCGATGGGGATAGTCAGGGCGGTTCTCATCGGTCGTGGAGATTGAAACGCGTTGTGTGTTAGGCAACAGGTATTCGGTACTAGGCGTTCGGCGGCCGCTTCAAAAGCCCCTCCCCCACCTGATTCACCGGCCCCGCTCCCATCACCACCACCAAATCCCCCGGCCGGCACATCACCTCCAACTGCTCGATGATCGCCTCGAACGGGTACAGGTGCATCGCCTGCACGCCCCGCTCGCGCAGCCGGTCCACCAGGTCCGCCGACGACACTTTCTGCTTCTCGGCCTGCGAATCGCGCACGAAGTAAATATGCGGCACGATCACGACATCCGCCCCGCTGAACGAAGTGGCGAACTCGTCGAGCAGGTGGCGTGTGCGTGAGTGCTGGTGCGGCTGGAAGACACAGATCAGCCGACCGCCGCGATCCTGCGGCTTCTCGAAATCCCGCAGCGCCCGCAGCGTCGAATCGATCTCGGTGGGATGGTGCCCGTAGTCGTCGTAGACACGCACCGCCCCGCCTCGCGGCAGCACCCGCTCGCCCAGGAACTGCGTACGCCGGTCCACACCGCGAAAGGAGGCGAGCATCGCGGCGACGGGCTGGGGCTGAGCACCGACCATGTGGGCGAGGACGGCGGCGGTCGCCGCGTTCATCGCGTTGTGCGCGCCCGGCAGCGGGGTGATCCATT
>JBGSIF010000322.1:0-22841 GCA_041742635.1 Phycisphaerales bacterium
GTGATGGTGCTCGCGCCGCTGCCCGGGGCGACGTTGGCATCGAAGCGGAAGTTGTAGACGGTGTCCCAACGCAGTGCATTGGCGGAGGTGTCCACCCCCGCGCTGTACGCGACGGTGTTCCAAGTGATGTTGCTGGCGCTAACGGTAGAGGTCCAGTCGGTACCTGCGGCGTTCGGCTCGCCGGAGTGGTACGGAACGTCGCGGAAGCCGATGTTCGTCACCACCGCACCAACGGGGAGGGGGATGCTGAAGGCGCGAGCGGAGCGATGTGAGGTGAGGTTCTGGACCGCGTACTCGTAGTGCCATTGACCGCCGCCGAGGCTGGTGGCTTTGGACGCGACGATGAAGCGACCGTCGCCGGAGACATCGACGTTAGTGAGGGTGACGCTGGAGTCCTGATCCTTCCATGCTTGGAGAGCGGGTCGCTCGCGCTGGGTCGCGCCGGTCAGCGACATGTTGCGAGATGCGTTGAAGGTGCAGGTGCGGTACGACTCGTTGTTGTTATCGTTGTTAGCGAGGGCGTCTTGGGGTTGGATGTACATGCTGGAAACGAAGTAGAGCGCACCGGGATTCAGAGCTGGATCGACTTCGGCATCGAGCGCCTGGAGGCGTTTGAAGATGGAGTTGCCGGTGCTGCCGTTGCCGGTGAAGGGAACGGGGAATGCTCCGGTGTGTGCGTTGACTTCAAACTTTGGGCCGAGGCCGCCCTGATCGCCGTTGAGGCTGGAGGAATAGGGATCGGAACAGAGGATACCGAGCGCGCCGCAACCAAGGGGGCTGGGCTGGCACCCACTGCTGCAGACGGTGCCCTGGAGGGCGCAGAAGCCGTGCTTGAGCCAGGCTTGCCCGAGTTGCTCGAAGCGGCCGTTGGCGAGGCGGTAGAGGTTCTGGGAGATCACCGGGTGCTGTGTGGTGCTGGGGTTCCAGATGAGTTCCTGGTCGCCGATGTTGCAAGAAGTGGTGCCGATGGCGTACGCACGAACGCCCGAGATCGCGGCATAGTTCTGGACGCCGACGATGTCACCGACGATCACGTCGGGACCGGGTCGGGCCTGAGCAACCCCAGCCACGGCAAGCAACGCGGCGCCACAAGTACATGCCAAACGCTTCGAAGTCGTCATAGAAACCTCCTCTGTCAATCGCCCACAACGAACACCAGTCAACGCTTGACGGATGCTCTGCATCCCGATCCCGTGCCCAGTCCAATCCTGCCTGGTGCAACACGCATCAAGCAGGCCTATCCAGTGTACCTTGTTGCGCGGATTCGGCAACTACCACAAATCCGAAAGTTATCGATCCCTTGGAAAAGCAAAGGAGAGCGGGTGGTAACGATTTTTGGGAGGACCGGGGCTAACGGCTTGGGAGAGCGGCGATCAACGTCGGGGATTCCGGGCAGTGGAAGGCCTTGTCGGCACCGGTTTGGGTGGGAATGGGCCGGTTCGGCGTGCATCGGATGAAGCCGGGCTGGGCACAGGACTCGAGTCGGTGGTTGGGACTGATGCCGTGTTCGGTTGGCCTGTGGCGAGCGGTGCATCGACGTCTACGAGCGACGAGGTTTCAGGCCCGGTTCGGGTTCGGTCAACATGCACCGGCTGCGGTGTGCCGATCGGTGATAGTGTGAGAACCTTCGAGTCGGAGTTCGGGATGGCCCCGGCCCGAGAACCAAAGTTGGTGGGGGGGTCGCCGCTCGTGAGGTCGTCACGGTCGTCGGAGAGTTTAGCGAAGATCAAGCGACCGGCGGAGGTTTGGAGCGAACTGGTTACCTGAACCGAAGCCTCCTCGCCGATACGTTGGCCGGCGCGTTCGACGACGACCATCGTGCCGTCTGCGAGATACCCGACGGCTTGTCCGGGTTGTTCGCCGGCTTTGACGAGGCGCATCAGCAGTTGCTCGCCGGGGATGAGGCTCGGTTTGAGGGCGTTGGCGATGTCGTTGAGATTGAGGACAGGCACATTCTGGATCTGAGCCACGCGAGCGAGCCCGAGGTCGGAGGTGACGATCGTCGCCGGGATTCGGCGAGCGAGATCGATGAGCATCTGATCCACGGCTTTGGGGGCCATTGTGGTTTCGTCCAGCCGGACGTCAAGGCCGGAACGTTGGAGCCGGGACGTGACATCCAGCCCTCGGCGTCCACGGGCCCGCTTGAGTTTGTCGGATGAATCCGCGAGGGCTTGCAGTTCGCCGACGACGAACCCCGGGACGATGATGGAAGCCTGGATCAAACCAGTAGCGGCCAAATCGACGATTCGGGCATCGATCAGCGCGGACGTGTCGAGTACGAGCGGGCGAGGCCCGCGGACCTGCTTGGAAAACTCGACATAGGGGATGACAAGCCTGAAATCGTCCTGGGTTTGGATGACGGTGGTCACGCCGAGGTAGCACAGCGTAAGCCCGAGCATGATCTTGAGCACGCTGACAAAGGGTTGGAGGCGTGCGAGCGTTTCGCCCTCGGCGATCGCGGTTTGCATTAGCAGATCGATGACGACTGCAAAGGCGAGTGTGGCGAGCATCCCGCCCATCAGCCCGAGAAAAACGCTTGATATGGTAGAGATTTTTTTGTTGGGCGTGATGAGGTCGATCATCAGCGCGACGCCGAACAACACGAGGGCGACGACAATAGGGATCCACCACTCGATGGCAAGGCCGGCGGTGCTGGACGCCGCTCGGAGGAGCGCGATCGTGAGGATCAACACTGCGAAGGTAATACGGATCACGCTGAGAATGACTCGGCGCTGACGCTGGGTTGCCTCGAACGGATGCAGGAAATCCTCTTCCATTGAAGAGTGTAGGGCGGAGCATCTCGGACTGCGGCGGGAGTATTATCCGGCGTGAACCCAACCTCATCAAACGCATCGAGTTTCGCCGGATCGTCAGTGCCGGAGAGCGGGCTGCTCAACCTGCCGATTATCCGCCGGGGAAAGGTGCGGGATGTGTATCGGTTGCCTGCGGTGAACCAGAAAGCGGGGCCAACGCAGGACGGGCATGACGAGGACCGAGTCTTGATGGTCGCGTCGGATCGCATCTCGGCGTTCGATGTGATATTGCCCACGCCGATCCCGGGCAAAGGGACGCTGCTGACGCAACTCGCTACGTGGTGGTTCGGGTTCATCCAATCGCGTCGGCTCGTGGAAACGCACTTGATCTCAACCAGCGTGGACGATGTGCCCACCGAGGCGTATGCGGGATTGAGCGAGAGTGCCGCGGGTCGGGTGCGGGAGTACCTACGCGGCCGGATCACGATCGGGCGGGCGTGCCGGGTGATACCGGTCGAGTGCGTGGTGCGCGGGTATTTGGAAGGGTCGGGATGGAGGGAATATCAGGCCAGCGGGGAAGTGTGCGGCATCAAACTGCCCAAGGGGCTGCGGCAGTGCGATCGGTTGCCGGAACCGATCTTTACGCCCGCAACCAAAGCGGCCGTGGGGCACGACGAGAACATCTCGTTCGAGCAAGCGTCGGAGATCGTTGGGCTGGACACGATGTCCGTATTGCGAGACTTGTCGTTGTCGATTTACAACGCCGCGGCGGAATATGCAGGATCACGGGGGATCATCATCGCTGATACAAAGTTCGAGTTCGGGGTCCCGTCGAGCGAGGACGGCAAGCAAGGGCGAGTATGGACGCAGCCGATCTTGATCGACGAAGCACTGACGCCGGATTCCTCGCGGTTCTGGCCTGCGGATGCGTATCAACCGGGCCGGGCGCAGCCGAGTTTCGACAAACAGTTCTTGCGGGAGTATTTAGAACTGCTGGTAAGTCGGGGCGAGTGGGACAAGTCGGACCCCGGGCCGAACTTGCCGGAAGAAGTGGTGAAAGGCACGCTTGCCCGGTACCGAGAAGCACGGGATCGGCTGTGTGGGTGAGGCGATGCGATTGACGGCGTAATACAACGAGTTATGAGTTGGGGAAGACTGGCTGAGCGACGCTGAGGATGTTGCCGTCGGGATCCTTGAACCAGGCGACGCGAGCGCCGCCGGGGAAGGTGGCGATACCAAGATCGTCTTGTTTGAACAACCCGAAGCGCTCGGTGTTGATGCCCACCGACGCCAGGCCGCGGACGGAGGCTTCGACATCGGCGACATTCCAGCCGAGTGCCGTGAACGCCGGCGGAGTGTGTCCGGGAACTTTTTGCATTCGGATCAGGACGCCGCCGGAGTCAAGAACGATCCCGAATGGGTCTTCGCTGACGAACCGAAGCCCGAGCGTGCCTTCGTAAAACGCGCGGCAGCGGGCGGTGTCAGTGGTAGCAGCAAAGGCACTCAGTGCGGCTTCAGACAACGGGTACGAACCGGTGGCGGGATTCATATTGGCTCCTATAACGACAAAGTTGTTATAAAATAATCGTGTCGGGCGATCGATCTACTAGTCTTGATTAGACTACCATGCGATATGCTCAGAGTCAAGAACAGTTTCTGCAAATGTTGAACGTGACGCCGTCCGGACGTAGATCGCTCGGCGTACAAAGGGGAGCATGGCGAACGCAAGTCGAACCAAAACGCGGCCCCGCCCGCAACGATCCGTCAGGAGCGACGCAGTACGCGAGCATCGTGTCACCCCGACAGATTTGGTCGTACTTGCGATGCTTGCCGAGAAACCACGACATGGTTATGAAATGACAGTCGCGCTCGTACGGCTTGACTCCAGCGTGGGCGGAGACGGACGGTCGGCGGTCTCCAAAGCCCAGGTCTATTACTCACTTAAAAAAATGCTGACGCTCGGGCATGTTGTGGTCACACGCAACGACGCCGAGTCCGCTGGGCCGAGGCGAGAGACGTACCGGATCACGGCGTCCGGGCGACACGCGATGAGCGAAGAGATAGCGTCGCCCGATTGGCCGCACGATCGACCACCGATGTCGTTTACGATGTGGTTGATGGTACTCGGGCACGCCGAAGCATCCCATCGTGCGATGGCCTTGGCAAGGTACCGCGAATACTCGAGCAAGAAGGTGAGCCACCAGCAGTCAATCATCGCTCGCACTCATCGGACAACCGGTGAACAGAGCGTGGGTGAGATCATCCTGCTCGCGTCGGCGAAACACGCAATGGAGATTCTTCGGATGGAGCAAGAGATGCTGGACGCGATCGAACCGATGCTTGGGCGATAACGGGTAGACTAGAGCGGATTGCAGATAGATGTCGTAGAGTATGGCTCACGTCGTCGCGCTGGACGCTCTATCCACTGCGGATAGGGATACGAAGCAATCGAAACCGAGTTAGCCGCCGTGCGGCACCGTGGCGGGTGGGATGGTCTGACTGGCAACAGGCGCAGAGCGAGGCCGCGAGGTCACCGGTACCGCGCTGGGTGCATCGATGCGAGCGGCGTCGTGGGCGAGTTGGGCAAGTCTGCCGCCGACAATGGCCATCACGACCACGCCGGCCGCGGAAAGCACGCCCGCAAGGCGCCGAGTGGGGAAAGGTGCTTCGGTGATAGCAGCCAGCCCAGGGGTCTGTTCCGGTTTTTCGAGCAGTGCGGTGTACGCGATGCGCAGGTAGTAATAAGCGGCGATCGCTGAGTTAACGCCGAGGATCACCACGAGGACCGTTTCGCCGGCGGACAGCCCCGCACTGAACAAGGGCACTTTGCCGAGGAACCCGAGCAAGGGCGGAAGGCCGAGCAGCCCCATGGAAGAGATCACCAGTACCCAGCCGAGCACCGGGCGGGAGTGGCACAAACCACGGATGTCCACGATGGAATCGGCTTCTTCCATAGTGCCATCGCGGGACTTTCGCTCGAGGCAGGAGAGCACGGCGAATCCGCCGATGTTCATCACGCCGTAGCAGAGCAGATAGAACAGGACGGCGGCGACGCCGCTCGCGGCGAACGAGCCATCGAGTCCCGGGCCGGCGATCACGCCGACGAGCATGTAGCCGGAGTGTGCGATAGACGAGTACGCGAGGATCCGTTTGACGGAAGTTTGCAGGATCGCCAGCACGTTCCCGACAGTCATGGTCAATGCGGCGACAACCCAGAGCGTCACGCGGAGGGCTTCGGGGAGCGAACCGCGGGTTCCCACGGCGACGAGGGTTGAAGCCCCATCCGTGTCGATCGAGAAGTTCCAACCTGCACACGCGGCGAGGGACAGAATGGCGAAAAAACCTGCGGCTTTCGGCACAAAAGCGAGAAAAGCCGAGACGGGGGAAGCGGCCCCTTCGTACACATCGGCCGTATAAAAGTGCATCGGGACGGCGGCGATTTTGAACGACACACCGATGATCGCCATGATGATGCCCAGCAGCGCAAAGGCATTGATCGAGCCGCCCGAGGCAGTCGCTTGACGGGCGAGTTCGGCGTGGATCTGAGCGAAGTTGGTCGAGCCGGTTCCTCCGTAGATCAGCGCGAAGCCGTACAGGAAGATCGCGGCACCGAGTGCGCCGAGGAAGAAGTACTTGACGCCGGCTTCCATCGAGCGGTTGCGCGAAGTCGAGATAGCGACCATGATATACGTCGGCAGGGACGTGAGTTCGAGTGCGAGGAAGAGCCAGATGAGGTCATCGGCCCCGGCGCAGAGCATGAGGCCCATCAACGAGAAGAGAAAAAACGAATAGAACTCGGCGCGGGTCGAACGGATCGCGTCGAACACGGCCCGGAGTGATTTCCCGTTGCCGGCGGGGGTGGCACCCGCGTTCTCTAGCGACGCTTCGTATTCTCGATCAACCACGCCGGGCATAAGTAGGAGCAGCCCAAGCCCGACCCCGGCGACGAGTAGTTTTCCGAACATCGCCATGTGCGGGAGCGGGCCGGCGGTGGGGGGGGTAGTCAGATATGCCAGCACCCCGGCGACGAGCAACCCCGCAGCGCACAATGGCGCACACATCTTGCGGATCACACGGTCCGACGACAACCCGATCACCATGACGATGCACGTCGTGACGAACAACGCAATCTCGGGCCACAAGGCTTGGACTTTCTCGATCACTTCAAGCCCTCCGTGGCGTGGTCGTCGGTCGTTGGAATGTTGGCAGTTAGGTCCTGAGCCGGGGCGACCGGGGTTGATGAAGAGGGCACTTCGCTCTCCTGTGCAGCCGCGGAACGAGCCGGGAACAGTTCGTTCAGCCGATCATTCGCACGCCCATACACAGCCCGCATTTCCTGGGTCGGTGCTTCGAGGACACGCAGCAGCGGTTTGGGATATAGCCCGAGCAGCAGGCATAGTGCGGCGAGGGGGAGCAAGATGCCGATCTCGCGGACGGATAAATCGGCGGGGAGCGAGCCGTGGTGGTCGTTTGAATGAGCCTCGTGCCCGTGCGAATCATGCGACTCACCAGCGGGCTTACCCCAGACCACCTTGCCGAGCATGAAGAGGAGATAGATCGCGGTGATGATCATGCCGATGCCGGCGAAGAAAGCGTACCATGGGCCGAGGTTGCCGCCCGCCGCGCCGCCGACGGTCGAGCGACCGACCCATTCATCGCCGGCTTGGAACGTGCCCATGAGGCACATGAACTCGGAGATGAACCCGTTCAGCCCGGGCAGGCCGACTGAGGCCATCGTGAAGAAGACCATGAAAGTGGCCCAGACGGGCATCTTGGCAGCAAGCCCGGACAACTTGTTCATATCGCGCGTGTGGTACCGCTCGTAGACCATGCCGATCATGAGGAAGAGCGCGCCGGTCGAAAGCCCGTGGTTGATCATGTAGAGGATCGAACCCGTCAGCCCGATGGTGTTGAACGCGAACAGCCCGAGGACGCAGAAGCCAAGGTGGGAAACCGAGGAGTACGCGACGAGTTTTTTGACGTCGGTCTGGACCCAGCAGATCAGCCCGCCGTACAGGATGCCGATGATCGAAAGCACGGCGATGGTGGGCGCGTAAAAGATGGCAGCATCGGGTGTGAAACCCAGTGCAAACCGATAGATGCCGTAGGTGCCGAGTTTGAGAAGCACGCCCGCGAGAATGACGGAGCCGGCGGTCGGTGCCTCGGTGTGTGCGAGCGGGAGCCAGGTGTGGAGCGGGAACAGGGGCACCTTAACCGCGAACCCGGCCATGAGTGCCCAGAAGACCCAGACTTGATGAGAGAACGGCATCTGCTGAGCGGCATAGCGAAGTTCGGCGAACGAGAATGTCCATGCGTGGTCCGCGGAGATGTGCTGGGCGTTGTACCACGCGACGTAGATGACACCCGCGAGCGTCAAGACCGAGCCGGTGAACGTGTAGAGAAAGAACTTGGTGGCGGCGGCTTTGCGGTTCGTCGAGCCGAAGAGGTTGATCAGCACGTACATCGGCACCAGCGTGAACTCGAAGAATGTGTAGAAGAGGATGACGTCGCGTGCGAGAAAAACGCCGGTCATGGCGGCTTGCAAGATAAGCAGCCACGCGTAGTAGGTTTTGACCCGCTCGGTGATCGCGGTGAATGACGCGAAGACGCAGATCGGTCCGAGCAGCAGGGTGAGCGCGACGAGCAACATCGATATGTTGTCCGCCCCGAGTTCAAGTTTCAGCCCCAGTGCCGGGAACCACTCGACCGAGAAGTCTAACTGATCGACCGCTCGCATGTTCCATTGATACAAACTGAGGACGTACCCGAACCACGCGATGGGCAGGATTGTCCCGATGACGGCGATCACTTTGGCGTTCTGCTTCGGCATGAATGCCACGAGCAGACCGGCGAGCAGCGGCATGATGATCAGGGCCAGCAGCGTCATCGCGCACCCCCGATCCCGACGAGCACAAGCGCGATCAGCAGCACCAGAACGACTCCTTGAACCATCCTCGAGGCGTACCCGTGCAGTTCGCCGTCCTGCATCGGCTGGGCCGATGTGCCCAGTGCCCGAGGCAGCCAGCCGAATAGGTTGACCAACCCATCAACCAGGAACTTGTCCAGCGTAAAGAAAATATGAGAGAGTACACGCAGCGGTGTGTAAAACAGCCAGTGATAGAGTTCGTCCACGTACCACTTGCCTTGTGCCCACTTAGGGATCGGCCCCAGCGCTGGTACGAGACGGTCCGCGCCAGCGGTCGCGGCCGAGGTTCGGCCAACAAGGTGCAATCGCCACGCGATAAAAATACCGATCACGCCGACCACGGCCGATACGTAGTACATGACCTTGTGCGGGTCTTGACCGAGGAAGGTTCCGTGCGCGTGGGTATCGCCGGCATGATGCAGCGTCGCGCCGGCGGTGGAGCCGTGGACCATGCCGCCGACCCACCCATGATGCTCGCCTATAAAGAAGAGCGGGATTGCGGCGAAGGTAGCGACCGCAAGAATCGCGAGCACGGCATTGATCGCAAGCCCGGGTGGATGGGGGTGGAACTGAGTAGCCGCATGTGTAGCCCCACGCTCCGAGTGGTGAGCATGATCTTCCTTGTGAGAGTGATCGTCATGCGAGTGCAGTTCATCCCCAGGCTCAAATAACATCGGCCCGCAGAACACGCGGAAGAACACGCGGAACGTGTAGTACGCCGTCATTCCCGCCGTCAGCAGCAGCAGCCATCCGATCGGGGCATACTGATTGGCGAACGCGTCGGCGAGGATCATGTCCTTGGACCAGAACCCGGCCGTGATGAGCGGAAACCCAGCCAGATTCAGGCACCCCACCAGCATCGTGTACGAAACGACCTTCCACCCCTGCATTCTCCGAAGCCCCGATAGTTTTCGCAGGTCGAGTTGCCCGGCGAACCCATGCATGACCGCTCCGCACGCCAGGAACAACAACGCCTTGAAGAACGCGTGTGTAAACACATGCGAAGCGGCGCCCGCAGCACCAAGCACCCCAAGCCCGGCGAACATGTACCCGAGTTGCGACACGGTCGAATACGCCATGATCCGTTTGATATCGAACTGAGCCATCCCGATCGTGGCGGCCCAGAACGCCGTGATCGCACCGCCCCACGCCACGATCGGTAGTGCCCACTCCGACACCGCATAGATCGGCATGAACCTGGCGACGAGGTACACACCCGCCGTCACCATCGTCGCGGCGTGGATGAGCGCGGAAACGGGAGTCGGGCCTTCCATCGCGTCGGGCAACCAGACATATAGGAACAGTTGGGCCGACTTGCCGAACGCGCCGATCGTGAGCAGCACGGGGATCAACTGCACCAGGTACGGCGCGTCGCCCGGGTGGTCGAGGTACGTCTGCACCATTGGGAATAACTTGGCGTACTCGACCGTGCCGAACTGCACGAATGTGAGCATCAGCCCGAGTGCAAGCCCGAGGTCGCCGATGCGGTTCATCACGAAGGCTTTCTTGGCCGCCGCGACCGCCGAGGGTTTTTTGTAAAAATACCCGATGAGCAAGTACGAGCAGAGGCCGACGCCTTCCCAGCCCAGGTAGAGGAGCAGGAGGTTGTCGCCCATGACAAGGCAGGCCATCGAGAACACGAACAAGCAGAACGCGGCAAAGAACCGGCAATATCCCGGCCCGACATCGTGGCTCATATACTCACTGGCGTAGAGCGCAATGAGCGTGGCCAGGCCGCTGACAAAGAGCATCCACAAGCAGGTGAGCGGGTCGATGTAGAAGGAAAAATTGGCGATCAGAGCCTTGGCGGGTTCGCCCGCTTTGGCGATACCCCAGTTGAACTGAATCCAGTCGAAGGCTTTGACAACGGCTCCGCCGTGCGCCGCATGATCGCCGGCGCTGCCGCCTGAAGTCGCCAGGAACATTTGCACAGTGAGTAGGAACGCCACGCCGACGCAGGCGACGGAGAGGTACGCCGGCAGTTTGGATTTGACCTTGAAGATAGCGCACAAGCCGCAGAGGATGCAACCCAGGAGCGGGAGGAACGGGATGAGCGCCGCGGAGGCCGGCACCGTGCCGGCGTCCGCCAGCGTGAGTGCGAGCAGTGCATTCAAAGGATTCGTTGTGAACATGTCCACGTGCTTGGGTGCCTTTGGCTTTATTGGCCCGGAGAAGTTGCCTATGTGTGTGACTTCAGCGCCATCCGGCTGAGTGATCAATAATGATGAGCGCTGCTTGGGCTGTGAACTACCCTTTCAACTCCCGCCAAGCCCCCGCGTCCAGCGTTTCCTTGCGGCGGAAAAGCAGAACGACTAGTGCGAGGGCCAACGCCGCCTCGGCCGCCGCGATCGTGAGTACAAAGATCACGAACGTTTCGCCCGTGTGGTTGAGATGAAACCGACTGAACGCGATGAGCGCGATCCCCGCCGCCTGGAACATCAGTTCCGTGCAGAGGAACATGACAATAAGGTTCAGCCGCGTGATGAAGCCGATCAGGCCGATCACAAACAGGACCGCCGACGTGACGAGGTAGTGGTACAGCGTCCCGGTGTGCAACACGGCCGGGTAATCGGCCTGCGCGAGATGAACAAGCATGGTGATCATGCGAGGCCTCCTTGGGTAGCCCCACTCTGCGTGTGGGTTTTCGCTCCCCCGCTCGCGGAGTGAATCGACCCACCACTGATCTGATCTCGACCCACGATCGGTCCCACCTCGACGACCAGATGCCGCTGCTGGGCCGCGAGTTTCGCGGCGTCGTCCATCTCGACCTTCTTGCGGGCCAGCACAACCGCGCCAAGCATCGCCATCAGCAGGATCACACCCGCGATCTCGATCGCTCCCGGGTGCTCGTCGAGCAACGTGAAAGCGACGCCTTCGACGTTATCGATCTGGAACTCCGCGGGGAGTGTGATTGTGCGGTTCGTGCCGAGTTGGGATGAGTTGTTCCCCTGAGGGCTGTCGAGTACGGTCGTGAGCACGGCTTCGCGACGAGCCACGTCGATCGACACGACCTCTTCATCATCGCGCACCAGCGGCTTGGCTGGGTCGCTTGGATCGCGTGCTTCTCGAAGGGCCGACTCGATCCGTCCCGGGAGTTTCGCGGCCAGCACGGAGTCGCCCAACGGCTCGGCGACGAACCACGCATCCGCCCCGCGTCCTTGATCGGCGTTCACGCCGGTGAGGGGTATGCCGATCGAGTTCTCGCCCGCCGCAAGCGATACAGGCAGCCCCGATTCGAGCGTTTCTTCGTCCAGGTCGATTGGTTTGCCGCCGAGTACGAGATGGACACGCCCATTCACGGCACGATCCGACGTCAGTGAGAGTAGCAGGATCGGCCCCTCCGCTCGGCGTCCGTCGTCCGCGGATGCTTCCACCGCGGGCCGGAACTGGGTTTGCTTCACTGCGACATTCGCCGGGGCTGGGGATTCGAGCGTCGCCGCTCCGCGGGCAAACAGCGTCGTCAGTGTCGCCAGCAGTACGAACCCTGCAACCGCCGCACCGATCGGCTCGCGGCTGTACCGGTCGTAGTCCGGCTGCGACTCGGCCTCTTCCTCCGTCGGTGCTTCGGTCGCGAGCATGATCACAAACAGGTACGTAATCAAAATCGCCCCGGCGTACACAATCACCAGCGCGAATGCCATGAACTCCGCCGCCAGGATCACATACAGCCCGCACGACGCGAGGATCGTCAATATGAAATACAGTGCCGCGTACACCGGGCGCGGGTGTGTCACCACGCGCAGCGCTGCCCCGATCGCAATGAACGAAAACACGTAAAAATTGATGTTCGGCAGCCGGTCCAGCCCGGCCGAGCCTCCGACGCCCAGTCCCATCGCCAGGAAGATCGCCCCGAGGGCGGCCCCGACGAGTACGCCGCCGATGACCTGCGGGTTGGCCCCGCGCCGCGGCATGGCGATGATGACGCCCAGCGCACCCAAGGCGCAACCGATATAGAGAAGGATGGGTTGAACGAGATCGGACAAGCCGCCGCTCCAAGTCCCCCGGACGCCCCGCGCTCGCCGAACGGACACCGCCGGAGCGACAACGCCCAGCACCGAGCCGTCCGGCAAGGGCACAGGATAGTGAGTTGCTCACCAATGTTCAACACACACACCGCCATACTGTCACTCCTGCTGTCTATCTCAGGAATGCCGCGGTGTCGGCTTCAAAATTGCAGAACAGACAGACTGCACGCCAAGTGGCGACGCCGGGTGCGGTACTCAGATCTGTTAGCGTGCCCGGCAGCGTGTCAATTCGTCGTGCTGTCGAAAGCGTACTCGAACTTCTGAAGGTCGGCATGGCGACAGGATCAAACGTGGCAAGGCGTTGCCGTTGGTCATCTCTGACGATGGGGGAAATTCAGTAGTCGTACCACGCGGTTCAGCCCAAACCGGTCAATTTCTTGATTTCAACATTCCGGAGATTTTTTGGTCCAGACCACTGCGCATTCGAGGCCGGAAGCGAGCATTGTCCAGGTCGCGTTTCCCGTCGGGCGGGGTGAGAAGCGACCCTATTCTGCAGATCGTGAAGAACGGCTCATCATGACTCACAACAACCTTCGTAGGCACAAGTTGCCGAACACAACTACGGCATTATGTACACGCGAGTCTTGGGCTGTGGATAGCGAACGACAATCCTTCGCTCGTGTCTGCGGCGGCACTGAGACACGAACCGGCGACCGTGTCACTGACACCCAGCGAAGAACGCCGAGATGAAGTCGAAAAAATCCTGTGTGTTGATCGCACCGTCTGCGTTGAAATCGGCTCGGCAAGGCTCGGGTAGGAACACAATGTTCACGGGATCACTGCTCAATCCTCCGGCGTTAGAGAGCAGGAGCGGAGTGACGACACCGTTGGGTGCTCGATAGACGGCCCCGTTGCCGCCCGATGCGGTAATGACGAGCGTGCCCGAATCGTCGATCGCCAAGCCTTGTGGGCCGAGCAGGCCGCCGGAGCCGGAGGGGATATAGATGCTCTTCGATTGATCGCAGCGCTGAACAAGAATCGAGTTGCTGATCGCCGAACTGACGTACATATCGCTGTTCGAGTCGAAAACTAAGTCGATCGGGCCATCGAGGCCAAGTTCGCCCGGCCCGAAAACCTGCTCGATGAACGCACCCGTGGTTCCGCTGTAACGCAGGACACGGTCGTTCCCGTTGCTGCAGACATAAATATCGCCAGCACCGACGCACGGCGCGCCGTTGGCGGGTGTCGGGCGGATCGCAAAGCCGACCGGCCCATCCAAAACAGCCGCGGCGGTGGAAACAATGAAGTTACGGACGAACTGGCCGGTCGAGTTGTACAGTTTAATGGCGTCGTTGCTCACTCCGGAAACAAGCAAACGATCCTCGCCGCTCTCACGAAACCAGAGGAGTTCATTGGGTGCGTTAAGATTGCCGGGGTCATTGGTGGTGACAAAGATGTCAATGAACTGCCCCGTGACCGGGTTGTACCTGATGACCTGATCCGTGTCCTGAGAGACAACATAGAGTCTTCCCTGGGGATCGAACGCCATTCCGCGAGAGTTGTCGAGGTCGCTGATACCCGACGCGATGAAGTGATCGATCGGGCGGCCGCTCGGATACTCGAAACGCACCACTTTGTTGCCGCCGATGTCCGAAATGAGCATCTGCGATTGTCCGGCCGCTGGAGCGACGACGGCGAGGCAAGCACTCACAGCCCAACAACGAGTGAACAAAGCAGTACCACCGACCGGACGCGTGAGGATATTGACGAGAATCGACGTCGGGCGAAAGACGGAAGTCATACAGAAATCCCTTGCTATATTGCGGCTATATAAAGGTAGGTACAAATACTGGATGACCAGCGGATCGAGTTGTGTGGTGTGTGCAATAGTCTGAAGATCGATTCGATCGATCACGCATCGGCACTGTAACATATGCTAATCTATTTTGCACGATCGTCAAGAAAGAAATTGGCAAGAATAGTATTAATTATTAGACCGCGTCACGGAACTCCTTCGCAGCAGGGTCGTCGTCGATGCGGTACGCGAGTTCGGGCGGGCGGCTTTCGTGATCCTTGACCGCCTGTGTGCGCCAGACGCCGACCCAGTGGTTCGGCTTCACTTCTTGCAGGTAGTAATCGCCGGCCGGAACGGGTAGTGCAGCAAGATCGGCTGGCGGCTGGTGCCAAGGCCACCATGGACGGACGCCGTCTTTCGAGCCGGGCAACTTCTGGAACTCGGCGGGGTTCTCGACGACTTCTTTGATGGTGACGAGGCGCTCGCGCACATGCCCAATCGCAGGGATGCTGGCCAGCAGCCCACGCGTGTACGGGTGCATCGGGTTATCGAACAGGTCAAAGACATTGGCATACTCAACAACACGCCCGGCATACATCACGCAGACAACGTCGGCGTTCTCCGCGACGACCCCCAGCGCGTGTGTGATGAGCATAATGCCCATCTGGCGCGTGCGCTGGAGTTCACGCAGCAGTTCGAGGATCTGGGCCTGGATGGTGACATCGAGCGCGGTTGTCGGTTCGTCGGCGAGCAGGAGCCGCGGTCGACAGGCGAGGGCCATGGCGATCATGACGCGCTGGCGCATCCCGCCGGAGAACTGGTGCGGGTACGCACGCAGACGCTGCTTGGGGTTCGGGATCCCGACGGCGTTCATCGCCTCGACCGCGGCGTCCGCGGCTTCCTTGCCGCTCACGTTCTGATGCAGCAGGATCGCTTCCATGATCTGGTCGCCCACCGTATAGACCGGGTTGAGCGACGTCATGGGTTCCTGAAAGATCATGGCGATTTCGTTCCCGCGGATCTTGCGGATCTGATCTTCGGAGAGGCGGAGGAGATCGACCGCCCCGGCGTTGGATTGGAACAGAGCCTCTCCGCGATCGAACCGGCCCGGTGGCCGCGGAACGAGGTGCATCATGCTCATGGCAGTGACGGACTTGCCGCAGCCGGATTCGCCGACGACGGCGAGGGTTTGGCGGGGGAAGATCGAGAGGCGGACGCCGTCCACGGCTTGGATGCGTGGGCCGCCGCCACCGCCGCTGGCGTTGTCAAATGAGACGGCCAAGTCACTCACTCGCAAGAGCGGCGTGCTGTCGGCGGGACGAGTGACGAGTTGAGATGTGCCTGTCGTGTTTGGCATAACTGAGTTGTGGGAACTGCCGTGGCTTCGATCCGCTGCTGTTCATCTCGCTAGGACTCTTTGACTTCCTGACTTCTCGACTTACACACGGGCTTTTTTGAGTTTGGGATCGATCGCGTCGCGGAGGGCTTCGCCGACGATGTTGTATGAAAGGACGCTGAGGAAGATGGCCAAGCCGGGGAAGACGGCGAGCCACCACTTGAAAAGCCCTTCGCTGGTCTGCGCGCTGGAGAGGAGTTTGCCCCAAGACGCCTGATCGGCGGGACCAAGCCCCAGGAAACTGAGCGTGGCTTCGATCGTGATAGCAGCGGCGATGGAGAAGGAGGCATCAACGAGGACGGGGGTCACGCCGTTGGGCAGCATGTGCTTGAAGAGGATGGCACGGAGGGGGAGGCCGACGGCGCGGGCTGACTGGACAAAATCCTGGGAGCGGAGTTTCATGAACTCGGCGCGCGTAAACCGTGCCGCGCCGGTCCAAGTGAAGCAGCCGATGATTGCCATCATTACGTAGGTGGAGCGCATCTCGGGTGGGAGTACGGCGGCGGCGACGATGAGCAGGAAAAGAAGCGGTACCGCCATAAAGATTTCAACAACGCGGAAGAGAAGCAGATCGACAAACCCGCCGAAGTAGCCCATGAGCGCACCAAGGGTCACGCCGATGAGAACGGCGATGCCCGTGCTGACAATCCCGATCGAGATCGAGAGTCGAGCGGCGTGCATCATCTGCGAAAGCACGTCCTGCCCAAGCCCATCGGTGCCGAGTACGAAGGTTCGCGGCTTGACGGGGGAGTCGGTGGGGAACTTCATCGCGTCTTTGAAACTGGTGAGCGGGGGTTGGCGGTCGAGTTCGCTGAAGCGCTGGTTGGGGGACCACGGAACGAGGGTGTACGTGGCGGTTGCCTCGCCGCTGGCTTCACGCTGGGTGTAATCGAAGCGTTCGAGGGGACGGACCCATTTGAAGGAAGTGGCGGAACCGGCAAGAAGGCAGGCGATCAGGGTGACGAGAATCCTCGTGCGGAGGTGAGGGAGGAACGGGAGGAAGCAGCCCACAAGAAAGACACCGAGAGTGACATAGAGCGCGCCGCTGACTACCGGGCCGAAGTACTTGACTTCCCCGAGGCGGTGCCCGAGTGATTTGGCCCACGCGGGGGCGTCGCGCCCGGAGCCTGCGCCTTGGATGACGTTGCAGATGACGACGATGGCGAGGGTCAGTAGTGCACCGACGATGCAGGCGCCGATTCGGGCGGCGCGGCCGCTGCCCCGGCCTGACTTCGGCGCCAGCAAGATGTAGATGATGGCAATAGGGACGCCGATCACGAGGATCATGTCCGTGCTTTTGATGTACTCGAGGATCGGGTGGGAGACGCGGGTGGATCCGTCGGCGAGCCGCTCCGTAAGCGTGATGGGGTGCCCGCTGGCGAGGAATGGTGCGAGCAGCGCGAGGGCGGCGAGAAAGCCGAGCCAGATGAGAGCCGCAACGGCCATTTTGCGTTTGAGCACCTGCGACCAGGCGTCGGCCCAGAAGCCCTTGGCCTCCATGATGCCGATGCCCTGCATCAACTGCACACCCGTGACCGCCTCGGCGGACTGCGTTCGGAGAGATTGAGGAGTAGTTGGGGGCATGTAAAGAATGTGAGTGGTGAGACGTGGTGGTTGACTCGGGTGCGATGATCGACGCTGGATTCGTATCGGCTCAGAACGCTGTTCAGTCGTACGTTACACGCGGGTCGGCGAGCGCGTACATGATGTCGGCCAGCAGCAACGCGAGCAGGTTCACCGCAGCGATCATCAGCGTGTTCGCCAGCAATAGTTCGCGGTCGCGGTTGGCAATCGCCTCCAGCATCAGACTGCCCATGCCCGGCACCGTGAAGATTTTCTCGATGACGACCGACCCCGCGAGCATCGCCGGGAAGATCGTGACGAACATCGTAATGAGCGGCAGCAGACTGTTGCGGAAGACGTGACGGAAGACAACGTCGCGCGTAGCGACCCCTTTGGCCTTCGCGGTACGGACATAGTCCGCGCTGAAGTTGTCAAGCATCGCTGCGCGGCATTGCTTGCTGAGGATGGCAAACCCGCCGTAGACCAGGCAAAGCACGGGCAGACAGATGTGCCACACGGTGTCGAGCACCCAGCCTCGTTCGAGGACTCCGTCGGTGCGCTGCGGCAGAAAGTGCATGGAGTCGGCGGCGTTGTCGTGCAGTCCGCTGACGGGGAACGCTCCAAGATATTCTTTGCTGGCAAGGAAGCCGATCGCCAGCACCCCCGCGAGCACGACCGGGAAGGACCACATTGCGATGAAGAGCGCGCCGAGGCCGACGTCGAGAATGCTGCCGCGTTTGGTGGCGGCGATCATCCCGCCGGGTATGGCGATCAGGTAGATGATCGGGAATGCGACGAGGTTGATCAACAGCGTGACGGGCAACCGTTTGGCGATGAGTTCGATGACAGGCTGGCTTCCGGTGAACGTGACGCCGAAGTCGGGCTTGGTGAGGCTCATAACGCCGGGGATGACCGGGAGGCCGGCTTTGGGGTACGGGTCGGACTTGAAGGCGGCGAGCATGTCGGTGCGAGTAACCTGAGCGGCCTGATAAGCGGCCTGAACTCGCGGCCATTGCGCCGCGAGTTTGACGAACGCCGCCGAGGACTTGTCGGGCGTGTGCTTGCTGAGCAGGCGGGGCTTTGCCTGTCCGTTTTTATCGACCGCGTTCGGCATCCCGACGCCTCGCGCGTACTCGCCCAGCGTTTCCTTGAATGTGGCGACTTCACCGATATACGCGGCGCGGGCGTCTGCATAGCGACGCTCGGCCTCACGAAAACGCTCTTGCCGATCGTCTTCGGAGAGGTTCGCGCCGACCATTGATTCGTAGCGTTCGGCGGCGACGAGCGGAGTTGCGAGCGAGCCGAGCGGCGAGTCGGTGAACCATTGCCACATGGGCGGATCTTTGATGGGCTTTGGTGAGCGGATGAGCACCCCGCCGGGGCCGGCTAGGTCACGGGCACCGAACTTAATAGGAGAGATGCGTCCGAGCCAGCGAGCGTACTGCACGGGTGGTGCGTCGTCGAGGCCGTAGCGGTCTTCGAGGCGAGCCTTGGTCTGTGCGACGGCGGTTTGGCTCTGCATCGCGCCGGCCGACTGGCTGAGGCCAGCGCCGATCCCGCCGGGTGCGAGCGCGACGAGCATGAACACCAGAAAGGTAATGCCGATCAACGTCGGGACCATCAGCAGGATTCGTCGGAGCAGGTAGGTTCCCATGGTTCGTTCGTCGGCAGCGGGCGTGGTGGGCGAGCAAGTGAAGCAGAGTGAGTTTTAGTTTCCCGGGGTCGCTGAGGCGGCCCCGCCGCGGAAGAACTCCCAGACTTCGAGTCCCTTGGGATAAGCGACGACGTTGCCTACATCGCCGTCGATGAAGCGGACCCAAGGCTGCACCCGGACCCATGTATAGGGTTGCTCATCGTGCATAACGGCTTCCCAATCGCGCCAAAGTTGCGCACGCTTGTCGGGGTTGAGTTCGCGCCGGGCCTGCTCGATCAGGGCGTCGGACGCGGGGGAGTTCCACTGCGCAAAGTTGTCGCCCTGGTTCTTGATGGAATCGGAGTGAAAGATTTGCTTCGGGTCCGACTCGGGGGCGTTGGCACCCCAGCCCATGAGCAATGCGTCGAAGTCGCGTTGTTTGCGAACCGGATCGCCGACGGACCAATCCATGTTTCGGATGGTGACGCGTATACCGACGGCTGCGCACGCATCTTTGATGAACGCACCCGTCTTCTCGGAGACCTCGCCGGTGCCGAAAGTTGTGACCTCAAAGACAAAGTCTTGCCCATCTTTATTTTCAAGCACCCGGTCGCCGTTGCGGTCTTCCCACCCGGCTTCTTTCAAAAGAGCCTTCGCTCGCGTGGTGTCATAGGGCCAAGGTTTGGCGTCGGGATCGCACCCAGGCGTCCCCGGGTTGTTGAACCCCTTGGCCACGACCCCGACACCCTTCCAAATATCACGTACCATTTTTTCGCGGTCCATGAGCATGGTCATGGCCTGACGGACTCGTTTATCGGCGAAAGGGGTGGGTTTGCCGGTCGGCCCGCCGCGGGCGCCGCAGTTCCAGATGATCCCGGATCGACCGGACTTCATATTGACCCAGTTGAGATTTTGGTTCTCTTTGTTCCAGTCCGGGTCTTCGATCTTTGAGACGAACTGCGGGGCGGACGGGGTGATCATGTCGGACCCGCCGTTGGTGTAGTCGGTCAACCGGGCCAGTTCGTTGTCGATCGCCTTGAACCGTAGCCGATCGACGACGGAGCGCGGACCCCAGTAGTACTCGTTTCGCACCAGCACGACCGGCGACGGTGGGGACCACTCGGTGTCAAGGCTCAGCCGTTCCAGTTTGTACGGCCCGGAACCCATGAGCAGCCCGGTCGATTTATTGATTTCCGCCGGGGTGAACTTTGAATAGAAATGCTTAGGCAAGATAAACAATGTCAACGCATTCGACTCATTAAGAAACAGCGGCTCAAAGAACGCGAACTCAACGGTTCGCTCATCGATGACCGTTACGGACTTGATCGAATCACGCAGCGTCGATCGGTCTCGTTCGGTCTCGACCTGCTCGTTCATGACGAAATCGTGGAACGTCCAGCGCACGTCCTCGGCGGTCAACTTCACCCCGTCGCTGAAGCGAGCGTCCGAGCGGATGTGAACACGCAGCCAAAGCCCCGCGGGATCGGCCTGCCAAGCGTCCGCCAGTTGGCCCCGCATTTTCAATGTCTTAGGGTCGTATGAACCAAGAGACTGCATCACCAGGTCGATGACCCGGCGGCCGTAGACGTCCAGCCCGAGGAAAGGGACAATCTTGGCCGGCTGGGCCTCGAACGTTTCCGTAAACTCGCTGGCTCCACCACCATCGCGGTACCCCTTTACGCTCCGCGGGTCAGTGACGAAACTCCAAGGTTCCTGCCAGTCGATCTTCAGCCCGGGGCGTGCCCATGATTCATCGCGCGGACCGGTGCCCGTTGCGCTGGCAGTGCCGCTGGACCCGGAAGAGGCCGACTTGCCGGGGTTGCCTTGTTTGACGAGTTCGTCGAGTCGCTTCTGGATGTCCGCGTCGGTAATCCCCGTCCCGTCAACGGCCCTTTTGTTCCCACTGACTCCATCTAGTTTCGCACTCATCGCGGCGATCGCCCGCAAGGTTTCATCTCGGCCCGCGGCGAGTTGCTCGACCTGCGCTCGCAGGCCGCGGATCTCGTCCATCGCGGCCTTGTTGTCCCCGGCGCGTTCGAGCCGCCCGAGCGCACGCTCCTGCCCGTCGATCTTCTGTTCCATGCCTTGGAGTTTGGTCCACTCCCGTCCACGCTGGAACATCGTGAGCCAAACGCTCAGCCCGACGATCACGACGAGCATGATGAGGACGAAGTCCTTGATTCCGAATCGGTTCTGCATCGTCCGGCTTCCTTCTGCCCTCCCCGGGAAAGTACGCCAGCAGTCTATCGCCGATCCCGTCCGCGGGCGCAGGGCGCGTGGAGAAAGTATCTTGCGGCATCCGTCGACGGGGCTGAACTAGAGGCTATCCCAGAACTCGTTTTGGGGGGTCGTATCGCTCGAGTTTCAAGGGGTTTTGGCCGGCCCCCAAGTTCTGTGCCAGGTGCTATGAGGGTCGGTTGATGGTATCGGTCCCGCGGCTGGGCGGGGGGGTGTTTGGTTCCTGCGCCATTGAGGGCATGCGGCCCAGTGCTCGGCGGGCCCTCGGGGGTGGGGTGCCAAGTGAGTGGCTTCCAACCTTCACGTCTTCTGTGTCGAGCGCCGCCGATGCCGCCGTCGTCGTGGCGGTGAGCCGCGCCGCGTAGACCGCCGGGGGCAGGTACCCCAGCGACGAGTGCGGGCGGTGATGGTCGTACTCGTGCCGCCAGTTCGCCGCCAGCGTCTTGGCTTCCGCCACATCCGCGAACACCTCCGCGCTCAGCAGTTCGTCGCGCAGCCGCCCGTGGAAGCTCTCGGCGTACCCGTTCTCCCATGGGCTCCCCGGTGCTATATATAACATCTCGACTCCTGTTATGTTCGCCAGTCGCCGGACCGCCGCGGCGATGAACTCTCCGCCGTTGTCGCTGCGGATGTGCCCCGGTACGCCGCGGATCTTGAACGCCTCGACGAGCCGATCGACCACGTCGTCCGAGGTCATGCCGCGCTCGACTTCGAGCGCCACGCACTCGCGTGTGAACTCATCGACCACGCTCAGCCACTTGAGCGGCCGATCGTGGTCGTCGCGGTCGTGGATGAAGTCCACGCACCACACATGGTTCCGGTGCTCCGCGCGGCGACGCACGATCCCGTTCGCGGAGTGCCCCAGGCGTGCGCGTTTGTGCTGCTTGGCGGGCACTCGGAAGCCCTCACGCTTCCACAACCGATGCACCCGCTTCTTGTTCACTCGCCACCCTTCCAGCCGCAGCATCCCGCACATCATGCGGTAGCCGCGGCGAGGGTGCCGACGCACCAGCTCGTGCAGCCGACGCACCAAGGGCTCGTCACCATCACGTCCAACGGCGACGTACCGCTGCGTCGAACGCGGCTGAGCGAGCACGCGGCACACCCGACGCTCGCTCACGCGTGGCCGCCCCGGCGTGTCGGTACACGTCGTCGTGCTTGTCATATGTTCCTGCACATGCCTCACGACGCCCCTCCTTCCCGCCGGGCTTGATGCTTTCCCAGGTAGGAGTTGGCCTCCTTCAGGATCGCCATGTCCAGCGCCTGATCGGCGACGAGCTTCTTCAGCCGCATGTTCTCGACTTCGAGTTCCTTGAGCCGCCGCGCCTCGTCGGACTTCATCCCACCGTACTGCTTGCGCCAGCGGTCGTAACTCGCTTCGCTCACGCCCAGCGCCTGCACGACCTGGGCGATGGTCTTCCCCGCCGCCAGCATCGCGTCCGCCTCACGCAACTTGTTCACGATCTGTTCCGGTGTGTGCCTCGTTCGCTTCATGGTCCAGAGTCTCCTGGCCGCTGCCGGCGGCCCTCGGGACTCTCATAGTTGCTGGATCAGGATTCGGGGGGCAGGTCA
>JBGSIF010000323.1:0-13745 GCA_041742635.1 Phycisphaerales bacterium
AGCGGCACCACATCCGCCACCGTCCCCAGCGCGGCGTACGCCAGCAAATCAATCAACAACTCCCGCGTCGCCGCATCTGTCTTATTCCCATGTGGTGCAGGCGTCCCGCCTGCCTCTTCGGCACTCATCGTCGCCAGCCGCCACGCCAACTTATACGCCACGCCCGCCCCACACAACTCCCCGAACGGGTACGCCGAATCCGCCCGCCGCGGATGCACCACCGCGTACGCCTCGGGCAACTCCCCCACCGACCCCGGCGGGTTGTGGTGATCCGTGATAATCAAATCCACCCCGCACTCCCGCGCCCGCATCGCCGGCCCGTGGCTCGTGATCCCGCAGTCCACCGACACGATCACCTTCGCCCCCTCCGCCGCCAGCCCCGCGATCGCCTCCGTATTCAGCCCATACCCCTCCTCGAGCCGATGCGGCACATACGTCCGCACATTCCTTGCCCCACCACCTTCTGTCCCCAGCCCCGCCAACGCCGCCAAGTGCCCGAGTATGTGAAACAGGATCGCCGTCGCCGTGATCCCGTCGGCGTCGTAATCCCCATAGATCACAATCATCTCACCCGCGTACAGCGCCCGCAGCAACCGCGCCGCCGCCCGATCCATGTCCGGCACCAATGATGGATCATGCAGCGCCGACAAACGCGGCGACAAAAACTCGTCCCCCGCTCCCGTGTCCCCCGCCGTCCCCACTCCGCCCAGCACCCCGCGCGACATCAGCACCCGATGCACCAGCGACATCCCGCTCGCGATCGCGGCACTCTCACGCATCACCCATTTCGATCGCATCCCATTCACGTTTCAAGCATACCGCAACCGCCCGCCGCTCGCTTCATTGCCCGCCGCCCTTCTTGTCGTCCCCATCCTTCGCCGAATCATCCGCGTCGAACTCCGCCGGCTCGATAATCGCCGACATCGACCCCTTGCTCTCGGCCATCAACGCATCCCGACCGAACGCGTGGATCTGATCCCGCTTCAGTTCGGCGTGCTCCTTGTGCGTTGTCATGCAAATCGCCCGCCCGTCCTTATCCACCGTCTTGGCGATCTTGAACGCCTTCTCCACCCCGTGCGCGAACACGTCCTGCATCATCCGGATCACGTACTCATACGTGTGCTCTTCATCATTCAGCAGCACCACATTCCAATACCGCGGCTGCTTTGTCCGTTCATCCGTCCTCGCGTCCCGGCTCGTCTGCGTCTGCGTCGCCATGCCAAACTATACGAACCCACGATCCGTAGTGCGAGTTTCCCAACTCGCACAAACTCTCCCCTCACGTCTCACGCCTCACCTCTTCCTCCCCCCTCACCCCCGCCACAACCTCCACCCCGCCCCCACCAGCAGCACCAACCCCGGCAGCCCGGCCATCAAACTCCACCGCACCGCCTGCGTCTGCCCCGCCGTCAAACTCCGTATCGTCGGCACCGCCTGCGCCGTCGGGCTTCGTGCGATCAACTCTTCCTGCCCCGCAAGCCACAGCACCGACGCCTCCAGCAACTCCAGATTCCCCGGCGAAGTCAGCACCGGCCTCCCATCGATCACCCCCACCGACTGCTGTGTCACATCATCTAAAAACCACCCCGAGCACCCCACCACTACCACCCGCTGCATACCCGAATCCAGCGACGGGTCCGACCGCTCCGCCGCCACCACCATCTCCCACGGCCCCTGCGCATCATCTCGCGGCGAATCCGGCATCGGTGGATCGATCACACTCCCCCGCTGCGCCGACGGTACCCGCGCATACCCCAGCCATTCCGACTCCGCCCACGTATTTCCATCTGGCTCAATCCGAACAATCGGCGTCTTCTTCACCCCACTCCCCCCTGGCACCGTCCCATGTGCCCCCACCGCAGCCGACACCTCTCGCACTGGCACCACCCAGAAAAAGTGCATCCCAAGCCCATCGATCGCCCGGCTGATCGGGTGCTCCCCCTCCGCTCGCCTGGGCATCATGTTCGTCAGCACCACCGGCCCCCCCGCCGTCTGCACACGCTGCATCAACGGCGTGCCCGTTTCCACCTTCATCCCCAACGGTTCCAGAAACTCCACCAGCGGGTCAGCCGTCCCTATCCCCGGTAGTGTCGATACATTCGCCGATACCAGCATCGACTTCCCCTGCCCCACCACCTTCGCCATCGCCCCCGCCATCCGCTTCATCCGATCCGCCGCCTCTTGTGTATTCGGCGATGTCGTCTGCGTCACATACACCACCGGCCTCGCCCCTCCACCACCCGCCACCCCGCCCCGCAACCCCGCGATCGCCGCCGGCTCCTCGGCGTCGAGTGCCGTCGCCCACTCTACCACATCGATCCCACGCAGACTCAACCGATCCATCATCGCCACGAACGGCTCAAACGTCGGTGCAAACTTCATCGGTTGATCGTGCATCAGCACCACGATCGGCGGCCCCGCCTTTCCTCCCGCTCCAGACCCCAGCGACGCGATCGCCGTTGCCGTCAACTCCTCCGCCCGCGCCCGACGATCGATCGACACCGCACCGCTCGAACCCTCCGGCATCGCCGGCGGAAACAACGACACAAAGTCGATCGCCGTCAGCGTCCCCGCTTGCTTCCCCGCCTTGCCTGCCGCTCCCGCGTCATCCGCGCCTACTCCCCGCTGCGGCCCGATCACCAGCGCCGCGCTCGATTTCTCCAACGTCCGCGCCACCGCGAAGATCGACACCCGCGGCATCCGGTCCAGCGAATCCCCCGCCGACCGCAGCACATCCAGCGACCCTTGCAGCGCGGGCACCATCGGCCGCACCTGATCTTTCATCGCCCCCGGCACATCCCCCGCTTGTTCCACCAGTTTCATCTCCCGCAGCAGCCGTGATACATCCGACGTCACCGTCCCGATCGCCCGGCTCAGTTGCGTGGCCACATCGTCCACCGGCGCCAGCCCCAGTGCCCCCGGCCCGATCGTTTCGAGCAACTGCTTCCCCGCACCGCTCGCCGCTTGTTCGAGATTGAACGCCGCTACGCGCCCCCGCGCGCTGTAGTCGTCCAGCAGTTGCCGCAGTTGCTGAGACTTGATATCAGTCCCGCGCACCGATTCTCTCGTCAGTGTCAGTTGCCCGACCAGCGCGGTGATCCCTTCTTGCTGTGCCCGGCACGCCTCGATCGCGCGATCTACTACCACACGGTTCGCCCCGATCTCCGGCGAGAACCGCTCGCTCAGCCGCTTCAATAGCGCGTCGTACTCGCCGATCCCGCCCGATGAACCTGTGTCGATGAACGTCACCACGACCCGCTTCGACGCCCGCGCGAACGAGTCCAGCACGCTCCGCGTACGCTCATATGCCCGCGGGTCCACCCCCGACCGGTTCGCCGCGACCACAATCTCGTACTCCCCGTCCAGCCCGTTGAGCGTGTTCTGCGTGCGCTCCGACAGCAGGTGCTCTCGCGTCGCCGTCGCGTCGAACCGCGCCGGAAACCGCGACGCGATCAGCCCCGTGAACAGACACGACGCCGTCACGCTCACCACGAGCACCAAACTCTGAAGCCCAAACCGCACCCGCCGCCCCGCCGCGGAAACCGCTATCGAATCACTCGAATCACTCGAATCACTCGAACCAGTTCGAACTTTGCTACTAACCGTCATGCCACTCCCCCTCTTCGCCCCGAAGGGGCGCAGGCTTGTAGCCACGGGTCAAGCGAGTCTTCGAGCGCAACCCGTGGATTCGATCGATCAAACCCCTCCCCCGCCCCGGCAGGGGCGGAGGATTCCTCCCCCACTCCAATACTTCCTTCGACACCTTCATGTACTGCACTCATCTCCACCTCCTGGACTGCACCACCACCGTCGTCACCACCAGCAGCCACGTACTCGAAGCGACAAAGAACACCACATGCGACGTGTCGATCAAACCCCGTGCAAAGTCACCCAGCCGCTGACTCGGCGACAACGCAAACAACAACTTCCTCAGCAACTCCGGCGAGATCGGTGCCACATACGCCGCTAGCACCTCCACCACAAACAATACAAACAGCGTCCCCAAAAACGCCAGCGGCTGGCTCGCCGTCAGACTCGACGCCAAACACCCCACCGCCAGATACAACATCCCCAGCAGCACCGCCCCCAAATACCCCGCCGCGATCGGCCCATAGTCCGGCCTCGACAACCACTCCAAAATCCCCACATACACCAGCGTCGGCCCGAGCAGCGTGAGCAAAAACAACACCGACGCGCCGTACTTTCCAAGCACGACGCTGAACTCCGACACCGGCGACGTCAGCAGCGGCTCGATCGTCCCCGTCCGCATCTCCTCGCTGAACAAGCGCATCGACGTCGCCGGCGCGAGCAGCGCGAGCAGCCACCACATCAGTTCAAAGAACGACCGCATCGTCGCCGGCTGCCCCGGCCGAACCGCGCTAAACGCAAACACCACACCCGCCACGACGAGAAACAACGCCAGCACGATCCACCCCAGTGGAATCCTAAAAAACGACGCATATTCGCGCCACATGATCGCCGCCGCTCGCCTCATGTGTTTTTCCCCTCCTCCGGTACAACGGCTCCAGGTGGCACGGCTCTCCGAGCTGTGTCTTCGTTTGGTACAACGGCACTCCGAGCCGTTTCCCCCGGTCGCACGGACCTCCGGGCCGTCTCTTCGATAGGCTCCGGCACTTCGGCTTGGATAATACTAAAAAACAACTGTTCCAGCGACGGCGCCTCCCGCCTTAACTCGCGCGCTACGACGCCCGCCCGCGCCAAACTTCGCGCGATCAACTCCCGCAGATCATTCCCCCCACCCTTCGGCAGCACCTTCACCCACACCCACCCACCTTCCGGCGCTCCCACCTCGACACCATCGATCCCGGTCAGCGCCGCCACCGCCACGCGGGCCGACGCCGCCGACCCCTCCGGCACCTCCGCCACATACGCCGACCGCTCCCGCATCGGTGCCAGCAGTGCCTCCGGCACGCCATCCGCCCGCAGCCGACCTCTCGCAATAATCAGCACCCGATCGCACGTCTTCTCCACTTCCGGCAAGATGTGCGAACTGACGATCACCGTCCGTTTATGCGACAACTCGCGGATCAATGTCCGAGTTTCCCGAATCTGGGTCGGATCAAGCCCGCTCGTCGGCTCGTCCAGCACCAGCACCGGCGGATCGTGCAACATCGCCCCAGCCAAACCCACCCTCTGCTTAAACCCCTTGCTCAGTTGCCCCACCCGCCGCCGCGCCACCGGCGTCAACCAGCACCGATCCAACACCCGGCTGATCGCTGGAGTGCGTTCTTTGGTGGGAACCCCGTATAGGCTCGCTCGGTATTTCAGATAGTCTATTACCCTCATTTCGGGGTACAACGGAGCCGCCTCCGGCAAATACCCCATCGCTCGCCTGGCCTCGATCGATTCCGTAACCGTATCGTGCCCCGCGACAAGAATACTCCCGCGCGACGGTGGCAAGTACCCGGTTGTCATTCGCAAAGTCGTCGTCTTTCCAGCCCCGTTTGGACCCAATAGACCGACAATTTGACCTGATTCGATCTCAAAAGAGACATCGTTCACGGCACGTACGCCGCCACGCTCGGTCCCGCTGTACCACTTACTGACGTGCTGCGCTGAAATCATGTGCATTGTTCAGAGAAGGGAAGAACTCCGATAACACGACGCCCGATAAGACTACGGAGATAATCGGCGTTCGTTTCCTCCAACCCGGTGTTTTCGATCAATCTTGGGCGTAAAACCGGGTGTCGGTCCTAATATCTGATCCAATCCTGAGTTGCAAAGAAAGTCCGTTCAGCCCGCCGAGGCGTAAATACTGATAGAATGCCCCGAGCAAATCGGTACTGAACCGCGAATTTAGAGTGCATCCAACCGAGGCGACAGTTGGGTGTACTGCATCGACGGAGTAGACGACGCACGCATTTGAACGATGGGAACGACCCGCCCCAAGTTGCTTGTTGTGGATAGCCCGCTGGTGCCGGGTGCAGAGGTAGCGCGCGTGCTGGGCGACCGGTACGACGTAGCGGTGGTCGAAGGGGACATCGCCGGTGTACCGAGCGAGATGACGCCCGCGACGATCGCCGCCGACGGGTTTCAGGTGGTGTTTGCAACACCCGGCCAACTCAACCCTGGCGAACTGAGCGAACGAGAAGCCGGGGCGATGCTGGGAGCGATTGGCGAAGGGCTGTGCCTTGCGGGAGCCGATGGGCGGACGGTCTGGTCCAACCAGCGGTTCCGAACGCTCGATGAACAGACACAAGCACGGATCGCCACGATCTGCCGTCGGGCATCGATCCGGTTCAACGAACAAGTGACGGGAGGGATCGGCGTCGGAGCCATCGTGCCGATGCGGATGGACGTGGGCACGCCGGATGAGAAGAAGTTTTATGAGATTGTGGTGTCGCCGGTGCCGGGGGTGTTTGAAGCGATTCAGGGTGGGGAGGAACGGCGGGGTGTGGAGGTACAAGAAGAAACCCGGCTCGCAGAGCCGGGCTATGCAAAGACCCACTCGGAGAGTGGGAGTGCGCCGCCGATTCAGCGCGTCGCGGTGGTGGTGTGGGATGTGACGGCGACACGACGTCGGGAACAAAAAATCGCAGCGATCGATCGGGCCGGGTCCGAACTGGTGAGATTGGACGCGGAGCAGATTCGGAAGATGCACGTTGTCGAGCGGCTGAAACTGCTGGAAGACAAAATCGTCCGCTTCTCGCGTGAGTTGCTTCATTTCGATCATCTGGCGATCCGGCTGGTCGACGAGCGATCGGGAAAACTGGAACTGGTCGTCGCGTCCGGGCTGGCGCCCGAGGCGATGGAAGTCACGCTGCAAGCAAAGCGCGAGGGGGACGGGATCATGGGGTACGTCGCGGCGACAGGAGAGAGTTACCTGTGCCCCGATGTCACGATGGATGCGAAGTACGTGGTGGGGATCGAGAACGCGCGGTCGTCGCTGACGGTGCCGCTGCGGCTGAACGACAAGGTGATCGGCGCGTTCAACGTCGAATCGGAGAAGGTGGGTGCGTTCAAGGATGAGGACCGGCAGTTCGCCGAGATGTTCTCGAACTACATCGCGCTCGCGCTGCACATCCTGGACCTGTTGGTGGTGGAACGGTGCGAGACCGGGGCGAGCGTGACGGACACCGTTGAGGACGAACTGAGCGAGCCGCTGACGGATATCTTGAAGGAAGCGGACTGGCTCAAGAGCGCGGCGGCGGCGCTCGCCGCGAGCGGCCCGGGTACCGCCGGTCAGGGCGTCGATCCCAAACTGCGCGAGCACATCGACCGCATCGTGTCGGACGTCGAAGCAATTCGCCGACGCGTGCGTGAAGCGGCGGAGGGGCCGCAGCACATCTTGGGCGCGGAAAAAGGGCTGATCGATGTGGCGGTAGACCCCGCGCTGGCCGGGAAGCGGGTGCTGGTCGCGGACGACGAGCCGAAGATCAGGCAGACGATTCGGGATGCGCTGCGCGGTCGGGGCTGCATGGTGGTGATGTGCGAGAACGGGGGCGAAGCAATCGACGAACTGGAGAAAGTAGCGGCGGCCGCTGCGTCGCCGTATTCGACCGCCGCGGGCGGGTTTGACCTTCTGATCTCTGACATCCGGATGCCAGACAAGAACGGGTACGAAGTATTCTCGGCGGCGCGACGGCTGATCCCCGGGATCCCGGCGATCCTGATGACGGGGTTCGGGTACGACCCGCATCATTCGATCGTGCGTGCCTCGCAGGAAGGCCTTCAGTGCGTGCTGTTCAAACCGTTCCAGTTAGAACGACTTCTAGAAGAGGTGCGCAAGGCTCTGGGTGTTACGACCACATGACGTAATGCCGGATTTAATGTGTTCGCCGCGTCGTTTACACGCACGAAAGCCGGGCGGGACACCGGTTCCACTGCACAAGACGATACGGCGGAGTACGCCTGGAACAAAAAACCCCGCGTTAAACGCGGGGTACTAGGCAGCGGGTGGTATGGGAATCGAACGGCTCAGGATTACTCGTTGCGGCTGGGCTGGCGATTTCGGCGAGTGCCTTGGCCGGCGTCGTCGCCCGACGCGCCGCCGCGGCCGCGTTGACCGCCTTCCTGGCCGGGTTCGTTCTGTTCACGCTTGGGGAGTTGCTCGCGCTGGGCTTCGGTGAGGAGTGCGTTGACCTTCTCGGCGGTGTCACGGTCCATGTCGCGGCGCTTACGGCGGAGTTCGTTGAGTTTGTCGTCGCCCATGCCGCCGCCGCGCATCATGTTGCGGGGTGAGAAGTTGGCTTCGGATTCTTCCTGCGCGACTTCCATTTCTTTCTGGAGCGTGACGAGGTCGCGTGAGTAGGAGTCGCGGATCGAGGCAATCGCGGACTTCTGATCGTCGCTGAGGTCTTTGAGAGCCGCGGCGGCATCGACGACGCGGGTCGTCTGCGTGGGGCGGTAGACCTGGGGGAAACTCTCTCGCTTGAAAGCGGTCGTGAACTCGGGGCGTTTATCTTCGGGAAGGGCGGTTTCGAGTTGGGCCGCGTACTTGCGATTAAGATCGCGGACCTTGGTGGAGACGTCGCGTGCTTTTTTGACCATCTCGTCCATGGCGTCGGGATCGCCGCCTTGGAACATCTCACGCATCTTGCCCTGCATCTCCTCGTACATCTTGTTACGGGCATCGAGGGCGGGGTCGAGTTCGGTGGCGTACTGATCGAGCGTCGGCTCGATGCTGGCCTGGGTTTCGGCGGCGAGTTTGAGGTCGCGGACGATCTGGACAAGGTCCACGCGCTCGCCGCTCATGAGACCGTTTCCGATGGTCTCGGTGCGACGGCGATCTCGTTCGAAACGGGGCCACTTCTCAGCCTGAGGCTCTGAGAGGACGGCCTTGACGTCGCTGAGGAACGTCTGTTCCATGGTAGTGCGCTGCTTGCGGAAGTCGCCCATCTGCTCCATAACTTCGGTCATGATGGTGCGGTCGCCGGTGTCGCGCATTTCTTCACGGGCGGCGTCGAACTTGGCGCGCATGTCCTTGGCGATGGAGGCGAACTCCTGCTGGTAGCCGTCGAAGAGTTGCTTGACGGCTTCCTTCTGGGCTTTATCAAACCCGAAGAGGGTGCCCATGGAGTCGATGGTTTTGCTGTCGATGGAAGGCTCGAAGGACTGCTGGCCGCCGCCGAACATGCCCCCGAACATCCCGCCGCGACCGCCCCCTGGGCCGCCGCCGCCTGGACCTTGGGCGAGTGCGGAGGAGACTCCAACGAGGCCGACGGAGACGCAGACGAGGACCGCCGCGAGGCGACGACGAGTGGATTGACCGATCATGCGAGCGTTCTCCAAAGAATGAATGAGTCCAACGGATGTTCCTATTCCCTCCTCCCCCGCTCGAAACACAAGCCGCGTTCGCGGGGAGAGTGTCCCCGGATTCGAGCGGAGCCTTGCCGAAGGCTCAACGCGGGTGCCGACCGTCTATTGCACGAACGGTGCGGAGTGCGGGGCGAACACGGTACGAACGAATCCCTGCGTGGCACGGAGCCGCCGCGCGGTGATTGATAGTGGTAGAGAGTCGGTTCGTTGCATGACGGCACGATAAATGAGATGATCGGGGGCGGGATGGGCGGCGTGGATCGGCCAAACCCGCGCTTCAGAAGGCGGCGAGTGTGCTTCTACTAACGCCGGCGATGGCTTGCAGGGTGGCGAGGGAGAGAGGGCGTCGGTCGGCCATCATTCGGACAAAAGCGTCGAACAGGTACGCCGAGTCGTGCGGGCCTGGGGCAGCCTCGGGGTGGTACTGGACGCAGAAGAGGGGGCGGTCGGTGGCAGAGAAACCGGCGAGGGTGCCGTCATTGAGGTGGATGTGGGTCGGCTCAACCAGGCGCGAGCCGACGGAGCCGCGGGGGGCGGCAGGGCCGGTGGGGAAGGAATCGGGATCGACGGCGAAGCCATGGTTCTGGCTGGTGATCTCGACTTTGCCTGTAACGCGGCTGAGAACGGGCTGGTTGGCACCGCGGTGGCCGAACTTGAGTTTGTAGGTTCTGCCGCCGAGCGCGAGGGCGAGGAGTTGGTGCCCCAGGCAGATGCCGAAGGTGGGAATAACCAGTGCGGGATCGGCATCGATGCCGACGGCGAGGCGGAGGGTGCGGATGGTGGCCTCGACCGCGGCGGGGTCGCCGGGACCGTTGGAGATGAAGAGACCATCGACCGCGCCCGACGCGAAGAGGTCTTTGATTTCGCCGGCGGAAACGGTGTGGGGGACGACGCGGACCTCGCAGCCTCGGTCGGCAAGATTGCGCAGGATGTTTCGCTTCGCGCCGCAGTCCAGCGCGAGGACTCGGCGTGGGGATTTTTGGGCGACGGGCCCGCCCCCGATGATGGTGGGATCAACTTCAGAAGCGGGAGACCAGTCGCCGAGGGTTTCGGTCCAGGTTTGAGCGTTGGTGCAGCCGACGAGGGGAACGAGGTTCTGGCCGGTCATATCTGGCGCTGAGCGAGCGGCCAGGACGAGCGCGGCGTCGGAGAGAACGGGATCGTTGGAGATGACCGCGCGCATGACGCCAGCAACTCGGAGGCGGCGGGTAAGAGCGCGGGTATCGATCCCGCTGATCCCGAGCACGCCGGCCCGGGCGAGATAGGTGGAAAGATCGGTGGTGGCCCGGAAGTTCGAGTGCAGGCGCGCGAGTTCACGCACGACGAAGCCAGAGACCTGAACGCGGGCGGACTCGACATCTTCTTCGTTCACGCCGGTGTTGCCGATGAGGGGGGCGGTCATCACGAGGATCTGGCCGGTGTACGAGGGGTCGGTGAGTGCCTCTTGGTACCCGGACATGGCGGTGTTGAAGACGACCTCGGCGGCGCGGGTGATGGGGCGGTCGGTGACGCCGAAGGCGTTGCCGAGGAAGATGGAACCGTCTTCGAGGGCGAGGCGGGCGGCGGTGTGGAGGGTTGGGTTGGTCACAAAGAAGAGTATAGATGGAGCGCGACGGAACGTCATGCCGATTCGGCAAGCGAAGACGTCACGAAGAAAGGAATCGTGCGGGAGACGGGTGGGGTGGTGGCGGTCTGCGGAGAGGAACGAGAGGACGACGCGCACGCCCGAGTGGTTATGCCGACTTGGCGGGTTCGATGATGCCCCGGCACTCGCCGAACCCGATTCGGCGGAAGCCGTCGCGCCGGCAGTAGGCTTTCATGATGACCTCGTCGCCGTCGGCGAGGAAGGTGCGGGTTTCGCCGGTGGGGAGGGCGACGGGAACGCGGGGCTTGGGCTTCTTGGTGGCGGGGTCGATGCCGTCCCAGGTGAGTTCGAGGAGGCACCCGCGGGAGTCGCGTTGCGGCCCGCTGATGGTGCCGGAGCCGAGGAGGTCGCCGGGCTGCATGTTGCACCCATTGCTCGCATGGTGGACGAGCATCTGCGCGAGGGTCCAGTACATGTGCTTGAAGTTACCCTGGCTGATCCGCACGGGCGGGATGTTGCTGTCGCGCATCTGCCGGGACGCGAGCCACACTTCGACGGTGATGTCGTAGGCCCAGTCCTGATCGCTTCGGAGATAGTCCAGTGGCTGTGGATCGTCGGCATCGCGTTCCGGCCCGGGGATGCGGAACGGTTCGAGGGCTTCCATGGTGACGATCATGGGAGAGATGGTGGTGGCGAAGTTCTTGGCGAGGAAGGGGCCGAGGGGCTGGTACTCCCACTTCTGGAGGTCGCGTGCGGACCAGTCGTTGAGGATGCACATGCCGAACATGGCGGCGCGAGCGTCCTTCATGGGGATCGGCTCGCCGAGGGCATTGCCTTGGCCGACGATGAGGCCGAGTTCCATCTCGTAATCGAGAAGTTTGCAGGGTCCGAAGGAAGGGAGTGCGTCGGGCGGCGCGTCTGGTGGAGACTGCTGGCCGGAGGGGCGCGTGATGGGGGTGCCGCTGGAGACGATGGAACTGGCGCGGCCGTGATAGCCGATCGGGACGTGCTTGTAGTTCGGGAGGAGCGGATTGTCGGGGCGGAACATGGCCCCGACGTTGGAGGCGTGGTGCTTGGAGGCGTAGAAGTCGGTGTAGTTGAGGACGGAGCCGGCGGGGAGGAGCGGGACCGAACTCATGGGGACGAGAGCCTTCTGGCGGGCGCGTTTGACGGGCTGGCCGACGTGGGTGTCAGCACGGAGAAGTCGCTGGGCGCGGCGGCGGAGGTCGGCGGCCATGCCGGGGGTGCGCCCGATGATGTTGGCGAAAGGGGCGCGGAGCATGTACTGATACTCTTGGCTGAAGTTGCCGGCGTCGCCGCTCGCGCTGCCGTCGGAGAACATCTCCAGTTCGATCATGCTGGAGATATCGAAGACCTGATCGCCGATGGCGACGCCCATGTGCCGATGAGTATGCGGATGGCCGGACCCGTCGTCGTGGGTCTTGAGGAACGCGACGATGGGGAGGTTCTGGATGGGGAAGTCGGAGGCGGGGTCGTTGGCGGACTCGACCCAAGACATGAGCGCGGGGTCGTGGGTCTCGTCGATGGCGTAGGGTGAGGTCGGGTTGGGCATGATGAACGAGGGTATCGCGGGGCGGGTGCGAGTTCCTGCCGGCACGGGCGTCGGGGAGCGTCAGTCCGGGCCGAGTGATTACTTGGTGTGCTTGACGAGCAGTTCGTCGTTGTCGATCCACGCGGCGAAGTACGGCGAGGTCGCGTCCTTGCGGGCCATGAGCACGAGGAACGGCCCGTCGCAGACGAACGACCGCTCGGGGGGGTGTCGGTCTTGATGGCGCGGGAGATGCCGATCGCCGCGTCGGACTTGAGCACCGCCCCGCGCTCGTCGAGGCGGAAGCGGATGTTCTGCAGCGCGGCGGCGACGACGTAGTCCGTGAAGCCGGGCGTGCCGACGGGCTTGCCGACGATCTCCGCGAACTCGCGGGTGATATCGAAGTTCATCACGGGCACGACGAAGGGTTCGTCGCGGGTGAGGGGAGACGACGCCGGGGCCGACGCGTGGACCATCACCCGGTCGATCATCTCACGCAGCGTCGCGGCGGGGGGAGACGCGGGGGGGGCAAGGGGGGGGCGGGCGATGATCAGGCGGTCGTCGGGGTTGGTCGAGGCGATCTCGATGACGAAGTCGTCGGGGGCGGCGGAGTGCCTGACCGTGACCTGGGCCGCGGCGCTCGCCCAGTCATCGAGGTTCTTATCAAGGCGGAAGGCTTTGACGGGCGTGCGGGCCGGGCCGAAGGGAAGGCCGCTCTCGCTGGACGCGAACGGGTGGGCGAAGCGCAGGTTCTTGAAGAGGTAGGCGTAGGCGAGGATATCGTCGGGGCGGAGGGTGCCGGGGAGGACGGAGGGGGACGCGGTGCCGGGGGGCGGGAACTTGGCGTCGAGTTGGCGGCGGATCTCGGCGAGCACCGCCGGGCCGGTGCCGGCAAGGGCGACGTAGGAGGCGTCGTCGAGGTCCGCGTGGTTCCACGCGCTGCCGGGACGGTTCATCTCCATGGACATGGGGGCTTCGGCGGAGGGGGCTTGGGCGGGGGAGGCTTGGGCCGGGTCCATGACTTGGAACGGAGCCTTGAGTTCGGCGGACATCGAGTCCCACGCGATCTGCATCGTCGCGCACCACAGCAGCGAGGCGCCGGGCGTGACGGGGCGAGTGAGGTACGGTGTGACGTGCGTGCGGCTCAGTTCGCGGTCGGCGTTGAGTACCTTCAGGTCGGGCGTGCCCAGGATCTGGGCGTGGCTCGGGGGGGAAGCAGGAGGCGTGGTAGGCGGGGTGCTGGGATGCGTGATGGGATGGTCGCCCGCCGGGGGGTCGGGGACGGCGCGGCTGCACCCGCCAAGGAGGGCGAGGGCGCCCCCCACCACCCCC
>JBGSIF010000324.1:0-7702 GCA_041742635.1 Phycisphaerales bacterium
GTCGCTGAGCGGCACAACGACCGCAAAACCTGGCGCGAGGCGACCCGGATCGGCACCGGCGCGGCGATCGGTCGCCTCACCGCCACACTCATCAAATCGATCCTCGCCGTCGTCGTCGCTCTCATCCTCTGCGTCGGCGCGTTTCTCTAAGCCCCTCGCTGGCAGCGACCCTACCCACGGTACCGCGTGCCAGCCATCGCCCACGCACGGGTTCTATTCACGCTCATTTCACGGATTCCATACAAGGCCGCCCCCTGCTCGGGCCGATCCTGATCTATGCTTCAGTTCGGCCCGCAAGCGACCCCAACCGCTTGCGAACCGCTTTGTGCCTTCATTCCGAACGTTCTTTTCTTCGCAACGCACACATGCAAGACACCGACACCCTCACGTCGCACGGACACGCGAACCGCTCGGACGCCATCGTCCCGGCTTCCTCCGCCGCTCACCCTGGTACCGGCATCGACAGCGAGGAGGGCATCAAGCACTTCGTCCTCGATACCAACGTCATCCTCCATAATCCCAACGCTATCTTCGTGTTCCAGGAACACCACGTTGTGATCCCTTTCGCCGTGATCGAGGAACTCGACAAACTCAAACGCACCAACGACGACATCGGCCGCAACGCACGCGAGTGCATCCGCCACCTCGACCGGCTCCGCTCCCGCGGCCGCCTCATCGAGGGCGTCCGCTGGGGCGATGCCAGCCCCACCGTCGGGCAAAGCGCTTCCACCGGCGTCAACGGTTCCACCGGCGATATCCGCATCGATGTCGCCGAGCACGACCGCCCGAGCGTTCTCGCCGAGAACACCCCCGACAACCGCATCATCGCCGTCGCCTGGGCACTGCACTCCGGCCAGCCCTCCGCCTGCGCCCACCTCAGCAGCGACTACACCGGCGGCAAGGTCCAGCCCGGCTCCGCCTGCCAGAAGGTCCGCGTCGTCTTCGTCTCCAAGGATCTCAACGCCCGTATCAAGTCCGACGCCCTCGGCATCCGCACCGAGGACTTCGAGAACCAGAAGGTCGATGCCGAGCGGCTCTACAGCGGGCAGGTTTCTCTCACCATCGCCGGCGACCTCATCGACGAGTTGTACTCAGAGCGCATGCTCTCGCTCGCACGCGTCGCTCCCAGCCTGACGGCGACGTCACCCGAAGGGATCGCCTACCAGCGAAGCCTCGTCGCCAATCAGTACGTCGTGATGAAGGACGCCGAGGACGAGAGCCACACAGGCCTCGCACGCCGCCTTGCAGACACCGACCACCTCATCCCCATCACCGCACCACGCAAGCCCACCTTCGGCATCATGGCTCGCAACGTGCAGCAGATCATGGCGCTCGACCTCCTCCTCGACGACGAGATCAAGATGGTCACGCTGCTCGGCAGCGCCGGCACCGGCAAGACGCTCCTGGCCGTCGCCGCGGGCATGGCCAAGGTCTTCAACGAAGAACGCTACGACAAACTCCTGGTCGCGCGCCCGATCATGCCCATGGGGCGCGACATCGGCTACCTCCCCGGAGACAAGGACGAGAAACTCACCGCCTGGATGCAGCCCATCTTCGACAACCTCAGTTACCTGCTTTCCAACCGCGGCTCGCCCATGCAGACCGCCGAGAGCCACACCACCGAGCAGCGCATCCAGAAACTCATGGCCGACGGCAAGGTCGTTCTCGAGCCCCTCACCTACATCCGCGGCCGCTCTATCCCGCACCAGTTCATGATCGTTGACGAGGCCCAGAACCTCACCCCGCACGAAATCAAGACGATCGTCAGCCGCATCGGCGAAGGGACCAAACTCGTCCTCACCGGCGACGTGGGCCAGATCGACAACCCCTACCTCGATCAATCCTCCAACGGTCTCTCCTACGTCGTCGAAAAAATGAAGGGCCTCCCCCTCGTCGGCCACGTCACCCTCACCAAGAGCGAACGCAGCGAACTAGCCAGCCTCGCGGCGGCACTGTTGTAGCCGACCGAACCCCCCCGTCGCCGCGCTGCTGCGTTACTTGGCAAGGCTCCGGTTCGCGTCTGCCGTAAACTCTCCTACTACCTTGTGCAGTTTTCGGAAGGAACGGGATACTCGACACGCACGTTCGATGTCGAACTCTTGGGTCAGCCTCGGTTGATCCGCCGTGGGGCTGTACCGCCCATCGCGCTGCCTGAGCCACGCTTTACTCCCTCTTGTTTCGTCGGGGACTTCTCCGCTCGACTCATCCCCGGCGACCAGCCAACACTCAAACTCCCGAACAGCAAACACGCAGCGCGAGATGCGGTGAGGGATCGTCCTACGGATCTGTTCCGCGAGTATGGCGCTCTGCGTCGCCGCACAATCTCTGTCCGAGTCAAGCAGCAGCAGCACCCCGCCAACTCCGCCGCGCTCCGCGATGTTGCTCTCCGCTATGTGTACGAAGCGGACAAGTTCGCTCTCCACTACGGCTTGCTGACGGTGTATGCGAAGCGATCGGGCTACATCCATCATCGGATCGAGCCGACGAATCAGCACTGGCAATGCCGATACATCTCCCTCCCCCTCCACAATTGGTGCGAGTACATACCGGGTCATCCAATCGCCTCGAACAAGGTGCCTTTATTTTCTGCCTGCCGCCGTAGATCGTCGGTGTCGGGTTCGAGTTGGTCGAGGCGCAACAGTTCACCAGCGGTCGAAAGATGGTTCTTCAACAACTCCGCTTTATGCCGACTCAGACTTCCCACCACAGTTCTACCGTTGTCAAGCATGACGGGACGAATCATCTCCGACAAGACGTTTTCTTGATCGAGGAAATCCGGACTATGGCAAGTGACCAGAATTTGGGTCGACTCGGATCCTTCGACCAAGGCTTCCATCAATGCCCCCGCCGCGGCCGGGTGCAGCGCGGTCTCGGGTTCTTCGATCCCAACGAGCGTCGGTCCTGTATCATCAGATCGCTGCGCAGATACCAGCGAGACGAGCAGCCCGATCGCTCGTATTGTTCCATCCGACAAGGATATGGCCTCGAAGTTTGAGTTGCGTTTCCCTTCCGGAACCGTTGTCTCTTGTGATACTTCGATAGTCTCTAGAGTGCCTGCTTGCTTATGTGAAATCCGCGACAGAGGCACACCGATCGCTCTCATGAAGTCCAGCACTCGATCGAGCCGGCCGTCCGACGATCCCTGGAGTTGCTTTACGACGCTTGCCAGGTTTCTTCCGTCGTGTGCCAGTAACTCCCCGGGTTCGGGCCGGGCCGGCATCTTCATCGCTTCGGGATTCAGGTTGTGGAACGTCATCCGTCGGAGCACATCCCAGACCGGGCGAAACTCCGGTTGCCCCGATGCCGCAACCAAGAACAATCGATCTGGCGACGCCGCGGGTGCTTGGGACAACGGCGTCCACTTTCGCACTTGGTTGTCACTCACCTCAAACTCGTGGAGGATCTTCTCCGACCCGTCGCGGATCACGCATCGTTCGGTATCAACTCGGAACGCCAGGCCTTGCACCGCGGCAATCCGGTAGGAATAATCCGCAATCCTGTCGTTGACTCTTGCCCGAATAGCCACGGCTGGGTGCGTCGGTCGCCCCCCAAGCGATTTTCGGCGGACGTGTTCGATCCCGCCTCGTTCCCGAATCGCAAACTCGAGCGTTGTGTTCAAGGCATCCGTCGTGAAGCGCAGCGCATCCAGAATGTTGCTCTTACCCACCCCATTCCGGCCGACCAATACAGTCAGAGGCCCAAGTTCGATCTCGCATGATTCGATGCTCTTGTAGTTCCGGAGCGACAGGTGTGTGATGCGTCTTGTGTCCATAGGTTTCTGTACAACATCGTACCTTGTCAAAGCGACTCATTGGGACGACTCATGCCTTCATCGCTCAAACAAATACCACTTCTTGCTCGGCGTATTACGTTTTACCCATTTGAACCCGAACTGCCGCTCGGCGCACGCCGCGATCCGGTCGAGTGCTTCATCCGGCGAGTCGGTCAGATACAAAATATTCTCGTCTCCCGGCGAGATTGTCCCGTTCTTGAGCATCGTCTCGCGGATAAAGCCCATCATCGGCCCCCAATATTCCGTACCCATCAGGATAATCGGGAAATCTCGGATCTTGTCCGTCTGCACAAGCGTCGCTGTCTCGAACACCTCGTCGAGCGTCCCGAACCCGCCGGGGAGTACTACAAATGCGAACGAGTACTTCACCAGCATCACTTTGCGGACAAAGAAGTACCGGAACTCCACGAAGTGGTCCAGGTACGGATTCGGTTTCTGCTCCATTGGCAACTGGATGTTGCACCCGATCGACGGTCCGCCGACGTCTTTCGCGCCCCGGTTCGCGGCTTCCATGATCCCCGGACCGCCCCCCGTCATGACGGTGAATCCAAGGTTCGACAGCCGAGCACCCATATCGCGCGCGAGGGAGTAGTACTTGTGTTCCTCGGGGAACCTTGCCGATCCGAACACCGTCACGCAAGGCCCCACAAAGTGCAACCCGCGGAAGCCCCTGATCAGTTCCATGAAAATCCGAAACGCTCGGAACAACTCGAACCGGCGCTCACGAGGGCCTTCGAGAAACAGCCCTTCCTCAAGATTCCGTGTGGCTTTGCCCCAGACCGGGCACGTCGCGCCGATTGGTGCATCGACTGGCTTCGTCTCTGGCGGGGTCGCCGACGGCGCGGGATTGGTTCGGTTTGAGTCCAAGGTGCGGATGATACCGCGCCGGCGCGGAGCGAAATCAGCCCACGGGAGCGAGAAGAAGTCGGCCCGTCGCACATGTATCGTTGCCCATCCCTCATCTCTGAATCGACATACCAACGATGGACAGGCCCGGCGAACGTGCGACCCCGAGGTCGTGCCGCCGCTTGAATGGTGAGCATCCAAACGATCGCTATGTCCGGTAATACAGAATTGCTTTGGTGCTGCGAAGCAGGCGGACAAACGGCGAATACGCCGTATTATTGAGAGAGCCAGTCCCTCGCACGATTCAGAGCACGTTCGGTATTCCAAGACGAAAGGCAGAGCCATGAGTACGTCCAAGCGTGGAACCTGTGTGTGCGTCGTCGCGTGGCTGACTGGTATTTCCGTCGGCATCGCGGCGGTGCCTGCTCCGATAGTGCTGACTGCGAGTCCTTCAAGTGATGTATTCACTTTCTTGGATCAAACACCACTCTCACCCGGCGTGTACTCAGTACCCGGGCCTCGTCCTGAGCGAGGAGTGATCGCGCGGATTGATTCTGAGGTGATTGCCGCTGTGTTGGCCAAGGCACCGGCGCAGCGGTTCGATCAGGCGCTCCGTGGCTACGGCAAGCGGATCGCGCTCCCCGGCCCAGAAGGGGGCATGATCGAATGTGTCATTGCCGAGTCGGCGGTGATGGAGGCCGCGCTCGCCGAGCGTTTCCCACGGATGAAAACATACATCGTGCAGTCGCTCGACGGCACGATGGCGGGGCGGCTGGAACTCACTCAACGTGGGATGACGGCGATGCTCCGCGTTGCGCCGGGGCTTCTCGATGTGGAGCCCGCCGAGGGGCGCATCGGATTATTGGCCAGGCAAGCGATCAAGAGCCGCGTGTGGATGATCGACCCGTGGCAGTCCGGCGATGCGTCGCACGCGGTGTCGTACTGGCTGCACGATCTTCCCGGTGGAACGGGTGACTGGGTGTGCGAGACAACGCCGGGGGTACACGGGCAGGGAGTCGTGCTGCCCGATGAAGCCGAGGGTGAGGCAGCGAACGAAGTGAACGACACTGGGGGGGTCACGTCGGGCGTGGAGGAGACGGAGGCGGGATCGGCGGTGGAGGGAGTGGGGGGGGTAACAATGATGTCGTTCTGCGCACGTTCCGGCTGGCAATGGCGTGTACGGGTGAATACGGCGTCTATCACTCCACGATCCAGGGCAACCCGCCGAACATCGCGGACCCGCTCGCCGCGATTGTGACTGTGGTCGCTCGCACGAATGTTGTGTACGAAGCGGACCTCGCGGTGCATTTCAACTTAATCGCGAACAACGATCAGGTCGTATTCATCGATCCCGTGACCGATCCGTATCCGGATACATGCGACGGGGCGGGCGGTGGGAGTTGTTCCGGGCCGTATCTCAATCCGAATATTGCGACACTCTCGACCCGGATCGGGAACGATAACTTCGACATCGGGCACCTCGTCACTCGGGTCATCGGCGGGGTGGCGTACCTCTCTTCAACGTGTGGGACGAACAAAGCGGGCGGGATTTCGGGCATCCCGCGCGGCGGCGATGTTGATCCCTTCGCCGCTCTTGTCGTTGTTCACGAAATCGGACACCAGATGGGTGCCAACCACACCTTCAGCGGCACCCGCGGTCGGTGCGGGAATAACGCCAATCTTTCGACCGCGTGGGAGGCGGGTGGCGGATCGTCGCCCATGGCGTATCCGGGGGCGTGTCCTGTTGGCGGTGAACCCCCGAGCGACAACCTCGTGCTCTTCGCCGACCCCTTTTTCCATCACGGCAGTCTCAACGAGATGCAGGCGTTTCTGACAGGGACCAGCGCGACGTGCGCGGTCCAGACGATTACCATGAACCGCGCACCGGTCATTACATCGGCGATGAGCAACACACAGATCCCGCCGGGGACTCCGTTTGCGCTCAGCGTGGTTGCGACCGATGCGGACAACGACGTATTGACGTATTCGTGGGAGCAGAGAGACAACGGGGTTGCACGGCCGTTGACGGGCACCGGCTCGGCGGACAATGGGATGGGGGCGTTGTTCAGGGTGTTCCCGTCGGTGCTGTCGCCCACACGCACATTCCCGCAGTGGAGCGACATCCTATCTGGCGTGCCCACGCCGGGGGAGCGGCTGCCCACGGTTACTGGCGCGACGCGACGATTCCGCGTCGTCGTGCGCGATAACCACCCTGGCATGAGCGGCACGGCGATTCGAGCGACGTCGCTCCAAGTGGTGATTCCGTCGAATACCACTCCGTTCGGCGTCGTGGCGCCAGGCGAGGGGGATGTTTTCCCGCCCGGCGATGGCAACATCGTGACGTGGACGGTTGGCAACACAGACCTCACGCCGATTCTGTGTAGCGAGGTCACGATCTGGCTCTCGACCGACAACGGCGCGACGTTTACGCACAATCTTGGGACGTTCCCCAACACCGGTAGCGCGAACGTGACGATTCCGCGCAATATCACTTCAACCGGGCGAGTGCGTGTCGATGCGAACGGCGAGATCTTCTTCGCGGTCTCGCGCCCGTTCGGGCTTCGATCTGCGTGCGCCGCCGATCGGAATCAGGACAACATCGTCAACTCGGCAGACTTTTTCCACTTCATGGGCGCGTTCTTTGACGCGGCACTCGGTGCGGACTTTAACAACGACGGCGTGGTGTATTCTCAGGATTTCTTTGACTTCCTCGCGGCGTTCTTTGCCGGCTGCTAAGTGCGGTTCAGATCAAATCGTCGCGGTCGCTGACGGGTCGGCCGAGGATCTCGCGCATGATAATGGCGCGGCGCCAATCCGCGGGCGTGAGGCGTCCGGTGATCGTGCCGCTCATCGCGCCGGTCATCAAGGGGGAGCGGTCGCGTTTTCGGTCTGTTTTGCCGGGTGTCCCGTGGGGGTCGGCGGCGAAGCGTGCGTCCTCGGTCGCGCGGTCGGCGGCTTCTTCAAGGCGGTCTTGAAGCACGGTATCGAAGCGGCGGGTGGGGTCCGACGCCGCGGGTTGTGACTTTGGTGACTTGGCGACGGCGGGGCGAGCGGGCTTTGGTG
>JBGSIF010000325.1:0-1859 GCA_041742635.1 Phycisphaerales bacterium
CCCGACGCGGCTTCGGCGCGGATCGCAGGCTCCGAGTGGAACGACCCGGTCTCTTCGTCGCTGTTCAGAAGCACGCTCCAGTTTCCGGCGCAGCCGACGGATTCCGCCCCGGCGGCAGCGAGCGCCTCGAGCGCCGCGACCGCGATCACTAGCCCGCCCTTCATATCCACGCATCCTGGGCCGGTCGCGGTCTTGCCGTCTGACGCGGTCAAGAGTTCGCGGAACGGCCCGCGCGGATCGTGGACGGTGTCCAGGTGCCCGGCGATCAGCACCCCAGCCCTCGTCGCCCCGGTGCGGCGACAGATGGATGTGGGTGGGGGAGAAACTTCGACGTCGTTACTGGGGGAGTACAGCCAGTCCGGCCTCGGCACGCCCGCGATGTTCTCTCGCACGGCGCCGAGGCGGACGAGGCGCTCGCACAGCCGCTCGCGTGATTCGTCCAGTGCGGCGGAGTTCCCCGCACCACCTCCTGTGGGCAGCCCCACATGCAGATGCAGATCACTCAGCAGCACCGCGCGGCGTGATTCGATCTCGCGGCAGACCCGTTGTTCAACGTCGGAGAGCATGAATGAGCGTATGACGTGCGGCGTGCTGCGAAACACACCCGGTCACACGCTTTCGGGCCGCAGGCCGAACTGGCGGACGAACTTGACCGCGGCGCGGACGTCGTCGATGCGCGTCGTGCCCGCCTCGCGTTCGATCAGGAAGTTGCACTCGATCTCTTCGTCTTGCACGACCTTGAAAAACTCGGCCCAGTCCACCCCACCCTGGCCGGTACCGGGGGTGCCGACGACGGCTTCGGTGCCCCACGCTCCGGCAGCACCCGGCACGGCGTCTTTGATGTGTACTTGATCGATGAAGAGTGCCAAGTCTCGCAGTGCCTGCACGGGATCGCCCATGCCGTACAGGATCATGTTCGCCGGATCGAAGTTCACGCCGATCATCGGGTGGTCGATCTCATCGAGGATCGATATGAGCGTGGCGGTGGATTCCTGCCCCGTCTCGAGCGCGATTGTCACATCGCGCTCCGCGAAGATGTCGGCGATCCGCACGATTCGGTCCATCAGGACGGCACGTTGGCCGTCGGTCGCCTCGTCTCCGGCGTGCGGGATGAAGCCCGCGTGGAACGTGACCATCTCGATGCCGAACTGATGAGCGATCTCGGCATTCTCTGCCGCGGCGGCGAGGTTGGCCTCCCAGTGCTCGTCGGGAACCAAGCCGCCGCTGGCGCGGATCGACCCGAGCGTTGAGTAGTCCTCGCCGCGCATCGCCATCATGCCCGAGGCGATCGTGAGGCCCGCGCCATCGATTTTTTTCCAAACGTCCTTCAGCGGCCACATCGATGGGTCCAGGCGGATGGGGTCGAGTGCGAGTTGCAGCGCGCTCACGCCGCACTCTTTGACCTTGTACGCGAGGTCTGCGGGCGATGTAGGTTGGAGCGACCACGAGCAGACGCCCAAGAGCGACGCGGGGGCATGGGGAGGATGGGAAGACGAAGAGGAGGATGCCATACCGATGATGGGCCGCGGCGGGAAGGATGTCAAGACAGAGCGGCGTGAGCGGAGCGAAATGGGGTCGAGGTGGGCGGTTGAGTGTGTTGTATTGTGTGTGGGGGGGCCATCGTTTGTGGATCGTGTGTAGAGGGCTTATCTGTCCAGGCATCGAGCGTCAGCGGCCTTTTTCGCGCCGCTCCTGCCGCAGTGCGATGGGGACGTAGCCGATCTCGAAGCCCGCCGGCGGCGTCACGACGAGGGCGGGGTCGAGCGACGCCAGCGAGCCGGTCGTCGGCGGCGCGAGGTACGTCCGCTCTTTCGTCCACGCGCGGTGGATCATCTCGACGCGGCGCTGCGCCGCCTCGC
>JBGSIF010000326.1:0-5765 GCA_041742635.1 Phycisphaerales bacterium
GCGTTGCCGGACGTGGCGAGGCCGGTGCCGGGGTGTGCGTGGTTGCCGCCGGGCTGATGTGGTGCGCCGCGCGAGCGAGAAAACACAAATAAGTATCCAAACGACTGAATCGCTACAGCAGCGTCCCGCGCAGGATCACTACCGCCGACCCGAAGTAAATCAGCACACCCATCACGTCCACCAGAGTGGCGACGAACGGCGCGGAACTCGTGGCGGGGTCCAGTTTCAGCCGCTTGAGCAGGAACGGCAACATGCTCCCCACCACCGTCCCCCAGAGCACGACCCCGACCACGGATATCCCGATCGCCACCGCAAGGATCCCGAAGTGCGCCTGTGCCGCCGCGCTTGCATCGGTCAGTTCGCCCGTGGCTTTGTCCACCTGTTTGAACCATCCCAACCACCCTTGAATATGCACCCGCAGCACGCCTAGCAGCCCGAGGGCAAGCCCCAAGATCGCACCCGCGGCGATCTCACGCCGAAGCACCCGCCACCAGTCCTTCAGTCCGATTTCACCCACGGCGATCGCGCGGATGATGAGCGCGGTCGCCTGTGATCCGCTGTTACCACCGCTCGAAACGATCAGCGGCACGAACGTCGCCAGCACCGCGGCTCGCTGGATGTCGTCCTCGAATGAGGCCATGGCGGTCTGCGTGAGCATCCCCGCCACGAACAGCACGGCGAGCCATGTCCCACGCTTACGCACGAGTTTCAAGATCGAGATCGAGATGTACGGCTCGTCGAGCGCTTCCATACCCCCGAGTTTTTGGATGTCCTCCGTGAACTCTTCCTGGGCGACGTCGGCGATGTCGTCGTGTGTCACGATCCCCAGCAGCACCCCGCGTGAATCCACCACCGGCAGCGCGATCCGGTCGTACTTCGCCAGCATCCGAACCGCTTCTTCCTGTTCCTGATCCGCGCGCAGTGATTCGAACGATCGCTTCATCAGCGATTCGACGTTCGTCGTCGGTTCGGCCATGATGATCTGGCGCAGCCGGATGTCGTCGATCAACACACCAGCGTCGTCCACGATATACACCACGTTGATCGTCTCGGCGTCACGCCCGTGTCTGCGGATGTGGTCCAGTGTCGCCGCGATCGTCCACTCCGGGCGGATCTTGACATAGTCCGGAGTCATCAGTCGCCCGACGCTCCCCGGCGGGTACCCGAGAATCGCCTGCGTCGATTTCCGCTCTTCCGGGCTGAGCGACGCGATGATCCGCTGCGCCACCTCCGGCGGGAGTTCGTCGAGTAGCCGCACACGGTCGTCCGGCTCCATCCCCTCGACGATCCGCACCGACCCCTGCGCTCCCAACTCGTGGATCAGCGTCGCTTGATGCTCCGCGTCCAGATACGCGAACGCCTCGGCGGCGTCATCACGCGACAAGAACCGGAACGCGATCGCCGCCTCCGCCGGCTCCAGCACCGCCACCACATCCGCTACGTCCGCCGGCACAATCCCGTGCAGTGCATCGCGCAGTTCGAGGTACCGCCCCTCGCGGATCAGTTCCGCGACCTCGGGCTGGATGAGTTCGGCGACCGGGTTCACGCCATGAGTCTACGGCCTCGCCCAGCACCATGCTTCAAGGGGCAAGATGCGGCCTGGATTTGGAGTACACGCTCGTGATGCGGGGCGAACATTCGTGATCGGGCGGCTGTCCCAAGGTAGTCTGTGCCGCGGCATTCTTGCGCCGGCCGAAGTTTTGAACTTTGCCGGACCACAGTTGGGGTTTCAGACTTCTACGTTCGTCCGAGATTTCGTGTTGTCTCACGAAGGTACGCCTCACCAACCGCCTACTCCGATTTTGCAGTTGTCCTCGGAATATCCCGGCCTCTGGCCGAGTTGATGCGGTGCTGCCGGAGAGGCTCGTTTTCTCCGAACAGCACCGGCCTCTCGCACCGATCGCATCCACCATGTTCTTGTTCTTCCTCGCGTTGTTCGCGCGGCGTGTGTGCGCTCCAGCGATTGGTATTTCGCGTCGGTCAACATTATAAGGAGTGTTTCATGGTGTCATCTCGTTCGGCGGCCTTGGTCCTTGCGACCGGGACCGCACTGTTTTTCCTCGCGCCCGTCCACGCCCAAGTACAGGTCCGCGTCACGGTTCAGAACCTCGCCCCCGCGAACAGCGTCTCCTTCGCCCCGCTCCGCGTCGGATTCCACAACGGAACCTTCGACGCCTTCAATAACGGGCAGACCGCCACCGCGCCGATCATTTCCATCGCCGAGGGGGGCAGCGGCAGCGACTGGTTCCCGGCCTTCGCCGCCGCCGAGCCTAACGCCACGCTCGGCTCGGTCGTACCGTCGCCCGCCGGTCCTCTCCTGCCCGGCGCGACCGCGTTCGCGGACTTCGCCGTCGATCCCGCCGTCAACCCCTTCTTCACCTTCGGCTCAATGGTCGTTCCCAGCAACGACCACTTCATCGGCAACGACAACCCGATGCAGTACGCCCTCTTCGACGCGAATGGCAACCTGAATATCACATCCATCTCGCAGTTCGGGCGCAGCGTGTGGGACAACGGCTCGGAGACCGAAGACCCCGCCAACGCCGCGTTCCTCGTCGGGGGCGTCAACGCCAACCGCGTCCCGCAGAACGGCGTGGTGAACTTCAACTTCGACCGCCTGGACACATTCAACGGGCTGACCACCGCGGCGGGGTACACGTTCAACCGCCAGTTCGGTGCGAACGACGAGATCTACCGCATCTCGTTCCAAGTCGTCCCCGGCCCCGGCTCGGCCTCGCTGCTCGCCCTTGGTGGGCTCCTCGCCGCACGCCGACGCCGGTAAATCACCGCGAACACAACCACGGCGCACGGCCCCGGCCCTCACCGGGGCTGTGTCCTGCGCCCGGTGCCCACACCCCCTGGATGTACCGCTTGGTACGTGCTCGTTACACGCCCCGGCTCCCCCTGCCACCGCACCCGATATCATCATTCCATGACGCTGATCCTCTTTCCGATGTTCGCCGCTTTGTCTCTCGCCCAGCCCCAGCCTGTCCCTAAGCAGATTTCCGAGCGTCTCACGCCTCCCGCCGCTGTCACACCGCCCGGCACGGTCGTTCGACCACCCACCCCCGACCTCCCCGTCGTCACCGTTACCGCCGACGACACACCGATCAACGCATCGTGCCGTGTCGTCATCCCGCCCGGCACCGTTATCAACGACGCCAACGCCAACGGCGTTCTTCACATCACCGCCCCGAACGTCACGATCGAGTTCGATGCCGGGTCTGTCTTGCGTGGTTCGCCCGTTGTCGCCGACCCGGACTCCTACTCCGGCTTTGGTATCCGCATCCATAACCAGTCGAACGTCACGATCCGCAACGCCACCATCAGCGGCTTCAAGGCCGCCGTTTTTGCTACCGGTGCCGACGCCCTCACTATCGAAGAGTCAAACGCATCGGACAACTTTCGCCAGCGGCTCCGCTCCACCCCCGACGCGGAAGACCAGGCCGACTGGCTCTACCCCCACCGTAACGACACCAACGAACACCTCGCCAACTACGGTGCGGCGTTCTACATCGAAGACTCGTCCAAAGTCACCGTCCGAAAGAGCGTCGTACGCCGCGGGCAGAACGCTCTCATCCTCGACCGCGTCAACGACGCCCGCGTCTTCGACAATGACTTCTCGTTCAACTCCGGCTGGGGCATCTTCCTCTATCGTTCCTCGCGCAACACCATCACCCGCAATGCCTGCGACTTCAACATCCGCGGCTACAGCCACGGCGTCTACAACCGCGGGCAAGACTCCGCCGGCATCGCCCTTTTCGAACAATCCTCCAGCAACATCATCGCTGACAACTCAGCGACGCACAGCGGCGACGGGATCTTCGTCTTCGCTGGCGTCGAAGCCCTCGGCGAAGATTGGTTCCGCGCCGAAGAAGCCCGCCTCCGTGCCGAGAAGAACCTCCCCGACGCCGCACACCTCGTTACTACTCCCACCGACCTCGTTGCACGTCACGCACGCCTGGGCTGCAACGACAACATCTTTCTCAAAAACGATCTCTCCTTCTCCGCCGCCCACGGGCTGGAACTGACCTTCTCCTTCGGCAACTCCATCCTCAGCAACCTCGTCCGCTACAACGCCATCTGCGGCGTCTGGGCAGGTTACTCCCAATCCACCCTCATCGGCGGGAACAACTTTACCTCCAACGGCCCCAACCCACCGCCCGCTTCCCCCGACCCCAACCCCGGCCGCGGCGAGGGCGGCGCGATCAACATCGAACACGGCCACGCCAACCGTCTCATCGGCAACAAGTTCGTTACCAACTCCGTCGGTATCAAACTCTGGGCCGACGACGACGCACATCTCCTCCGCCTCCCTTGGGCCTTGGCAAACTACAAAGGCTCCTCCGACAACGTTCTCAAGATGAACCAGTTCGACCGCGATGCCCTCGCCGTCCGGCTCGACCGCACCACCGGCACCATTACTTCCGTCAACGGCTTTAAGGGCATCTCGCAAGACAAGCAACTCACCAGCGACCCTCAGAGCGCTTCCAAAGAGGAACCGCTCAAAATGGCCGATGCCTTCCAGAACCCCATTGTCACCATTCTCGGCGAGACCAAGCCCTTCAACGCCCGCCCCGCTCTCCATGGCCGCGAAAACATCGTCATGACCCCGTGGGGGCCTTGGGATCACACCGGCGTACTCGTTCGTTCCGCACGCCCACCTTCCACTCCCGGGGCCAAACCCGCCGCCAACCTCACCGCCTTCCAGTTCTTCGGCCTCCCCGCACGCGAGCTCCGCGCCAGCGTCTCCCGAGGCGACGCCGTCATCTCCTTCGTCCCCGACAAAGTCAACCCCAACGTCATGCTCGTCTCTTCTCCCGCCACCGCGCCCGGCGTCTTCCCTTTCACCGTCAATCTCACCTGTGGTGACTTCTCCACCTCACTCTCCGGCGCTTTCATCAACGCCACCTGGAACGTCACCTTCTTCCCAACCCCGGACTATGGCCCACGCACCGCGCCTCCCAACCTCGCCGATTGGCGGGCGCTCGCTCTCCCCACTTCCTCTTCTTCGAAAACCATCTCCACCACCAACCTCTCCCTGCGCTTCGGTGCCGGCGGCCCCGCTGACCTCAATCTCGCACCCGACGCCAGCACCTGGAAGATCGCCCCCGACCACTTCGGCACCATCGCCGTCACCACCGTGCCCATGCCCGCCGGCTCGTACCGGATCAAGACCACCAGCGACGACGGGATCCGTGTCATCGCCAACTCGCAAACCCTCATCGAACGCTGGACCTGGCATCCACCCACCACCGACTCCGCCGTCCTCACCCTCGACACGCCGACAGACGTTACCTTTATCGTCGAGCACTTCGAGATCGACGGTCACGCAGTCCTGGACTTCACCATCGAACCCGTGAACTGATCCGACGTCGCGTTCCGTACCGTTCCCGATGGACCGTCACGACCTGTACGAACGCTGCGTCCAGAACCCACCGTTGCTCGCGGCGTTTCTCGCCCGCGTCCACGCGGGAGATCCACTTGTGCTGCACGAAGACTTCTGCGGGTCCGCCGCGCTTTGCCGACACTGGGTCAGTTCAGACCCTGGCCGATCCGCCGTCGGGGTCGATTCCGACGCCCCCACCATCCGTGCCGCACTCGACCGCGTCGCTCACCTTGGCCCTTCCGCACACGCCCGTATCCATCTTTGCCACGCCGACGCAACAGCCCCGCTCCCGCCCAATCCCCACTCCACGGCGATCCTGGACCCCGACATCATCTACGTCGGCAACTTCTCCCTGGGCGAACTCCAGGAACGCGCC
>JBGSIF010000327.1:0-13546 GCA_041742635.1 Phycisphaerales bacterium
CGGTACGCGGCGGCGCGGCCGGTGGACCCGCTGGCGCGGCAGCAGTTGGCGAAGTTCTACATGTCGGCGGGCGCGACCGGCGATGGCGAAGGGGCCGAGAAAGTCGTGCAGCACCTGGAATGGCTGGACGCACGCGAGCAGAAGACGGCGACGAACGCGGTGGAACTGGCCAAGCGGTACGCGGCGGCGGGAGACTGGGAGAAGGCGTGGGCCAAGGCGGAGCGGGCGACGCAGGTGTCGCCGTATGAGGCGGGGAACCGGGAACTGGCCGCGACGGTGGCGATCAAGCGGAAGGATTACGAGGCGGCGGAGCGGCACCTGGGGGCGCTGGTGGTGCTGGAGCCGAATGTGGGGCTGCATGTGCAGCGGGTGGAGGCACTGCGAAAACTCAGGGCGAAGTAGCGGACACGCATCGGGGCGACGGTACCGCGGTTGCATAGCCGGTTCGTGCGAATAATCGCTTTATGAACACGGCGGCATTGGTACTTGCGGTTGTGATGGGAGCGATGGTCGTCGCAGGGTACATCGTTGTTGGACTGACGGCACGTTGGGCTCGGGAAGCAACATCGGGGACGGCTTGTTCCAAATGCAAGTATCCACTGGCTGTTCCGATGGGGGGGGACGATCGGTGCCCGGAATGTGGCACCTATCGGTGCTACATGGTCTTCGAGCCGGGGGCGTGGGTGTCATGGTGGCAGCGGCTATCGGCCAGTGTCATTGCACCGTGTGCGACAGCGATGGTGGCGGCGCTGATGTGTGCGTGGCTGCGGCCGGGGGATGACGCGGCGGTTGTGGCGATGTTCGCGGCGGCCCCGCACGGGGTCGTGCTGCTTGCGGTGCTGCTGTGGCACAACACGAGCGAGGCGAAAGGGACGCTGGAGATTGTGACGCCGATCACGGTGTTGTGCAATCTGTTGCTGGCACTGGTGATGCATAACTATTGGACGAACAAGCCAGATAGCGAGGATTTCATGTGGCCGATCACGGACATTTTTTTGCTGAGCGTGCTGTATTTCGTTGTGTTTGCATGTGTGTTTGTCGGGATTGCGTTGAGCAAGGCGGTCACACGGGCGAGGGGAGGCCGGCGGGATCGGAATGGTCGGGCGTAGACTGTGCGGTGCGAGTTGTTGAACGCCTAGCGAAGACCGGCGGGGACCGCCGGGCCACCCAAGAGGAATGCCATGTCTGAGTCTCCCGTCTCTGCGTCGAACACCCCGTCCGCCGCGAAGCCTGCGGCAACACCAGCCCCCGCGCCCGGTTCGCCCAAGCCCGTTGTCGCGTTTGACGAGTTTGCGAAGATTGACCTGCGGGTGGCGCGGATCGTGAAGGCGGAGCATCATCCGAGCGCGGACAAGTTGTTCCGATTGCAGGTGGATGATGGGTCGGGGACGCCGCGGCAGATTTGCGCGGGGATCCGGGGGTACTACACGCCCGAGGGGCTGGTGGGGCGGCTGATTATCATCGTGGCGAACCTGGCGCCGCGGGTGATCCGCGGGGAGGAATCTCGCGGGATGCTGCTGGCGGCGAGCGATATGCCCAAGGACGCGGCGGCGGCGGATCCGAACGTACAGCGGCGGGTGATTTTGTTGAGGCCGGATGAGGAGATTACGCCGGGGTCGATTGTGTCGTGAGGAAGGGATCGAGGCAGGAGGCATCAAGGCATCGAGTTTGGATGGGATCAGGGGATGATCTGGGATTCGCAGACGGCGCGCTCGATCGCGGCGGGGTTTTCATAGGCGAGGCCGAAGATGGTCTTGTTGAACTGTTCGAGGGAGCAGTGTTCTTGTTTGACCAGGCCGGTGGCGGGGAGTTGGCCTTGACGGTGCAGGTCCACCATAGCGCAGACGCCTGCGGCGGTGGTGAGTTCGATGGCGGGCCAGACGCGGCCGAACATGTCGGTGGCGCGGATGGAGCGTTGGAAGTTGACCTGCTGGCGGGCGCCGTCTTTGACGCCGATGCAGTTGATGAAGACCACGACGACATCCTGGAGCGTGCGCGGGAGGGCGTGGTCGAGGAGGTCCATAGCGAGTCGGCGGTCGAAGGTTTTTCCGGCGCGAGTCGGTTCAGAATGTTCGGCGTTGAGGCGCAGGTCTTGCAGTAGGAACTTCATCAGGTCGCGGTGTCCGGGGTAGCGGATGGTTTTGTAGGCGATCTTGGTTTCGGGGCCGGTTTTTTGGGCCGCGACGAGGGATTCGACGAGGGTACCGACACCGCCGGAGGTGTAAAAGGCCTCGAACTCGACGCCCTCGAAGGAGAAGTGCTCAAGGCCTTCGAGGGCGGGGACTTTGACGAAGGTTCCGTCGAGCATGACGTTGCAAGGTTCGCAGTATTCGTTGACGACGCCGGCGACGGACCAGGTGACGTTGTACTTCAGGGCGTTGGTGGGGTATTGTGGGAGCGCACCGACGCGGAGGGTAAGGTCGTGCAGGTGTGAGAAGTCACGGGCGATGTCGTGGGCGGCGATGGCGATGTAGCCCGGGGCGAGCCCGCACTGTGGGACGAGGGCGACCTTGGCGCGGCCTGCGTCGGCGATGGCGCGGACGCGCTCGGTGGTTTCGACGTCTTCGGTGACGTCGAAGTAGTGGACGCCGAGGTCGTTGGCCATTTCGGCGATGCCCGCGACGAGGTCGAAGGGCAACATGCACACGACATAATCGTGGCCGTTGAGGGCGTCACGCACGGCGGGGCGGTCGGAAGCGTCGAGTTGGCGCGCGGTGAAGTGGACGCGGTGAGGGACGCGCGTGCGGAGCCGGGCGATGTTGGTTTCGGCCTCACGCAGGTTGGCGGGGTCGCGGTCGGCGAGGGTGACTTTGTAGGAACCCTTCCCGCAAGCGAGGAAGAGTTCCGCGACGGATTTGCCGACTTTGCCGCCGCCGAGGACGAGAACGGATTTCATCACGAAGCCTCCGGATAGGCGTCGATGGTACGCGCGCCTGAAGAGGAGTTATCGGATGGATGGAGGGGGGACTTGACGAAGTCGGCGCGTGTCGTCCGCGTTATCGTTCGATCTCGGCGCCGGTTTGTTCATAAGCGAGAAACCCGCCGGCGATGTTGATGGCGTTGAAGCCGGAGCGGCGGAGCAGGGCGCACGCGCGCGCGGAACGGACGCCCGAGCGGCAGTTAACGTAGATTGTTTTGTGCTTGGGGAGTTCGGCGAGCCGTTCGGGCAGGCGGACATGGACCATGTTGCGCGCACCGGGGATGTGCCCTTCGCGGAACTCATCAGCGCGGCGGACGTCGAGGAACATGGCCGAGTCGGTGTTCTGGGCGGCCTTGATCGCGCTGACATCGGTTTCGGGGATGCTGGCTTTCTTGGCGCTGCGAGCAAAGGCCTCGGCGAGGATCGACGGGGTGATGTAGCCGACGATGGAGTCGACGCCGACGCGGATGAGGTCGCGGACGGCGTCGTCGAGTTTGGATTCCTCGATGACGAGGTAAACGGGGGAGCCAGCGTCGGGATCGACATACGAACCGGCGAGGGTCGGGAAACTGGCATCGAGCGGGATGGAGAGCGAACCGGCGAGGTGGGCGGAGCGGAAGAGGTTCCACGCGCGGGTGTCGATGACGGCGGCCTGGGTTGCGTCGATATCGCGGGCTTCGTCGGCGGTGAGGGCTTTGGGGTGTGGGATGCCGCCGAGCACGTCGGGGCCGGCTTTGTTGAGGCGCTTCATTCGAGCGAAGTAAAGAGGCGGCTCGGGCTGGTCGGCGAGGATGAAAGCGACGAAGCGGGCCTCGTCTTGCGCGGCTCGGATGGCGGCGTTGAAGCGTTTTTCGTACCCGACGGTGGATTGTGGGACGGCGCCGAGGGCTTTGCCGCACGCGCTACCGGAGCCGTGGGCGGGCCAGACCTGGAGGTAATCAGGGAGCACGTCAAGGCGGCGGAGGGAGGAGAAGAGGGCGCGGGCGCCGGGTTCTTTTGCGCCGCGGACACCGGCGGCGGTTTCGAGCAGGTCGGGTCGCCCGAGGTCGCCGACGAAGAGGAAGTCGCCGGTAATGATGCCCATGGGTTCCGAGGCCCCCCCCCCGCGGTCGGTGACAAGGAAGCAGATATGTTCGGGGGTATTCCCGGGGGTGTGCAGGGCGCGGAAGTCGATGTTGCCGACGCGGAAGGTATCGCCGTCTTTGAGGAGCCGGTGGTTGTACCCCGCTTCCCCATCGCGTTGCTGTGCATCCCCTCCTCCCACGCCCCCCCCACCCCCCCTACAGCCCGCGGCGCGTTTCTTGACCCATTCGTATTTCCAGTTGGCATCGCCTTCGTCGGAGACGTAGACCATCGCGTCGAGGCGCTCGGCGAGTTCGCGCGCGCCGGAAAGGTAGTCGGCATGGATGTGCGTCTCGGCGACGGCGACGATGCGGAGTTTCTCTTTCTCGGCGATACGGATGTAGCGGTCCACATCGCGCTCGGGGTCGATGAGGATGGCCTCGCCGGTCTTTTGGCACCCAATGAGGTACGCGGCCTGGGCGAGTTTGTCGTCGTAGATCATGCGAAAGAGCATGTGTGTGGTCTCCGTGAAATGGGCACCGGCGCACGCCGGGGGCCGTTGCTGTCCTGGGAATCATTCGCAGGGGTTGGGGCAGAATCCGTGGAAGGAGTTGTCGCGGCAAGGATCTTTTGTTTGGGGGAGAACGACGCGTGCTAATGTTGGCGGGGCGTATTGGAGTCGTGCGTGAACCGATGGGCGAGCAAAGCAGTGCAGCGAGCGGCGTCGAGGTTCGGCGTGCGTGTGGTCCGCTGGCCGACGATGCTGAGAAATGACGCGGATGTGCCAAGCGCGGAACGTTTTTTTCCGGTTGGGGAGCATCGCCCCTGGACGATACCCGCGGACCTGCGCGAGCGGACGGAGGCGTGGGCGCGGGTGTTGGTGGGGGTGTACGACGATGCGGCGTCGTGGCCGAGTTCAATTGCGCCCGAGGCGGGGCTGCTCCTGCACGCGATGGTGCGGAACATCAAGCCGCGGGTGATCGTGGAGACGGGGACGTGCCTGGGCGTGAGCACGATCTGGATGGCCAGCGCGATGCGAGCGATGGTCGGCGAAGGCGGTGCGGGGGGGGTGACGGGGACTGCACTGCACACGTTTGATTTGTTTTCGCCGCCGCCGGACGAGCGATTGGCGGCGTCGGGGTTGTTCAAGGATCGTCGCCGGGGGGTGGAGGAGCGGCTGGGAGTGGCAGGGGTCGCGGACCTGGTGCGGATCCACCAAGGGGATAGTTCGGCGGGGATCAAGGCGGCGCACGAGATGTTGCGCGCGGCCGGTGGGGTGCAGTTTGCGTATATCGATGGGGACCACTCGCCACGCGGCGCGTTGGCGGATTTTCACGCGGTGGAGCCGGTGCTGGCGGTGGGCGGATATATCGTGCTGCACGACACGTTCCCGGCGGTGTGCAACCACCTTGGGCCGAGGTGGTTGATTGATCACTTGGGGGAGGTTACGACGTGCGGGTACCAGGTGTGCGAGTTGTACACAGCACAGACGAACTACGGGCTGGCGGTGCTGCGGCGGGTGTCGTAGCGGAAGTAAGCACGGCGGAAGAACCCCCAAAGAAGGGATATGCGAGCGTCCCGGGAGCGAAGAAACAGGAAAGACGGAATCGCACGGCGGGTGCGGATCGAGTAGGATAATTGAGACGGCGGAGAGGATTCGGAACGGTGATGCGACGGGGAAACACGTATGGAGTTGCCAGAAATACTAAGGATTGCGGCAGGGGTGACGGGGGTGCCCGGGGTTGTGTTGTTTGGGTATACGTGGCTGTTTCGTGGAAGTGAAACAGGTGGGGAGAGTGTGATACACGACATTGCCGGACAGTATCGAGTAAGCGAAAAATCGCTTCGGGGGATCTTGGCCGATTTCAAAGACGAGGCCAAACGGCTTGAAGCACTGAAGGCAATATTGAACAGCACGGAAGCGCAAGCAAAGGAAGTTCTTAATAAACTGAAGCAAGCGGAGCCGCAGGCCGCTTCTGTTCGCCGACATAAGTCGGGGAAGATGGTGGTGGGGAGTATTGTGTTGATTGTTGTCGGGCTGATTGCGTTGGCGTCGTCGTATTTCGTGCCAAGCAAAGCGGCGGATGCGGCGGAGCCGAACAACAAGCCGCCAGTCGTGTTGGATGATCCTGGACCAAAGCCCGTGGTGCCGGCGCCGAGCGTGCCCGGGGTCGTCGTGCCGGATGTCGGCGTGCCGGCGGCATCAACGGGCGAAACGATTCCGGTGGCGAAGGTGTCGCTGAAAGTGACGGCGGCGAAGTTTGTCGAGCAGAACGTGCGGACCATCGTGAAAGACGATGGATGGCTCGACCTCGAACCGCCGTTTCAAGTTTCGGAGATGGTGCTGGAGTTTGAGCGGTTCGGGCAGACGGCCGCGAAGCCGGGGCTGAACCGGCGGGGCAAGGAAGAGGTGCGTGGGGATCGGCTGGGGACGCTGAAAATCATCGCGGATCCGCTGGGTGGTGACGCGCTGCGGTTCGACGCGGTCGGGCAGTTGGAATCGGGGAAGATGCTGTTTGTGTGCCGGGTACTGGATGCGAAGCAGCGGCCGATTGATGTGCGGGTGACGATGCTGGTGGCATCCGAGAAGCCGCTGCCGATTGAGAGCGAGGCGGTCCGATCGTGGTGCGAAGTCGATGCACAGAAGGTGGGGCTCGATGTGGATCCGAAGGACTTGCTCGAGAACGCGATGTCGCTGATCGCGGTTCGGCCCGAGACAAGCCGGGGCGGGAAATGCGAGATCGACGCGGTGCGCGCGCAGTTGGTGTATACGCCCAAGCCCGGGTACGAGGGGGAGGATGTTATTACATACACGGTGCAGGATAACTGGAAGCAGCAGGCGCAAGCAACGGTGCGGGTGCGGGTGGGGCCGCGGAATTTTTTAAGCATGACGCCGGTGCAGCAGTCGCGGACGGTGGACGGCGTGCGACGGGTCGAGTTCAAGGAACAACAGGTGCCCGGCAAGCCGCGGACCTATACGTTCTTTAGTGATCAATGGAACGAAGAGTTTCGGGTGGGAGTGAAGATGATTGCCGAGGAGCGAGTGTATTTGCAGCCGGCGAACAATCAGTTGTCGTTCACATTCGATGGCACGACACTTGAGGAGCGGATCGAGTTTGTGATCACGCATATAGGGTCGGACAAGGACGTGTGCGAAGGGGTGCTGGTGATCCAGGCGGCGGATTGAGAGCCGCAAGGGTGCATCCGGCGCGCCAGAATGACGTATACACATGTGACATGTAATATGTGAGACAGAAGAACGGGCGGCGAGTTAGAAAAGGGGATTCTCATGAAGAACACGGAATGGTTGGTGGCGGGGCGGTCGTGTCGACGTGGGTTGGTGGTGATAGGGATCGTGCTGACGATGTGGCCGAGCATGACAGCGGCGAGTTCGTCGGTTCCGTGTCCGTGTAGTGCTAAGCGGTGCAACGGGCAGTGGATTTTTGATACGAAACAGTGCCGCTCGGGCGAGCGGTGCGATTGCTACGTGACGCGGATTGCGTCGTGCGCGGTGAAAGTGGTGGCCCGGTGTCGTCCGATCGTGCCGCAGACGCCGGTTCCGCCCGCGCCGCCGAATACGCGATGAATGCAGAATAGTTCCATAAAACCGCGCGCAAAGCGGGTTTTTTTGGCAATTTGGTGAAGAAGGACTTGCAGGCGGGTCGATGCAGTGTTACTCTACCGATTGTCGTTTGTTGACAACAGCCTAACCAAGACCGTTTGGTGGAGAGAGAATCGAGAAGAGTGATCGGGCCGACGTTGGCCTCAATGAAGGATGAAGACGCCTTCATTTCCAAGATCAGGTGACAACGGATTGTCTACTTATATCTTCCATTGATTGCGGGGTTGTTCATGTCAACATCATCGAGCCGGCGTGGCTTTGGCACATACGCAGTTTGCGTAGCGTTGTTGGCAGGCGGCGGGCTTGTGTGGGGCGTGGTAGTCAAAGTGGGTGGCGCGGAGGGGGCGAGATCGAAAGCGAGTTCGGGGGCACAGGCGGAAACGGCGGAGTACCGAGCAGCGGCACGAAGCCTTGCACTACTCCCTTCGTTTGAACAGCGTTCGTGGTTCGGGCTTACGCAGTTTTTGCTGAGCCAGCCGCCGCGGATGAATGACCTGAACATTGAGGCGGGGGAAATCGGGGTGACGGCGGCGGTGGATCGGGTCGAAACGGCGGTATGGAACGCTGTAGCCGAGCACAACGACCGAACCGCTCTTCCGATCATCAATGTTGATTCCCTGGTCAGCGAGTACAAACAGGTACTCGCGGCTTATCTTAATGGGACGAAGCAAGACGTCGAGGCGTATCGTACGCGTCGGGGCGGGGTAGCCCTCGCGCAAGAATGTGACACGGATGAAGTGTGGTCGCTTGCGCTTCGGACAACGAAGATGGCGCGGCTGAGCGACGCGGTGGTGATTGTTCGGCCGCGGATACTGGATGGAGTGCGCGTGCCGACGGAATATGCGCTGCCGGAGAGCGGCGCGACGATTCGCTCGTGGCAGATCAACGACGCGGAGGGCGCGCCGCCGGAGCATATCACGTCGTATGAAGTGATCATCGGGATCGAGGCAAAGGACGCGGAAGGCGTGCCGTTTGCCGGGTACATGGGGGTATGGATGACGCGGGGCGAACCGGTCGAAGCGGGGAACCCCGGGCGGCCGGAGTGGATATGCACCGGGATATCGGTGTATGGGCGTCCAGATGGGGTCGGGGCGGTTCCGCCGATGCTGTGAGTGATCCCCGTGATTACTCGCAGGCCGGACGTGTCGCCGCACTAATCTAAAAAAGCACTGAGGAACTCGAAGAAGTCGGCGGAGGTGGTTGCGCCGGAGCCGTCGAAGTCCGCGTTTTGCGAGAAGAAATCAGCGAGAAAATCGAAGAAGTCTTGGGTGTTGGAGGCGGCGTCGCCGTTCCAGTCGGCGGGGTCGTACAGACTCTCGGCGAGGAGGAGGATGGCGGGGAGGGTTTCCTGTCCCGAGAGGAAGATGGAGGTTGGTGGTGGGGCGAAGCCGGGGCCGCGGAGTTCGATGGTCCAACTGCGGATACCGCGGTCGCCGTAGGCGTAGTCGAGCATGGTACCGCTTGTCGGATAGATGGTGGTGTACGCGGGGCCGCGCCCGAATGCCTGGCCGTGTACGCTTTCCATTGCCTGATCCATGCGAAGATTGAGTTCGTCGAAATACGCGGCGTCGGGCGGCAACTCGGCTGTGTAACCCCATGGCGAAAGCACAAGCCGAGCGGCGGTGTGAAAGTCGATGTGGAGGCGAAGATCGGGGTTGGCGAGCATGAGGTCGCGCAGGTTTTGGGTTTCGGGTTCCGAGAATGGACCCGTGCCGCGGTATGTGTCGCTGGTATGGTCAGAGCTCGCGCCCACGCCGCCCCACTGGAAGCCCCAGTTGCGGTTGAGGTCGACGCCGAAAGAAAAGGGGAGGATGTTCGGGCGGCGGTTTTTGCGCCAGAAGCGGTTGGTGGGTGAGGCCCAGGAGAAGGCGTAGCCGTCGGGGTTGGAGATGGGAACGATGATGAAGCGGACGCGGTCGAGGATTCGCGTTATGCGCGGGTCGGAGCCGTATTGCCGGGCGAAGGCGTCGGCGATGAACATATTGGTCATGGGGCTGAGCCACTCGCGGGCGTGCTGGCAGGAGTTGAGCAGGATCGCGGGGCGCTGGCGCGTGCCGTTCGCACCAACGATGTTCATGCTGAGCGTTTGGCGGTTCTCGATGGATTGACCGGCGTTGAAGGTCGAGACAATCGCCGGGGCGACGGTCTGGAGTTGGATGACGTAAGACTCGATCTGGGCGAGGTTTTTGAAATCGGCGAACCAGGAGGTGCCGCGCTGGGGGAGGGAGTTGTGGGCGTCGATGCGGGCGCGTTCGGCTTCGGCGACGGCCAGTACATCATCGATAAGGACGGTGAAGGGGAGGCCCGCCTCGACGATGGCGGGGAGGGCGTCGGGGGAGACGCGGAAATCGACGGGCCCGAGGCGGGGGGTGTGCGTCCACATGTCGTCGCTGAGCGTGAGCATGACGCGGAGGTCGCGCTGGGAACGGACCTCGACGCGGACGACCTTGTCGGGGGCGGGGCGAAGGTGGTCAGTGGGGTTGGAGAGAGCGACGAAGGAAACAACAAGCGAGGCCAGCATCGAGATAGGCATGGTGATTTCCTATGAGGTTCGTACTGCAAGTATGTACGAAGAATCGATTGAAGCGATGCTGCGAGGGACGAAAAAAGGACTCCGCCGAACGGTTCGGGAGGCGGAGCGGAAGACGGCTGGGTGGGTGCTGTCTTGTGCCCGGAGCGAGTGGGGAGTTAGGTGTTGGGCGTTGGGCACTCGGCGTTCGGCGGGGAGGGCGCGGGGGAGCGGAGGGATTGGAAGAAGGCTTTGAGGAGCGCGCTGGATTCGTCGGCCATGACGCCGGTGATGGGGGTAACGCGGTGATTAAGGCGCGGGTCGGCGGTGAGGTTCATGAGGGAGCCTGCGGCACCGGCCTTTGGGTCGGCGGCGGCGTAGATGAGGCGGCCCACGCGGGCGTTGACGATGAGGCCGGAGCACATCGCGCAGGGTTCGAGCGTGACGGCGAGGGTGCAATCGGAGAGGCGCCAGTCGCCGAGGTTGAAGGCGGCTTCGCGGATGGCATAGAACTCGGCGTGGGCGGCGGGGTCGCGTGCGATCTCGCGGCGGTTGAAGCCTTCGCCCAGGACGCGGGCGTCCGCGGTGCGATAGACGATCGCACCGACGGGGACTTCGCCGATGGAAGCGGCGCGGCGTGCCAGGTGCAGGGCGCGCGACATCATGTCCAGGTCGGCGGCGGAGATGTCGGTGGGGTCGGGCGTCGTCACGACAAGCCAGTATCGAGGGTGCGGAGGTCCCGGGCGCCGTGGATTACACGGAGGATCACGAGGGGCGAGGCGCGATCATCGTACACGATGAGCAAGGAACGAACGGGCCACCAGCGGACGAAGTCGGGGGTGAGGAGGGGTCGGACGGAACCTATTTTAGGGAACGCCGCGAGGCGCTCGAAGGCCAAGGCGAGGTGGTCCAGAACATGTGTGGCTTGGTTGATGCCGGATTCTGCGGCGATGAAATCGAGGAGTGCCTCGATGTCCGCGGCCGCGGAATCAGAGAGCACATAGCGGGTCATGCCGACTTCCGCACTCGGCGGGCGAGTTTCTTGCGCAGGTGCTGCATGAAATCGGCCCCGTCGAGCACACGGGAGTTGGCGGCGTCGTCAAGCCCCGTGTCGATCAGCGATTTGATTCGAGCGCGGGTGAGTACGAGGAGTTCGGGGGGGAGTTTGTCTTCTTCGTCCTTGGAGAGTCCTTCGAGGAGCCATTTTTCGAGGAGGCGTTGGTGCTCGCTGGCCTCGAGGAGGCGGAGGCCTTCACGGACGACTTCGCTTGCGGAGCGGAAGCGACCAGAGTTAACCTGCGCGCGGACGAACTGCTCGAGCGCGTCGGGAAGCGAGACGTTCATGGTTTGGCGGTCGGGCATGTGGAATTATGTCACAGAAAAGCGACCGTGTCAATATTCGCCACAGGCTTGTGCTAAAGTTAAATTCGTAGGGCTGAATAAAAACCGTCGTGGCGGGGCCTCAGGTATCGGGGTCGCCGTTTGGCTCGGGCGCGGGGGATTTTTTGAACCCCGCCGCGACGCGGGAGGCGGGGAGGACGCGAAGGAGGACGATGCCCAGTTCGTAGAGGAGGTAGAGGGGAGCGGCGAGGAGGAACATGGTGAAGGGGTCGATGGTGGGAGTGAGGAAGGCGCCCAGGACGCCGCAGATGAAGAGGGCGTGCTTGCGGTACTTGGTGAGGAAGTCGATCTGGACGATGTTGGCCCACCCGAGGATGAGGACGGCGACGGGCATCTGGAAAGCGAGGGCGAACGCGAGGCAGAGGGAGAGGAGCAGGCCGACGTATTCGCTGACGCGGTATTGCTGGGCGATCGCGCCGCCGGCGACGAGATTGGTGCCCAGGATGATGGGCTTGTTGTTATGGTCGAGTGTGCAGAAGCGGAGTTGTTTGAGTGTGGAGTTGTACCAGAGGGCGTGCTGGGGAGGATCGAGGGGATCGGCTTCGAGGGAGGGGAAGGTGGGGAGGACGACGCCGGTGGGGAGCGGGGCGGCGGTGGTGTCGGGCTGGGCGATGGAGGAGCCGAACTGGACGAGGAAGGCGAGGGTGATGGGGAACATGACCTTGTAGCAGAAGAGCACGCCGCAGGTGGTGAGGAAGATGCTCAGGGGCGCGAGGAGGTAGGCGAAGCGGCGTTCGTTGTGGTAGAGGCCGGGTGCGACGAAGAGCCAGAGTTGCATGAGGATCCACGGGCTGGCGACGAGGACCGTGACGGTGAGGGTGAGTTTGAACCAGGTCATGAAACTTTCGAGCGGGCCTGTGGCGATGAGGGACGAGGAGAGGTCGGCATCACGCAGAGTGTGAACGATGGGGAGGAGCAGGGCCGAGAGCATGTCTTTGCCGTAGATCATCGAGACGATGAGGATGGGGGCGATGCCCCAGAGGGCAAAGACCAGCCGGCGGCGGAGGTCTTCCAGGTGCTCGCCGAAGGGCATGACTTTTTCTGCGATTTGGTGTCGGATCATGGCGGGGGATGGTAGAGAGATGGGGAGGCAGAATGCCGGAGCGACCGATAGCAAGATAGATGAAGAGAGAAGTAGTCGTTAGGCACTGGGCGTTAGGCACTCGGCAGGGATGGCGTTGTGCTAAATCCTGGAAGTCGTGACGGGTTGGGGGGAGCGGTGCGTCTGGATGATGGAAACGTAATCGGCCCGAAGGTATGAACGACGAAGCGACGCACAGGCTGGTGCAGCAGGCGATCAATGGCGATCAAGAGGCATTGCGCGTCGTGTGGGAATCGCATCGAAGATGGGTGGCGGCGGTGCTGATCGCGCACGGGCCACGCGAGGCGGAGGTGGACGACCTGCTGCAAGAAGTAGCGGTGTCGGTGGTGTCGAGGATTGGCGGGCTTCGAGATGCGGGCGCGTTCAAGCCCTGGCTGCGTGCCGTCGCGCTGAATGCGGCCCATACGGCGGGGCGTCGGCGGGCGTCGCGCGCGGTGCGCGTGCTGGCGAAGTTGGGACTGGTGAAAGACGAGGCGGCGGAAGATCCCGGCGTATCGGCAGAAGCGGAAGAGGGGCGGAAGTTGATGGATCTTGCGTCGCGGCTGTCGGCGGGGTATCGGGAGCCGCTGCTGCTGCGCTGCGTGCAAGGGATGAGTTACAGGGAGATCGGGCATGTGATGGGTTTGCCCGAGACGACGATCGAGACACGGATCGCACGGGGGCGGCGGATGCTGCGGGAACTGGCGGAGGCGGACCTGAACGAACAGAAGCGGGCCGGGCGCGAATCGGTGCCGCGGGCGTTGTGAATGGCGCGAATGGCATCAACAAGATGGTGAAGGTATGAGCGACATGAAGTTTGAACACGAGCGGGCGGATGATGTGCCGGCGATCGAGCGGGATGTGCTGATCTCGCGGGTGATTGATGGGGAGGGCGCGGACGCGGCGTGGGAACGATTGACGGAAATCGGGGCGAGCGATCCGACGGTGTGG
>JBGSIF010000328.1:0-1622 GCA_041742635.1 Phycisphaerales bacterium
GCACGAACGCGACGTAGGAATCGCGCCCCTCGTCCTTGGCCTGCGTGGCGGCGATGGCGGCGGCCTGGGCCGCGACGTGGGCGGGGTAGGCGGTCTTCCACGGGGCCTGGGCGTTCCCCAGCGCGGTCGTGTCCGCGGCCGTCAATCCCAACGCGGCGAAGTTGGCGTTGACATACGCGACAAAGTTCGTCTGCCACGCATGGAACGCGGCGTCGGCGAAGGGGATGTAGTCCACGGGCGGCATCGGGGATTCCTTTCTATGGACAATATCCAGATATTTGAAACTGTTCAACAAATATCAGAAACCAAATGCTAAATATTTGTAAGCAAGCATATTATATCTTTAACTGTCTATCACATACTTGGAACATGGAAACGAATATTTAGGAATAAATGACAGGTGTCTGTGACTGAGTCACAGAAAAGCCTCGAACCCGGGAAAACGCCATTCCTGCGCTGCGATCGCCCCCCCACAGAAGCACCCGACGGCACGGACCTGTGTTCGCGCTCGTCGCAAGCCGCTAACACTTCACATGTCGACCTCCAGCACCCCGTCTTGATCGATCCAGTACCGTTCGTACATGCTGTTCGGCATGGCCTCCCACTTGACGATGAAACCCGTGCCGTCCGGCTCCGCTCGATACTCGAACGGCATCGTGCTCACGAGCGGGGCCGGGATGCTCGGCAGGAACGCCGGCACGAGGTCTGTGAGCGCCGCGGGGAGGCGGCCGTGCTGCGATTGAAACGCTCTCACGGCGGTGAGTATCTCGCGGGCCCGCGCTTCGGTTCCCTCGTGCCGCGCCCCAACGCTCATGGACGCGGCTTCCGATGGAACGCGCGTGCCCGAGAAGCCATGATCGAGTCCCACGCTTAGGACCATCAACGACACGCACAGCGCGCCAACCACGCACGCGGCGAGGATCACGATCAGCGTAACGACCGCGGTCTCCCCAAGCCAGTTCGATAGAAACTTGGGTCTCACTGAGTTGCTCCTCCATCGGAATCGGACCTCGAGTTCTGCGAAGGGTAAGCTGCCGCCCCCCCACACTCCGGGCACACGGCGTCCGCCGGGATGCCGGCGCGGTCGTAGCCGCAGATGGCGCAGAAACCACGACGACGACGCGAGCGTCGGCGGTTGCCGATGTCGGTGAGCCACGCCAGCAGCGTCACCGCGGCGACGGGCATCCAGATCATCCATAACGGCACCCACACCCACCAAGCTCCATTCGACATGAAGTGATTAAACCGCCAGGTGATTGTGAATGATCCCAGCCGATGGGGAAGCAACGCATGGCGGCGCGCTTCTCGATACTTGCCGTTGGCGTAGGCAACGTTGCTCTCGGTTGGTCTGTCCCGTAGCGCGGCGAAGACGCGAACGTACGGGTCTCGTCCGATCACGATGCGACCGGCTTCGAGAGCAACATGCGTATCGCGGGCGTTGTTCCAGTCCGCGTAGTACCGCGCACTGCCTACCCACACCACCACCAGCAGCACCGTCGCCGCCGCCCCGCCCCACTTGAGCGTCTTCCGCACCCTCCCCACCCCACCACCCCACCTGGTCCTGATCGTCCCCGCTCGCGGCTTCATGGTGGAATCCTACACAGACGCGGCGGCCGCCTCGC
>JBGSIF010000329.1:0-3456 GCA_041742635.1 Phycisphaerales bacterium
CCCACCCCCGAGGGCCCGCCGAGCACTGGGCCGCATGCCCTCAATGGCGCAGGAACCAAACACCCCCCCGCCCAGCCGCGGGACCGATACCATCAACCGACCCTCATAGCACCTGGCACAGAACTTGGGGGCCGGCCAATACTGCGCCGGTGGAAAGTTGCGAGATTCCACCGGCGCGGTATGCTTTAGAGTACTCAAGAGGGTGAACTGTGGTTTGCCAGGCGAGGAAGGTTGTCACCTTCCTGATTCACTTTCTTTTTTGCAGGAGACGCTCGATGACGCACTCGATTTCAAGGACGACCTGTTTGATGCGGGCAGCGGCGATGGCCGCTTCGCTCGCGCTCGGATCCATCGCGATGGCCCAGCCCGCGAACAACGTATGCACGAATGCCATTCCGATCGGTAACACAACCGTGGCCGGGACGACCGTCGCGGCCACGAATGACTTCGCCGGGACGTGTGGCAATTCCAGCACGTCACCCGACGTGTGGTACCTCTACACCGCGCCCGCGACGAACACGATCACTGTGAGCACATGCGGCGGGGCGTCGTGGGACACCGTGCTGTCAGTGCATACCGCTCCCTGTGCGAACCGTACCGTGATCACATGCGTGGACGATGCGTGTGGGCTTCAGACTTCGCTGACGTTTGCTGCGGTGAGCGGTACGCAGTACTTGATCCGCGTGGCGGGCTTCGGCAGTGCAACCGGCGCGTTCACGATGGTCGTCGGCCCCGGCGGCGGGGGCGTGCCCCCGGCCAACGACACCTGCGCGAACGCCGAGGCCATCGGCAACGGCAGCGTGAACGGCACGACCACCAATGCACAGGGCGATGGTGAAGCATCCTGCTTCATCGCGGCCGGTCCCGACGTCTATTACCGCTACACCGCACCGGCGACCGCCGTCGTGACCGCGAGTACTTGTTCGTCGGCATCGTTCGATACGGCGATCTCCGTCCACTCCGCGTGCCCCGCGACAACCGCGAACCAGATCGCCTGCAACGACAACTTCTGTGTCGCTCGCTCGCAACTGACGTTCAACGCGGTCGCCGGACAGCAGTACATCATCCGCGTCGGGGGTAACACCGGCGCCGGCACCTTTGCCCTGAGCATGGGCGAAGCCCCACCCCCAGGTGCCAACGGCCCGGACGTGACTCACCAAGTCATCAATGGCATCTTCAACGCTGGCGCGGTCGGCGGCGTCCGTGCGTACGCGCTGGGTTCCGATACCTGCAATATCGGTGACGAGAACCTCCTCTGGACAAGTTTCGGCACCCCGGCGCTCGGAATGAACGCCTACCGGTTGCACAATGGGCGGCTGCTCCAGATCGGGATGGGCTTCAGCAAGACGGCGTGCTGTGCCGCGGCTGGATCAGGCTGCGGCACTTGCAACGGCGCTGGCGGCAGTGTGCTTGGCGCCGGCTGCAAAGATGTCTATGGGGCCGGGTACAACGCCGGGCAGTCGCACCTCGCGGCTCGGTCCGCGATCAACGGGTACACCGGTGTGATCAGCAGTTATTCCACCGCGTCGGGCGACGCAATCTTCAAGCGTCTCCAGATCGCACAGTCGGACATGACGACGGCCAACTTCCCCGGCGCACAGTACATCGTCGAAGGCGTGTATATTGCTACCGATGATGCCGCGGCGGGCAATGCGTACAACAACAACTCCTACATGCGGGTCACTGTCAATCAATCGACGTTCGACCTGACCGGCACCGGCGGCACCATCGCAACCGTTCCCGCGATCCGCGCGTGGCGTGATCACGGCGGCGGTGCCGGTATCGCCGATCCCAGCGTGTCCGTTTTCGCTACCGAAGTTCCGATGGAAGGCCGATACTGGATCGCCACCAAGGTCACCGACCTCGGCAATGGACGCTGGTTGTACGACTACGCTGTATATAACATGAACTCCGACCGCGCGGGCGGCTCCTTTTCCATCCCCCGCGCGCCCGGCGTGACCATCTCCGGCGTCGGGTTCCACGATGTCAACTACCACTCCGGAGAACCCTTCGACAACACGAACTGGAGCAGCACCATCGCTCCCGGCGCGGTTGAATGGCGCAGCCCCCAGACCTTCGCACAGAACGCCAACTCCAACGCGCTGCGCTGGGGCACGATGTACAACTACTGGTTCGAGGCCAACACCGCCCCGACCACCGGCTCGGCAACCCTCGGGCTGTTCAAGCCGGGCACGCCCACCCAGATTTCGTTCGACGTTCCCGTTCCCTCCAGCGCGTGCGCCGGCGACTGGAACCAGGACGGTATCGTCACGAGCCAGGACTTCTTCGACTTCGTCGCGGCGTTCTTCAACAACAACGCTGACTTCAACAACGACGGTCAGACGAACAGTCAGGATTTCTTTGACTTTGTCGCCGCGTTCTTTCAGCCTTGCTGATTGCGGCTAGATTGACAGGCGCGTCGTCGGGCACATGCCCGCGAGGCTCGATTTATCGCACCCGTGGAGCCATCTCCACGGGTGCTTTTTTTTCGGAGTGTCTGCTCGATCTTCGCGGTTCAGAGTGAGAGGCTCATGTGGATCTCGGCGTAGCCGCGACCATCGACTCGCAGCGCCTCAGGCTCTCGCCCCCATTCGAGAAACCCAAGAGAGTCGTACAGCCGCCGGGCGGGTGAACGTTGGTGTGGCGATGCACCTTCGCTGACACAGAGTTGGACCGCAGACACGCCTTCCCAAGTGCGAGCGTGTGAAACTGCGGCGCGGACGACCGCGCGGCCAAGCCCACGCCCGCGTGCCATGGGCGCGACGTAGACCCCCCATATCGAAGCGATATGCCGGCGCTTGGCACGGGTTTCTCGAATGACGCCAGCCGCGGCAACGAGGCCGGAGCCTTGGCCGCTGGCCTGCACGGCGAAAATCGCATTGTGCGGATCCGCGAGCGAAGCCAGAGCCTGATCGGTCGTGCGGAACCGGTCGTCTTCGGGGCTGGAACCGAAGGCGTGTGGTGTGTCGATCAGCATCTCTCGGCGCAGCACGACATATCGATCTGCGTCGGCGGGTGCCAAACGAACGACAGCGGCGTGGACGTCCATGCAGCATGGTATGTGGGTGTACACAGACAGCGATCGCGCACGTACTGCGCTGCCGAGTCGCACACATGGCCGCCGGTGCGCCGTGATTGCGCGAGCACTTCAACATTTTGTTGAAGTGGATGAATCAATCGGTGCGGTGCAGAAGTGCAGGCCCGGAAACGACGATGCTCGTGTGAAGCCGGGGCGGTCACGCCGACGGCGCACGCGATGACGAACACAAGGCCCAAACCGCGCCGACGGTGCGCGACGCCTCTCCGCACGAAGGGACCATACATGAAGACACACACACGATTTTCTCCGAAGCAACTGGTTGGACTCGCGGGTCACCCGGTGTCCTTGATCTCCGCGGCAGCCGCGGCGTGGATGGCGCTGGCCTCTCCGGTCATCGCGCAGGACGCGACACCCGC
>JBGSIF010000330.1:0-2546 GCA_041742635.1 Phycisphaerales bacterium
ACGATGAGCGGGCGACGGATTCGACCGACCTGCGAGCGTGCGGCCCGCATCATCGCCCACACCGCCGTCGCCGCGAATACCACCGCTGCGCCCGACGCCGCACCCACGATCGCGTCGAACTTCCATTGCTGGCTCCACGCCGCGAGCGTCGTCATGCCTACCACAAACACGATTCCCAGCACGAACAGCGTCCCGCTCCGCACCATCCTGGGGAGTGCGGCTTTGTCCAGCCGTACCGTGAGACGGGCCGCGGCCTCGGCCCTCCGATCGAACTCCGCCGCCGGATCCGGCGACCGCTCCGGCTCCACTTCGCGTGCCGCGCTGGCAAGGTCTTCCGCGCCGATCGAGCGTCGATACTCCGTCAGCAGTGTTCCCGCGAGCGTCTCGGTCACGACGAGTTCGTTGATTTTTTTCTCGATCTGCTTCTTGGTCTGCTGGAACTCGGCTTCGGGTTTGTTCTGGTTGGCCTCGAAGATCGTCTCCGCCGCCCAGATTTTTTCCTTCAGTGCCCGTGCCGCGCTGCGTTCTTCGCTTTCGAGTTCGCCGGAGATCCGTTCCCGAACCGCTTCGATCTCTCGCTTGGCCACCACCCGAGACGCCTCGAACTCTTCCGCCACCGCTTTCACTGCCGCCTCATACACCGCGTCCGCGGCGGCGAGCGAATCGCCTCGCTCCCGCACCGCTCGATCGGTAGCCTCCGCCAATACTTCGTCTGTACGTTTCCGCGACTGGCGATGCGCTCGATCCGCCGCGGCTTCGGCCTGCACCCGCGCTTCGATCAACCGGTGCAGTTGCCGCACCGCTTCACGCTGTCTTTGCCCCGCCGGAATCACGTTCTCAGGATCGGTTCCATGGTTTACTGGCCCGCTCGCTGCCGACGGCGGCACCGCCGAGGAAAGCGACGCGGATACCCCGGTTCGTACGGTCGTTGGGTCAGGCATGGGTTCGTGTGGGCAAAGGTCTGTTCGTTCATCGTCGAAGTTGGTCGTGGCGGTAGGCATCACCTCTTGATACGTAATCGCCGGCGTCCCACTGCGCAAAGCCTCGACAGTGTAACGTCATTGTGCGCATCTTGCGCTTTCAGATACCCACTCGCCAAACTAGTCCTGCCCCACGCTCCGCTCAATATGGTGCCCGGCGTCGTTCAGTATCTTCTCCCGCCCGGCCAGTTCCAGATCCGAATCCACCATCATCGCCACCAACTCCTCGATCGCCGTCGTCGGTTTCCAGCCCAGCACTGCCTGCGCCTTCGCCGCATCTCCCAGCAGAACGTCCACTTCCGCAGGCCGGATATACCTCGGATCCACCTCCACGAACTCCCGTGCATCCAGACCCACCCGCGCAAACGCCATCTCCGCAAACTCTCGCACCGAGATCGACCGTCCGGTCGCAATCACGTAATCCCCCCCCGCCGGCTGCTGCAGCATCCGCCACATCGCCTCGACGTAATCCCCCGCGAACCCCCAGTCACGCCGTGCGTCCAGGTTTCCTAAAAATACCTTCTTCTGCAAACCCAGTTTGATCCGCCCCACCGCACGCGTGATCTTCCGAGTCACGAACGTCTCACCGCGCCGCGGCGACTCGTGATTGAACAGCACCCCGCACGACGCGTGCAGCCCGTACGCCTCTCGATAGTTCACCGTGCAGTTATGCGCAAAGACTTTCGCGCACGCATACGGCGACCGCGGCCGAAACGGCGTCGATTCATCCTGCACCAGCTGCTCAGCGTTCCCGTACTGCTCGCTCGAAGACGCCTGGTAGTACCGCACCCGGTACCCCGATTCCTGCTGATACTCCCGTACCGCCTCCAGCAGCTTCAGCGCGCCCAAACCCGTGATATCCGCCGTATGAATCGGCACCTCGAACGACACCCGCACATGCGACTGCGCCGCGAGGTTGTACACCTCTTCGGGGTGGATCATCCGCATCAGTTTCGCCAGTCCGTTCGCGTCGGTCACATCGCCATGATGCAGCGTCATCGACGCCCCCGACGTCTTCATGTGCGGGTCGCGGTACACATGATCGATCCGTGCCGTGTTGAACAGCGACGCACGCCGAACGATCCCGTGTACGTCGTACCCTTTGGCGAGCAGCAACTCCGTGAGGTACGACCCGTCCTGCCCGGTGATCCCGGTGATGAGTGCGACCTTGCGCGTCGAGATGGGCTGGGGCTGGAACGTCATCGTGTGAACCATAGTGCCGTGGTGCAAGTTTCCAACTTGCACATTTCATGTCTCTCTACAGACCTTCCTCACTTTGCAGGCGGTGCCGGAAACTCCCACATCACTGCCGGCGGCGCTTTCGACATCGTCACATACCCCAGCACTGCCAGCACCATTGCCAGCACGATCGGCCCCACCGCTCGCGCTGCCCACCCCGCCCGAACCAATCGTGCTGGCGACACGCCTCCCGACACCCGGCACGCCATCACCGCCAGCAATATCAGCACGAACGGCTCGGAATACCGCTGCCACAACTCGAACGACGCAGCCTGCGCCGCCATGAACCCCAGCATCCCCGCCAGCACGATCCAGCGGTCGCGCCGC
>JBGSIF010000331.1:0-23917 GCA_041742635.1 Phycisphaerales bacterium
CCCTCACCAGCCGCACCGCCCCCTCGCGGAACTCCGCCGTGTACTTCCGCTTTGTCGTACCTTTTTCCATCTGCTGGACCTCCCGTTGATAGGCCACAGCCTATCAATCGTTCGTGTCCACCGGAGGTGGGCAGGTTCAGACCAGGTCGCCAGCATTGTTTACTACGCTGCCGAATGAAGTGCGTCCAGGAAAGCCGACCGTTGGCGAGTTGGTTTGGATTGACTCACCGGCGTCAATGTACTGGGCCTCTTCGGTGCCGACACCATTGACTTGGATCCAAGGCGTGTTGAACGTGCCGCACGAGTTGTCGGACGATGCTGAGCCGGGTGTGTCGCCGTCGCGGGCGTTGACACACGAGCCCAACGCAGCCGCGATACAGAAAGTGACGAGCTGAAGGATCGCGACAGATGAAGATTTCTCGAACATTCAACCTCCGGGTCTTGGTCCAATAATCCCTCGATTACCACCTGTGTAACACCGAAGAAAATCGGCCAGAAAACCAGAGAACTTCAGTCCGTCTTTATCGGAGCGATGTGTTAGTCCGCTTCCGCATCTACCACTTCGGCGATGCCCGCAACCTGAGCGTGCGCGGCGACCTCGGCGGCGGTGGTGATCCCCTTGAGCACCTTGAGTTTGCCGTCTTCGACGAGGGGGCGCATGCCGTTGGCGATGGCGACGTGCCGGATCTTGGCGATGGGGGCGGAGTTGAAGGCGAGTTCGCGGATCTCGGAGTTCATAATCATCATCTCGAAGATCGCCTTGCGTCCGCGGTAGCCGGTGTTGTTGCAGTTGGAGCAGCCGACGTTGCGCATCGCCTTGCCCTCGGCTTCCTCGCGCGTGCAGTTGATGAGCGAGAGGAACTTGGGGTCCGGATCCGGATCCAGCGCCTTGCACTCTTTGCACAGGACGCGGATGAGGCGCTGGGCCATGATGGCCTGGATCGCCGAAGCGACGAGGAAGGGCTTGACGCCCATGTCGATGAGGCGGGTGATGGACGCCGGGGCGTCGTTGGTGTGCAGCGTGGAGAAGACAAGGTGCCCGGTGAGGGCGGCTTGGATGGCGATTTCGGCCACCTCGCGGTCGCGGATTTCGCCCACGAGGATGATGTTCGGCGCCTGACGCAGCATCGTGCGGAGGATGGTCGAGAAGTTCAGCCCGATCTTCTCGTGGACCTGGCACTGGTTGATGCCGTCGAAGTTGTATTCGATCGGATCCTCGGCGGTGATGATCTTCTTGTCCGGACGGTTCAGCACGTCCAGCGCGGAATAGAGCGTGGTCGTCTTGCCCGAACCGGTCGGGCCGGTGACGAGGAAGATGCCGTTGGGCCGGCGGATGATCTTGTTGAAGACCGCGAGGTTGTCTTCCTCGAAACCGAGGTTGACCAGGCCGATCTTGACCGAGTCGGGGCGGAGGATACGAAGCACGACGGACTCGCCGTGGTAGGCGGGGCAAGCCGAGACGCGGAAGTCGACGGTCGAGCCTTCGTGGGCGATTTTGATACGACCGTCCTGCGGGACGCGCTTCTCGGCGATGTTCATGCCGGACATGAGTTTGACGCGGCTCAACACGGAGTTCTGCATCCGCTTCGGCAGCGCATCGCGTTCCATGCACACGCCGTCGATGCGGTAGCGAAGGCGGACGCGGTCGCCGAAGGGTTCGATGTGGATGTCGGAGGCCCGCATCTTGACCGCTTCGCCCAGCATTCGCTGCACCAGCCGAACGATCGGGGCGTCCTCGGCGGTCACGTCGATCGACTTGTCCATCGACTTGTCGACGGACTTGTCGATCGTGCGGTCGATGGATTCGGTGACGAGGGACTCGCCGGGCTTGATTTCCTTCGTGAGTGACCCACTCCCGGCACCCTGCGGCTTGCCGAGTTTGTTGTCGATGAAGTCTTTGATCTGCGAGCGCGACGAGAGGCGTGGGTCCACGTCCACGTTGAGCCGGAAGCGGAGCATGTCCTGCAGTTCCAGGTCCATGGGGTCGTGGATGATGACCTGGAGTTTGCCGTTGGTCTTGGCGAGGGGAAGCACGAGGTGCTTCTTGATGAGGTCCTCGGCCATGAGTTTCGGGTCGATCTGCTTCACGACGGCGTCCGAAGCCAGGTCCATGTACTCCATGCCAAACTGGTTGGCCAGAGCCTTGGCGACCTGATCTTCTTTGACGTAGCCGGCTTCGACCAACGCCTCGCCGAGGCGTTTGCCGGCGGTCTTAGCGGCGCGCGAGGCGGTCTCGACCTGGTCTTGCTTGACCATCCCCCAACCGACGAGGATGTCACCGAGTTTTTTACGTGATCTTGCCATCGAGTACTCGTGAAATTGAAACGGTTCACAACGAAGGACACAGGATCCGGATGGTAGCGTGAAGCAGGCTACGCGGCGGGTACTTGTAGCCGGGTAAGTGTGAATTGACACCCTCAGCCGCGCGCCATGACCGCGGCTGGCACCGGCCCTCTATCCGCGACGAACCGCCCGGCGGTTGCCTCGCAGGCCTCGAGAGTCCGACGTTGCCCGACGGGAATGACCAATCATCCGAAACGGAGTCCGGCGTTTTTCAAACTGACCATTCACAGATCGTTGGTCCCGGAATATGACCTCGATCGGAACCTGTGAGGCAACAACAGGAACTCGGAAATAGGCCTGATGCCGGGATGTATGTGCATCGTGAACAAACTTCAGGATACTGGCAAGAGACGTTAAGCCCTATCGGTTGCAACGGGGGGTTGCATTTTTGAAACACCGACTGCGCCTTACCGGCTGGCCCGCTCGTGTGCCATGGCCGATACTGCGCCATCGAACCTGCGGTAGGCTCCATGATGCTGCGCCCGCCGCTCGGCTTGATCCGGGCACTGCACGCCTGCGCCTATCTCATATGCCGCTCGGTGGAGACCGTCGGCCTGTTCGGGAGTCAGCATCCATGCGTCGGTGAAACAAGGCACTGAACCACGCATGTATGTCGAGCCTTGAACGGGAGGCGATATGACTTGCGAGCGTTCAATCCGTGTCACTCTGACCAACGACGGCCGCGAAGCATGCGTGTCTATCCCCAAAGGACTCAGCCCCGGCGTCGTCACGCCGGCGAATCTCGTGGCGCTAGTACGGCAAGCGGGGGTGCAGATCACGCCGAGCGTCGAAACGGCGACTCTGAATCTCGCGGATCTGTATGGTGCCGGTACAACGGACGTCAAAGACATCGTCGCGCGAGCCACTCCGCCGCAACGCGGCGTTGACGGGCGGATCGAGTGGGAACTGGGCTTCGATCCGAACGCAGTCGGCAGCGCCGCTCGCAGCGAGGCCGTGGGCGTCACGTCATCCGTCGATCACTATAAAGGGCAAGAGCATACACGAGTCAAGTGTGGGCAGACGATCGGGCGGGTCGTTCCACCAACCGCTGGAATCGACGGGAAGAACGTCCGAGGCGAGGTTCTCTCGGCTGTGCCGGGCAAGCCTGCCAAACTAGAACTCGACGCTTCGCTTCGTTTGGGATGCGAAGGCGACATTATCGCCGTTACAGACGGTTTGCTATCGATGAATGGCGCACGCCTCGCTCTCTCGAATGTGCTCACAATCCCGAACGAGGTTGATTTTAGCGTCGGCCACATCGACTTCGACGGGGACGTCCAAATCGCACGCGGCGTGCGGACAGGCTTCAAAGTCAACGCCGGTGGATCGATCACGATCGACGGTTTGGTCGAAGCCACCCATATCGAATGCCGAGGCGACTTGACCCTCCGCACCGGCATGGCCGGGAAAGGGAGCGGCTCGATCAAGTCTGCGGGCAACGCCGAGATTGGCTATCTCGAAGGCGTGAACGGCAGCATCGAGGGCAATCTTGTGGCCCATCGTGAGGTCGCGGACTCCAGGCTCATCGTCGGGGGAAGCCTGAACAGCCCGGGGTGTACGGTCTTCGGCGGCGAACTCTCTGTCGCGGGTTCGTGCGTGCTCAGCGTGCTTGGCTCGCCATCATTCACGCCGACACTTGTCCGGCTCGGCGACCTGCCATTGTCCCATGTCCTCAAGCGTGACATCGAACGGGCGATCAAACGGATCGATTCTGATTTGAAACAACTCGCAGAGCAAGAACGCTGTATCCGACTCAATCCACGCCCACGCCCAAGCGAGCGAGAGCGCCTCACCGAACTCGCCTTCGAGGTCAGCGAACTCGACAACTTGCGCCGGAGCAAAGCCATCGAACTCGGAACAATAGAACAAACACTCGACGCACGACCGAAGATTGACGTCAGAATCGGCCGCGCTGTGTATCCCCATGTGCGATTATGGATTCGCAATCACCGCATTCTCTTTGACGAACTCGTCAAGGGGCCGTTATCGATCTTCTGGGATGTACAAGGAATGCTGCTTTGTCAGATCGGGACGGCAGACCCGAGGCCCCTCAGTTCAATAGCCAAAGTTACAACCGAGAAACTGGATACAGCAAAGGCAAAGGCGGCTTGATCAGCCCGCCCAAGCCGCGCGAAGTCGGCAATTTATGCGGGTGGCACTGGCTTGCCGTGCGGATCCGGTCGATCTGCGTAGGCCGACTGGAGCCTTGCACGCATCTGTGGTGTGATGTAATGTTCCATCACATGCGATGGGTCATGCAAATGGTCCGGCCCGAGCCCGACTTCTTCTTTGAGGAACGATTCCCACATTCGGTGCGATCGGATGACTTGCCGCGCTACCTCAGCGCCGGCGGCCGTAAGCCGGAGTTGCCCTGCCAGTTGCTCCTCGATCAGGCCTTCGCGGCGGAGTGCCCGGCGTGAGATACGTGTCAGCAGCCCTCTTGAATATCTATTGCCTGTGCTGCAAGCCGCAACATAATCGTTCGGGTTACTTGCTGACAATGAGATAGTACCCGCCCCTTGACTCTCAAGTTCACGATACAGCGATGCCAGTATGTCTTCTCGTCGGATTCGGATCGATAACAAAAAACGGGACATCCATTTCACAAACACTCCATGCTTCGGCGCGACTAAGGCCGCGATCGCAAACTGCACGCCCGCAACGACGCTCATCATCCCCGCGGCGGTGGTGTCGAGCGCAGAGGCAAGTTGATAACCAATGACCGCGCTTGACGTCGCAAGAATGATCGAGTAGACAAACATCCTCGGGTATCGATCTGTAAGCAAGTGCGCAGTCGCTCCCGGCGCTACGAGCATCGCCACTACAAGAATCGAACCGACTGCCTCGAAGCACACCACACTCGTCCATGCGACGGCCGATACCAATATGGTATGAACGAATGCAGTACCGAACCCGATCGACGCGGCAAATGCAGCGTCGAACGATACTACTTTTAACTCCTTCCACAATAAAGCCACAATCACAACGTTTACGATAAGTACGATCGCGATCGTTCGTATGTAACGAGGGATCTCGACCCCGAAGAGAACAACTGTATCGAGCGGAACATGCTCGATCGATCCATAGAGCACGCAACTGGGATCCAAGTCAATGCCCGCGGGGATGAACGCGATCAGAACGACACCGAGCGCAAAGAGCGTTGTAAATGACACGCCCAGCGAGGCACTTTCTTCTACTCTCGCATAGCGGGCCATTGCTCCGGAGAGCAACGCCGCGAGCACACCCGCCGAAGCCGCACCGATCAGCATCGGGACGATTTCGCGCGTGTGGGAGATCAAAAACGCAGCCGCAAGTCCCGGCAATATCGCGTGTGATATAGCATCCCCAAGGAGTGACATCCGGCGCAGCACGAGGAAACAGCCAACGATGCTGCACGCCGCTGCGGCGAGTACGCCGGCGAGCATTACCCAGAGATCATATTCGCTGATCGCGAATCCGATTGTACAGTTCCCTCGCAACATTGACAACATGGCTGCGTCTTGCGTCATGGGTTGCCCTCAAGCCGTACGCCTTGGACAACCTGGTGCGGCGATGGTGGTGCAGGCGGGAGTGTCGAGCCGAGTTCCAACTCGATCGCGCGGATCATCTCCGTCGGCAGTATGTGCTCGAGTTCATCCGCTCCACGATGAACGTGATCAGGTGCTATATCAGCATGACGAATGAGAAAGTGTTCCCATAGACGATGCGCTCTCACAAGCCGCGTTGCTTCAATCGCACCATCGTCCGTCAGGGTATACTGCCCGGCTCGTGTTCCATGTATGTACTTTTTCACCAGTCCAGCACGCACCGCACGATTAATAATTCGTTGTAGCCCAGCCTGCCCGTCAATGTGGCGTACGATTTCGTTGATGCTCCATGAAAAGCCACCCGGTTTGCGGTCTTCTGTGACTTCATACGCCGCACGCAATACATGTTCAAGTGACATCTTGCGCTTGAATGCAACTCGCCGTGCCACAGCCGCAAGTACCCCGCGCTGGGGAGCGAGGAGCATCGACACCATAAAAATCGCTGCCGCAGCCAGCACGATCATCGCGCCGGTCGGCCAACCTCGTGATCCAGCGGGAATCGGCAACGCAGCACTCATTGCCACACCGATACAGGCGGCACCAGCACCGAATAACCCTGCGATGAAGACGAGATACCCGAGCCGGTCCGTCCAGAACCTTGCCCCGGCCGCCGGTATGATGAGCAGCGCCGCCGTGAGCACGACGCCGACCGCTGGCAGGCCCGCGATAACACATACGCATACCAAGGCTAAGAGAACAAAATCTATCATGCCTACGGGGCGGCCGATCGATGCCGCGAACGATCGATCAAAGCACACAAGTCGCAACTCTTTAAAGAAGAACGCCACGACTACAAGCGTCGTGACGGCGACAAGTGCAATAACCAGCACATCCGACTGCACCATCGACGCGGCTTTTCCGAAGATATACCCGTCAAGTCCCGCTTTATTACCACCCGGGGTGCTTTGTGCGATCCTCGAAAGCACCAGCCCAAGCCCAAAGAATGACGACAGCACAATCCCCAGGGCGGCGTCTTCTTTCACGCGTGTCCACATTTGAATAGCGGCAATACAGAGTACACCCAGCAACCCGAACACGAACGCTCCTGCAAGCAGTGCAACGACATTTCGCTCACCGAAGATGAGGAACGAGGCGCCGATCCCTGGGAGCGCGGCGTGTGCAATCGCATCGCCCACAAGGGCTCGACGCCGGAGTACCACAAAGACACCAAGAACCCCCGCGCACACCCCAAGCAACCCAGCGCCAGCGAGGACCACTCGCGTATTGGGGTCTTGAAGCAGTACTAATCGAATAAACTCATTCATAAATAAACGAAAGCCTACCTATCGACTCATCCACACCTGCCATAATACGATATCCGAGCACGCTCAGATTATACATTACAGTATCTGCTTCGCCGTCGCCGTACGCACCGCTTCTGCGGCGTCTACGAGTAGTGTCAGTCTCCCACCATACGTCTTGTGCAAGTTCTCTTTAGTAAATACATCACTTGTAGGTCCGGCGGCTACAAGCCGCATATTGAGTAACACGACGTAGTCAAAGTACTCAGCCACCGTCTGAAGATCGTGGTGAACGGCCAAAACGGTCTTGCCGCGTGCCCGCATACCCCGTAGCACTTCGACGATCTGGGCCTCTGTCGCGGCATCGACACCCGCGAATGGCTCATCCATGAAATACACATCCGCGTCCTGGGCTATTGCCCGGGCGAGAAACACCCGCTGTTGTTGCCCGCCCGATAGTTGCCCAATCTGCCGCTGCGAATAGGTTTCCATCCCAACCGTACTCAGCGCAAGCATCGCGGCCTTGTTATCTTCAGGCCCAGGGCGACGAACCCAGCCGAGCCGCCCGTACCTCCCCATCAGTACGACATCCTTCACGCTGACCGGGAACTCCCAATCAACTGACTCCCGCTGAGGAATGTACCCTATACGCGTCCTGACTTTCGACAACGGCTGACCAAGCACCTTCGCCCAACCACTCGCTATCGGGACAAGTCCGAGCACGGCCTTGAGAAACGTTGATTTACCAGCGCCATTCGGACCAATCACTCCGATCAGCACCCCCGACGGCAGTGTCACATCGACGTTCCATAGTACGGGGCGCCGGTGATACGCCACTGTCATGTCGTGTACTTCGACGGAGATGCTCATTGTGGTCCTGTGCTTTCTTTACCCGATTCGTTTCCTCGCAACGAGTTCGCAATCAACTGTACGTTGTGCCTGACCATCCCAATATAACTTCCTTCGGCGGTTCCCGTTGCTCCCATAGAATCACTGTACAGTTCACCGCCAACTCGTACGATATGCCCGCGCGCGGCACATCCTTCGATCAGTGCTTCGATCGCTTTACGGGGCACGCTGCTTTCCACAAAGACCGCCGGAATCTTTCGACTGATAATAAAGTCCACTAGTTCGTTAATGCTCCGTATTCCTGCTTCGCTATCGGTACTGACGCCTTGAATGGCTTGCACTTCGATCCGATACGCACGGCCAAAGTAACCGAACGCATCATGTGCCGTGATCAGCACCCGCTGAGATTCGGGTATCTCGCTGAGTTGCTCCTTGCACCAAGTATGCAGTTCGGCAAGTTGCGCGATGTAATCCCTCGCCCTCGCGTTGTATTCCGCGGTCTGGGAGGGGTTGATAGCAACGAGTGCGTCGCGGACCTGACCGACCGCGTCCTGCCACAGCGAGACATCGAACCAAATATGCGGGTCGTGCTGTCCTTCATAATCCGGTGGGGTCAGGAACCTTGCGGGGTCGATACCGTCGGTCACTGCCCGTACCACCTGCTTCTTAGCGAGTCTTTCGAGTATGTCGCCGAGTCTTCCTTCCAGGTGCAGGCCGTTGTACAGCACGAGGTCCGCAGCCGACAACGTCCGAATGTCGCCCGGCGACGCCTTGTACAAATGCGGGTCCACCCCTTCGCCCATGAGTGCCGTCACCGTCGCCGACTCGCCGGCGATCACACGCGCGGCGTCGGCGATCATGCCGGTCGTACACACGACGCTCGGCTTCAGGCCCGCAGGCTTCGCAGTCGTCTGACTACACCCCGTAGCCGTCACTGCTACCAAGCACATCGCCATGAACATCCCCAGCGTGACCCAACGCACCATCTCTCGCCCCGGTGAACCCGACGCCCGGCTATGCTGTCTTTCAAAATGTACCATAGGCTACATTCTATAGACAGATATACCATGTTTGTCAAGCAGCCTACAGCCCGGTACCATCGTCCTCGTATGCCGTCTTCCGCACTACCTCCCGCTTCCGCACGTCGGTCCGCACCGACACGTTCGGCGCGCCCGAAGCCCGCCGCACCGCCCGCGGCTGTTGTTGCATCCGCCACCACCGCCGACATCCACCGTCGCACCCGTTCCGCGCACGCTAGCGAGATCGCCGAGGACTATGTCGAGGTCATCGGCGACCTTATCGATTCGTCCGGTGAGGCTCGCGTCGTGGACATCGCCCGATGCCTCGGCGTAACGCACGTCACGGTCACACGCACCATCGCTCGATTACAACGCGACGGCCTTGTCACCGCCAAGCCGTACCGCTCGATCTTCCTCACGGATGCCGGCCGCCGGCTTGCGGAGCGTGTCCGGCATCGACACGCCATTGTCGTCGCGTTTCTCGTTTCACTCGGCGTGAGCGAAGCGACCGCCAATACCGATGCCGAGGGGATCGAGCATCACGTTAGCAAGGAAACGCTCGCCGCGTTCGAGCGGTTCGCGTCGGCCCGCAACAAGGAGACCCGTTGATGGCACGCGGCCAGGAATATTCAGGACAACAGCGCAAAATCATCAACCGATATTACCAGAACCTCGACACTATCACGGCCCAGCGACTTGGTGAAATCGTATCTGAACTCGCCCTTTGCACCGATGCCAAAAAGACTGATCGCCTCTGGGAACGCGCCAAAGCCGCGCTCGCCAAAACAGAGATCAATAAGATCGAAGTCGAAAAAATTCTCACCGCCAAGGACATCAGCGCCCTTGCGCGGCTCATCAGCAAAACTGCCTGAACTCGTTCGGCGTATCCTCATTCAGTCAGCCCGTGCCTCGGCTCGTTTGCCTCTTCACGCCGGCGGCGGCGAAGGCCTGAATAACTGATTCTGCGCGATTTGCCGGTACACCTCGCAGCGGTGCAGCAACTGCTCGTGCGTGCCGTCGTCAACGATTTTTCCCATGTCCATTACAACAATGCGGTCAGCGGTCATCACGGTGCTCAGCCGGTGGGCGACGATCAAACACGTTCGTTTGGACGGCCCGGACACAAACTCCTCGATCGCTTCGGATATCTTGGCTTCCGAATCCGCGTCGATCATGCTCGTCGCTTCGTCGAGGATCAGGATCGACGGATCCCGCAAGATCGCACGCGCGATTGTGAGACGCTGTCGTTGACCGCCGGATAGCCCCACCCCGTTTTCGCCGATCGGTGCGTCGTACCGGCCGGGCTTGTCGAGAATGAACTCCTCGGCTCGCGCACGCCGAGCGGACTGGGACACCTCGGCGTCGTCCGCGCTCCCGCCTATATCGCCGTATGCGATATTCGAGCGGATCGTTCCTTCAAAGAGTACCGTGTCCTGCGTAACGACACCGATCTGCCGACGAAGCGACCGCACCGAATATTCGTCAATCGGCCTGTCATCGATAAGCACACGGCCTGCGTCTGTATGCTTCGCCTGCAAATCCCCACTGGTCGGCTCGCGCCCAAGCACCGACGGATCGATGAAGCGAGGGAGCAGCGAGAGCAGTGTCGTCTTCCCGCTCCCGTTCGGGCCAACGAATGCGACCACTTCGCCGTGCCGGACGGTGAGTGAAACATCATCAACTGCTGGCCGATCCGCCCCGGGGTACACAAACGTAACATGCCTGAACTCGATCGATTGCGAATGCCTCGGCAACCTCGGCAAGCGGTGCCCGTGCCCCGGTTCGGTCTCGCGCGAGAGCAAGTCGTGCAACCGGTCCGCCGCCGCTCCAGACTGTTGAATATCCGTATACAGCCCAACCAGCGGCCGCAGCGATCCCGCGGCAAGCCCGAGCGTAAACAGCACCGTGAAGAACTCCTTGCGGTCCAGACTGCCTTCGATGATCGCCTTCATCGCCACAATGCTGAGCGTCCCGAGTACAAACAGCGCGAGCGTTTCGATCAGCGGGCTGGAGAGCGCACGGGCCGTGCGGGCACGCAGTTCTTGGCGAACGACTTCCTTGTTGATCCGGTGAAACCGGCCCGCCTCGCTTCGTTCCGCCGTGAACGCCTTGACAACGCGAAGCCCGTTCATCGCTTCGGAGGTTGCTTTGTACAACTGCCCCTGCGCTGTCAGTGCTGATCGTGACGCCCGCCGGATTCGCTTCCCGAGTTTGCGGATAATCACGGCGAGTACGACGCCTACACCGAGTGAGATAAACACAAGCCGCCAGTCCAGCAAACACGCGACCGCGAGGCAGACCGCTCCCTTGGTCAACTGCGCGACCGCTTTGGAAACCAGTGCGGTGAAGCCCGCCGCCAGCGTTGTCGAGTCGTACACAATCCGCGACACCGTGTCCGCCGGGCCGTACTCGATCACCGTGCGCAGCGGCAGGTGGACAGCCCGACGGAACGCGCTGCGCCGGATGCTCGCAATCGTCCTCGCCACCACCGTGAGCGAGAAGTACGCGTGCAGAAAGTTCGCCGTCGCGCCTAGCACAGTGAGAATCCCTAGCGCGATCATGATCACAAGCACCGCGTCGAACGGCTTGTTGGACAATCCATCAATCCAGGTCGTCCACGAAGCAGGCAAGTACACCTTCTGGTCGGCTAGCCAATCCACACCGCTGTGGGCCAGATCTCGCAGCCCCTGATCCTGCTCGGCCTTGGTTCCGATGATCTTTCCGAGCACCGCTTGACCGCCCAGAATCCCCGCGCCAAGACCGCCCGCCGACAGCACCGCGAACACCAACGCCAGCCCGAGCAGCCAGCGGTGACGAAGCATCCGACTCGCAAATCCCCAGAAGTGGTCCATTCGTGCCAAGCGTATTCGTGCTAGCGGGCCGACGCGCTGGCCCCCGTGAGGACGCCCGCCCATCGCAGCGCGGCTCGCAGCCCTTCAACCGGATCCCCGCGCTGTCGCCACTCGTTCAATATCTTTACCGACTCCGATTTGTACCGATCCAGGTTCGCAGGCTCACTCACGTCCAGCAGCGCCTCCGCGAGCGCATCGACATCTCCCCGCGGAAACTTTCGCCCGCTTTCGCGGTCTCTCACGAGATCCTCCGCGGCCCCCACGACATCCGAGACTACGACCGTCATCCCCGCCGCCATCGCCTCGTTCACCACCAGTGCCCACGCATCTTCATCACTCGGCAACACCAGCACATCGCACGCGCGGTACACGGCGCCGAGCGTCGCCGCTTCCGCGATGAATCCGCACCATCGCACTCGGTCCCGTAGCACGTCCGGCACGCGGGCCTGCAACTCCTCTTTGAGCGGGCCATCGCCCACGATCACAAGATCCCAATCCGAGCGCCGCTCGGCGATCTTCACAAACCCGTCTATCAAATCCGCGACTCGCTTCAGCGTGATCAGCCGCCCGCTAAACACAAACCGTCGCCGTTCCGCGCCGAACGAGTACCGCGCCCTCACCGTCTCCACTTCTGCAGACGTCACCCGCTCGATCACCGAATAGTCCGGCTCACCCGGTACGTAAAAAATCTGCTCCGCACTCGCGCCGTACCGCAGGTAAAACTGCCGCCCCGCCGACCCGAACGGCAACACTCCCGTACAGCGGCTCACCACACGCTTCACCAGCACACGCTTCACACGCTGCTTCAGCCCGGTGAATCGATCGCCGTGAATATTGCTATCGCCGTGCAGGAACAGCGGCCACCCGCGCCGATGGCACGATTCGATCAGCCGCACTCGCCCCGCATCGCTATACCCCGCGAGCACTACCGCCGCGGGCTGCTGCGCACGCAGCCACCGGATGATCCGCCCCGCTTTGTTCCACTCTCGGATCGTGATCTGCACCGGCTTCTTCGGCAGCCAAGGCTTCCCGCCACCGAAACTCACCGCGTTCACATCCTGCGACGCATCCATTTTCCACGATTGCTCCGCCACATCGTGCGTGTACGCCACACGCAGGTCGATCTCAGGACACTCGCTCACTATCCGCCGATGAAAGTGCATCCAATACGGCGTCGGAACCACATGGATCATTGCAATGCACGGACGTGCCGCCGAGATCGTGTGTGGTTCGTTCATGCGCCAACTGCCCCGCGGCATCGACCCCCGATTCACACCCGCTGATCCGGCGAGCCGCCGCGATCCTAGGCCACGACCCCCGCGCTGCGCAGTGCGGCACGCAGCCCTTTGACCGGGTCGCCACGCTGCCTCCACTCTGCCAATACACCGGCAGACGCCGCTCGGCACGCATCGACCCGATCCGGCGACGTCACTTGTCGCGCGGCGTCGACAAGCCCATTGAGATCCCCGCGCGGGAACGTATACCCGTTCACGCCCGGCTTCACAAGATTCTCCGACGCCCCAACCACATCGCTCGTCACCAGCGCAAGCCCCGCCGCGGCCGCCTCATTCACCACCAGCGCCCACGGCTCGTGATCACTCGGTAGTACAAGCACATCGCACGATCGGTAGATCCCCGCCAGAGTCCGCTGATCGCCTACAAAGCCGGCCCACTTCACTCTCGACCGGAGATGCTCGGGCACACGATGCTCGAGTTCGGCCCGCAACGGGCCATCGCCGATGATCACAACATCCCACTCCGGCCGCTCCAACGCGATCTGCTCGAATGCATCGATCAACAGGTCCACCCGCTTGACCGGGATCAACCGCCCACAAAATACCAAGCGCCGACGCCCGTACTCCAACCCGTAAGTTGCCGCTGCCGCGCGTACTTCTTCAGTTGTGACGCCTTCGATCCGAGCATAGTCCGGCTCGCCCGGAAAATAAAAGACCCGATCGGGGGCCGCCCCGTACTTGACAAAGAACCGCTCACCCGCGGAGCCGAACGCCAGCGCACCGTGGCAGCGTTTGAGCATCCATGTGATGATCCGTGACTTGACGAATCGCTTCCATCCCACCGTTCGATCCGCGTGAATATTCGCGTCGCCCGTCACGAAACACGGCACGTTGTTCCGGTCGCACCACCAGGCAATCCGCAGCGAAGATACCCGGCAGTACCCGCTTACTACCACGGCACCGACTTTATTTTTTCGCATCCAATCAATTTGTGCCCCGGCCCGCGCCCAATCGCTCCCCGCGGTTTGCAACGGCCGATCCGGATCCACCTCGCCGGGTACACCAAACGAGACCGGCCGAACATCTTGCTCCGTCAACTGCCATGGCTGATCCCCCTCGCACTGCGAATACAGACAGTGCAGTTCGATCTCCGGCATCTCCGCATCAAGCCGGCGATGCACATGCAACCAATACGGCGTCGGTACAACCCGCACCAACGCCACCAGCGTTCTTCCTTCATCTGGGGAAGGCGTAAACGCTCGACGATAAATCGACGACTTCGCACGGACGGGCATTCTGTACCGATCCGCTTCCCCATAGCACAAACCCACCCAATTCGGTGAGCAGAATAACATCATGGCCGCGCAAACAACCGCCCAAAACGACCTGATCTGAGGAGGCATGATTATTCTTCGGGTGAGGACTCTACCGACTTCAGTGACCGCCACGAGTATGGACAGGCAATGTTAGGCCTTCCACCGGTCGGCTGCGCTGCGGGCTGGATCCCGCTGGAACCTTCGGCTTCCCATGTGAATCATGCCCATCCCCGGCATGTGAGTCCTCTGCGTCGTGCCCATGGCCAGTGTGCCCGTCGAGGTCCAACATCCCCTGCGCCGCCGCCTCTTCCTTCGCCTTCACCGCTTTATCGTGGGCATGTTCGGTAATCGATATCCCAGAAGGCACGGCGTACTTACCCGGGATATTCCCCATACCGCCCTCGATGATGTACACGCCCTTGAATCGATCGATCGTCTGCCGGTTGCCCAGGTCGATCATCGTAAACCCAAGAAAGCACGCCACCGCACCAAGCGTAAACAGGAAAATCATCGTATTGATCGGGTTATCGTACTTCAGACCCATGAAGTACATCACCACCAGCGTCGTTTTCACGGTGGCGATCGAGAGCGCTACAAGAACGTTCACCCACGCCGGGATGTGCATGTCGAACGTCTGCGCCAGGAACTGCTCGGCAATCGAGGCGCCCACCGTCAGCAACGTAAAGAACATCAGCGCCATCAACACCAGCATCAGCGTCGTCGCCGAGTTGATGTGGTGCCCGTGATGCCCGGCGGTATCCGACGCGCCCGCGGAGTGTACCTTCGGCAACTCGTGAATCCCGCCGGGGGGAACGCCATGAGAATGTGAGTGTGAGTGTGACATGGGTAAGCCCGTGAATCGTGAATCGTGAGTCGTGAGGGCCGATATCGGCTGCAACCTCTACTGCCTAACGCCGAACGCCGAATGCCGAATGCCTAGTTCAAATCTTCTTCTTCGCTTCCCTAATACCTAATCCCAAGTCCCAAATCCCATCCCCTAGTGAATCAGATACAACATGGGGAACAGGAAGATCCACACGATATCAACGATGTGCCAGTACAGCCCGACGCCTTCCACAGCCGTGAAGTGCTTCGGCCCGAAGTGCTGCTTCCCGGCCCGCACCCACAGCCACGCCATCAGTGCGATCCCGCCGATGACGTGCGTCGCGTGGATCCCCGTCGCCACCCAGTACACCGCCCACCACATCGGCTCGTACGGGTTATCCGTGATCGGGGCCGAGTAGTACTTCCCGGGCAGATACCCGTGCTCGTACTTCACCGAGTACTCGAACACGAACTTGATGAGCAGGAAGACCACGCCGCAGAACATCGTGATGAGCAGGTTCCGCCTCAGCGCGGCGGTCTGCCCCAACTGCGCGTTCCGCACCGCCGTCGCCACCGTCCATGACGACAGCAGCAGCACGATGGTGTTGATCAGCCCCCAGTGCATCTCCAAGTGGTGCGCCCCGTAAACAAACGCTTCGGGGTGCAACATGCGGAAGATGGCATACGCGCAGAACATCCCGCTGAACAGCAGGACTTCCGTCGAGAGGAACAGCCACACGCCCATCTTCACCGCGTCGAACTCGTGCTCGCGGTCCAGAAAGTGATGGGCGGCGTGGTACCGCTCGTGGTACGGCAAACTCATGTCCACGTCGTGTCCGTGCCCATGAGAGCCGGGCTGGGGGTGGACGGGATTGTGTGTGTCAATGGTGGCCATAGGTAACTCGCCGAGTCGTGTTCAAAGCCATACGTGGACCAGCGTCCACGTTTCAGCATCCGGTGAAAAAGCAACTAAGAAAATCGAACATATCCTGAGAGTTAATAGCGTCGTCCCGGTTGAAATCGGCGTCTTGCCCATGAAGGCAACTTCCGCCAAAAAAACAAGTGATAAACGAACTGAAATCCCTCGAATCCAACTGCCCGTCGAGATTGTAGTTACATGCACAGCCGCCGACGCAGAGCCACTCCGGCAGTGTGCATCCATCCCCGGGAAACTTCCCAAGGTCGATGTCGCAACAATCCGACAACCCATTCCGATTGCAGTCGCCGCTCGGGTCATTGTTCCGCGTGAAGTCGCGGGAGTCCGCGACTCCGTTGCCGTTGCAATCCAGTGCCAGCCAGAACCAATACGTGCGTTGACGCACGGGTAGTGTGGATGGGATGTCGCCACAAACCAGATCCGGCGTCGCGCTCACTCGGTACAGCCCGGGTCCAGGTCGGAAACTCGGGTTGGGCATCACGTTCAGTCGGCGCGGCGACAACGGATCCATTTCGATAATAAAGCAGTTATCCGCCGCATACCACGCTCCGGACTCATCGACAAGATCCGAGTACGGGACGTGGTACTCGACTCGGACCAAGGCAGAATCACCCGAGCCGGGCCGCCGAGCTACAGGCCCAAAGAACGCGACCGACACCGGATTGATCGCGGAAAAATCGTTCAGTCGTCGGTACCCGTTGTGAACCGGGCTGGAGTCTTCCCTGTAGAGGTTGTATCGCACTAAACCGACCGCACCGCCGCCCAGGATCGACGAACGCTGGGTGTAGTCGATCCCGTCGAGCGTAATGCTCCCGACAGTGAACTTTCCGCCCCATCCCCCGCCCATAAAATCACGGGCAACAATCACTTGGGTTTGCAGACCGCCCGCGGCTGTTCGAATGTTGGCCCCAAGCCCGCGCCCAACGACAAACCCGGTCACACGCGGATCGTTCCCGAGCGAGTACGTATCGAGTGATCCGGAAAAATTCAGCAGGCATTCAAAGTCTAACACCGAGCCTTCCGCACCGTTCTCGAGCGTATTGATCGCGGCGGTGACACGCCGTGCCCGCAGTGTACCGATGGTTCCCGCGCATCGAATCGAAAGCGGCAACGGAGCCTTAGCGTCTCCGGCAAATACATCCCTGGAAATCCATGTGTTGATGCCGCCACCCGACACGATCACCGGCCCCCGAACATCACCCTCGACCACAATCCGATCGATCGGGCCTTGATGGCATGTAACCCCGCCGTAGAGATTTCCTCCATGCGGCGGCTCTCCGTTGATCTCGATGCGATCGACCTGATCCATTTCGATCGAAGGCTCCAACTGGCCTGAGCCGTCACCGATGTCGCCGTTGATAAACAACTCTTCAAGTACGGACACGCCATCTCCAAGCTCTCGGACCCGGCGAACACCAACGAATCGCTCGTCGTTAGTCCCGATCGAGACTCGACCAACTCGGTTCGACGCCGTGTCGATCGTAACAGCACCCAGACTACGACCCGACTCCGTAGTTTGAATCTCGAATCTCGCCGCGTCGTTGCTCGGCGACGCGGGATTGCTAACACGCAGAAATATGTTGTATCGGCCGTCTTCCGTTGCTTCGATAGAGCACGTCCCACGTCCGGGTTCGACACGCACGCTGATGCCGTCCAGACTTCCGCATAACTGCGCAAAGGTGGATTGAATCATCACCAGTGAGACAGCGGAAACCGCCGAGACGATCGTGCGCCAATACCTGGGGTTGTCGATTCGTGTCGAGGTCATGGATCGGTCGTATCGAAAATATGTTCAGTGCGTGTGCTTGCCGTCCTTCGCCGGCTTCGGCAAAATAAACTGCCCCGGCTCCGTCTGCGGCGGGATCACATCGTCGTAGTCGTACGGGCCGTGCGTCACCACCGGCTCGTGATGGAAGTTGTGCTCGATCGGCGGGCTGGACGTATCCGTCCACTCCAGCGTCAGCGCGCCCCACGGGTTCGGCGGAGCCTTCTTCCCGCCGAACAACGACTGGATGAACACGCCTAGGTGAATCAAGAACCCGATCAGCAGCAGGTACGCCCCGCCGGTCGAAAGGTGGTGATAGATCTTGAAGTTGTCGGTGTACGTCGCGTACCGCCGGGGCATCCCGAGCGACCCCGCGATGAACTGCGGGAAGAACGTGAGGTTGAACCCGATGAAGACGAACGCGAACGCGATGCGTGCCCAGAACTCGTTGTACATCTTCCCGAACATCTTGGGCCACCAGTGGTGGATCCCGCCGACGAACGCGATGATCGTCCCGCCCATCATCACGTAATGGAAGTGCGCGACAACGAAGTAGGTATCGTGCAGGTGGAGGTCCGTCGAGAGCGCGCCCAGCGGCAAGCCTGTAAGCCCGCCGATCGTGAACAGGAAGAGGAACGCCAAGGCGTACAGCATCGGCGTGTTGAACGCGATCGATCCCTTGTACAGCGTGGCGACCCAGTTGATGACCTTCACCGCGGACGGGATCGCCACGAGGAAGGTCAGACCGCTGAAGATCACCGCGGCCACTTCGCCTTCGGACGTGAAGAGGTGGTGCCCCCACACGATGAACGAGATCAGCGCGATCGCCAGCGTGCTGAACGCCACCGCGCGGTACCCGAAGATCTTCTTACGGCTGTGCACGCCGACCAACTCGTTGATGATCGCCATCCCCGGCAGGATCATCACGTACACCACCGGGTGGCTATAGAACCAGAAGAAGTGCTGGAAGAGTACCGGGTCGCCACCCATGCGTGGATCAAACACGCCGACGTGGAACAGCCGCTCGAACATGAGCAGCAGCAACGTGATGCCGATGACCGGCGTGGCGAGCACCTGAATAATCGCCGCCCCGTAAATGCCCCACACAAACAACGGCATGTCGAACCACCCCATCCCCGGTGCCCGCAACTTATGCACCGTCACGAGGAAGTTCAGCCCCGTGAAGATCGAACTAAACCCCAGGATGAACGCCGCGAGTACCATCCACACGACACGCAAGTACCCCGCGTCCGTTGTCGTGCTGTACGGCGTGTAGAACGTCCACCCCGTATCCACGCCCCCCATGATGATCGCCAGCAGCGCGAACATCGACCCGAAGAGATACACGTACCAACTCGCTAAGTTCAGCCTCGGGAACGCTACGTCCTTCGCCCCAAGCATCAGCGGCAACAGAAAGTTGCCCAGCGACGCCGGCACGCTCGGCACAATCACCAGGAACACCATGATCAGCCCGTGCAGCGTCATCGTGCGGTTGTACCAGTTGTTCCCGGTACCGACGGTCAGGTTCTCCGCCCCTTCCATCACCGCGCCGATCTCGAGCCCCTTCACCAGCGTCTTCCCGCCTTCGGTGACGATGCTGGTCGGCGTGAGCAGTTCGGTGCGCACGGCGATCGCCGCGATCCCCCCGAAGAAGAACATCGTCAGGATCGCAAACAGGTACATAACCCCGATCTTTTTGTGATCGATCGTGGTCATCCAGTCCCAGATGGTCGTGAGCATCCCACCCTTGGGGGTCAGGTAGTTCTCTTCGTCGTGCGAGTTGCCGTAGGCCAGCCCGCGCTCTCGCTGTCCGCTCGTGATGGATGCCATGGTGGCTCCTGCCTCTTCTAATCCGCCGCTCGGGCCGGCGATGTGTGTGGAACAAACTCTTCGACTTACCGTGTACTCGAACCTCGAACCCGCGTGATCTCAAATCCGCTCACGCTTACTTCTTGGGCGCTTCCGCCGCGCCCTCCGCACCACCCGCCGGGGCGTTCTTGTTCGCCGGCGCATCCGGCGACACTTCCACCGACTTGATGAACGCCGCGATGTCTGGGATGTTCTTTTCCTTGATGATCCCCTGGAACGAGTTCATGTTCGGCCCGAATCCTTTGACGATCTTCAACTGCGGGAAGTAGATCGATTCACGCACGTAGTTCATAAACACCGTGTCGTCCGTCAAGTCCAACTTCGACCCGTCCGCAAACTCTTCTGTCCGCTGGTACAGGTTCTTCCACGACGGCCCGGTGCTCGCCTTCCCGTCGATCGTGTGGCAGGACTTGCAGTATTGACCCCAGATCTGCTTCCCGATCTCCGCCGGGCTTCCCTCGAACTCGCTGTACTTCTCTTTGAGCCTCGCATATTCCTCGTCGGGCACGAGGCGGATGAACGCGGCCATGTCCGAATGGTTATTCCCGCAGTATTCAGCGCAGTACACCTGGTGATCCTGGTATACGATCTTGCCCGCCGCGTCCGTCGTCGTCGGTGTCACGCCCAACGGCTTGAACCACATGCTCGTGTACCGATTCGGGATCACGTCGATCTTCGTCCGGAAGTCCGGAATGTAGAACGCGTGCAGCACGTCGTTGCTCGTCAAGATCAGCTTCACCGGACGCCCCGCCGGAACCACGATCACCGGCACCATCTGATCCCCCGACGGACTGAGTTTCAACTCCTTCGGCGTCGCGCCGTTCGAGTACCGCACCTCCCAGTTCCACTGATACCCGCGAATATTGATGATCTCCACTCCCGCCGGCGACGCCTGTTTCGACACGTACCCCTTCAGCCCCCAGAAAAAAATCGGCACCAGGATCAGCAGCGGCCCCACCGACCACCCCAGTTCCAGCACCGTATTGTGCGACACGCTCCGGATCGTCGGCACGCCCGCTCGCCGACGGTACTTGAACATGAACCAGAACATCGCGCCCATTAGGACCACGAATGACACGATGCACACCCACAAGATGAACATGAACAAATAGTCCGTGTCCGCGGCTTGCGTCGAGTTCGCCTTCGATAACCACATGTCACGAAGAAACTGCTGTGCGAGTATGTGTGAGGAAGTTGAGTTCAACATGTCCTGCCTTCTGAGTCAGTTCCAATGGCTCTTCACGACCGCCTACGACCGAACGCCCTATACGCAATCACTGTTCAATCCCACTTACACCCGTTCTCAACCGTGTTCCATCCGCTACGCCGGCACCCGCAGCCACCGCGGCCGGTTGCCGCCGACGCTTCCGCCGATCCCACGCCCACAGCCCGCCGACGAGCGTCAACACCGTCCCCCCGCACACCCCCGCCCCCACCTGCATCACCCGCATCGGCGAGATGATGTAGTTCCCCAGTTCGTCCGGGTGATAACACCACAGGGTGATCCGGTCTAGCAGAGTCCCGATCTTCCCCTCCGACGCCTCGACCAGACCGAGCCGGATGTCCTTGGCCTCGAAACTCAGTTTCGGGTAACACCTCGAAATATAGCCTTCCGGCGTGATGAGATAAATTGCTGTTCCATGCGAATACTCCCCCGAATCGGGGAGATACCGGTACGGAAATCCCAATGAATCTGCAAGTTTGCGCGAGTTCTGCGTCCTGCCCAACCAAAAATGAAAGCCGCTCCGGATCGATTCATCCGTTTCGCGTCCATACTGGAAGATGGCTTTGGACTTAGCCCGATCGGCATCGGCCACACTATCACGAGAATCGAAACTCACTACTGCGACATCGAAATCAGTCCCGACCTTGAAATCGACTTTTTCGAGCACCCCGACCACGTATTCTTGGGTCGCCGGGCACAGGAGCGGGCAACGGTGGTACATCATGAACATGAGTACCGGGCGTTTCTTCTTGAACAGGTCGCCCACTTTCACCGACTCGCCGGTGGTATTCACAAACTCCAGTTCCATCGGTAGTTTGCTGCCGAGTGTGTCTTTGATCTCCAGCCCTGCCCACTGTTCGGGCGGCTCGTCCATGTTTCGGTACACATTCTGCGCCGACGCCACACTAGTCATAGCAAGCGTAACGCCGATCATCCCCGCCAGCGCACGCCGCCATCCGCGGGAAGAACCCGCTTCAGAAACCGACGAGATGAACCGCGTTGGATACTTCATTTCGACAACGATTGACTTCGACCGAAACTACTTGGAACGATTCAAAACAAGACGCTTTCGACCACTTATACCACCACCAAACAGAACATTCACCCGACTCACTTTTTCGTGGAGTATTCGGTAACGACCTTGCGCACCGCGATATCGAGCGGCACCTGCACCGTGTCCTTCACCGGTACGCCGGCTTGCTTGGCCCACTGGTAACCCTCGAACTCGGCCGCAGTCGCCTGCTTGTGCAGCAGTTGGTCTTGCTTTAGCCCGATCAACTCGCTCTCATTCAGCAGACGGGTCGTGTACCCGATGTAGAACCAATAGATAATCACCACCGTAACCGCCACGGCGATGAACAGACCCACCCCGACACCGATGATCAGACCGGCGTTCGCCACCTCGCCGTGCGTCTGCTGCGGCATCGGATCCTTGCTGTGATCGTGCCACTGGTCTGGCGGATCGTGCTGGTCTGGCGAAAGCGAGTGTTGTTCTGGATGATGGCCGCTCATGGTGGATTCCGGAAAATCGAAAAGTCATTGGAGTCAAGAAGTCAGGGAAACCAAGAACCACATTTCCCACTCCCCCCAAGTCCCAGATCCCATCCTCAAACATAGTTCTTGTGCGTAAGTGCCTCGTGCATCCGCGGATCGTTCAGCGGCACCAGGGGTGCCGAGCAGACTTTACGGACGCAGAAGCCCAGGAAGATCAAGATCGGCGCGAGGATGCCGAACACATCGAGCAGGAAGTTGAAGCCGATCCCTTCGGCGTGAACGACGGGCCGTACGACGAAGAACATGTCGGCGATCTGCATCAGGATCATCCACGCGGCGACGAGCATCAGCCCGCGCGTGCTGCGCTTCACGCTACGCCACAGCAGCAGCAGGAACGGCAGCACGAAGTGCCCGCCGGCGAGCAACTGGGCCACGCCGCGCCAGCCGTTCTCGTCGCGGATTTGGAACCAGTGCGTCTCTTCGGGGATGTTGCTGTACCAGATCAGGAAGTACTGAAAGAACGCGATGTACGACCAGAAGATCGTGAACGCGACAAGGAGTTTACCGAGGTCGTGGAAGTGCTCGGCGGTGATGACCCCGTTCAGTTTGCCGCGCAGACGAAACGCGCCAAGGAAGAGAATACAGGTTGAGGTCGCCGTAACCATGGCCCCGGCGAAGTAGTACACCCCGAACATGGTGCTGAACCAGTGCGCATCAAGCCCCATCATCCAATCGAACGATGCGAACGCCGTCGCCAGTGCAAAGAGCAGCAACCCGGGCGCTGAAAGTCGGCGAGCCTTGGCGGTCAGCCACTTGTCGCCGTTCTCGTCCTGCAATCGGCTCCACTTGTAGAGCCGGGTGGCGAAGAACGTCCAGATCGCGAAGTACAACGCCGCGAAGATGTACCATCGTGTCGGGTTCAGGAAGGCCTGCTTCTTCTCGATGACATGGTCCACATGGTGCGGATCCATCCAGCCGTAGAGGTTGCCTGCAAGAAACGCGATCGGAAGAAACAAGAACGCGCAGACCCAGACCTGGCTGGCGATGGCTTCGTAGATCCGCCGTAGCCCCGCGCTCCAGCCGGCGTTGGTCTGCTGAAAGATCATGACGTACCCGAGCGAACCCAGCGCCATCGCCAAGGCGGTCGCGAACCCGACCAGGTACGACGCGACGAAGTGCTTCAGGTTGTCCGCCGAAAATCCGGTGACGCCGGCGAACACCAGGCACGCGACCCCAGCGAGGATAAGACCGGTGGAAACCACCTTCCCGGCCCCCTGCGGCAGGAGCACCGCTTTGGTGTCCAGCACCGGGGCGTGATGATCGTGGTGGTCGTGTGCGTTCGCTGTGAGTTGGCTCATGT
>JBGSIF010000332.1:0-2420 GCA_041742635.1 Phycisphaerales bacterium
TGGATCCGCCTACCGGCCCCATCGCGCCGACGCCCGGCCCCGAGCCGCGCACGCCGATCAACGCGACCAACACGCCCGGCAACGCTTCCGCCCTCTTCCGCTTCACCCAACCCGGCTCGTACTACCTCACCGCCAACATCACGGGAGTATCCGGCAAGCACGGCATCGAGATCGCCGCCGACGGCGTGACCATCGACCTGATGGGCTTCGACCTCCTCGGGGTGCCGGGCGTCGGTTCGTTCACCGGGATCACGACCGCATCTTCCGGGCTGCGCAACATCACGATCAGGAACGGCTCGGTGCGCAACTGGAGTTTCCACGGCATCAATCTCAGCGCGAACGGACCGGCCGCCAACGGGCTCGTCGATGCCGTGAACTCCAGCGGCAACGCCAGCTCCGGGATCACGCTGGGTACAAACTTCACCGTTCACAACTGCACCACAACCGAGAACAACTTCACCGGCGTTGTCGCCGGATCGGGGTGCACGATCATCTCATGCTCAGCCGGAAACAATGGGAGCAACGGGTTCAGCACCGGAACGGGTTGCATGGTTACCAACTGCGCCTCGACCGGCAACACCATCGACGGCATCCTCGCGGTGACCGGGAGCACGGTGGCAAACTGCTGCGTGAGCGGGAACGGCCGCCACGGGATCTCACCGAACGGATCATGCTTGGTCAGGGGCAACTCGTGCCGCGGTCACGCCGCGGGCGCTGGCATCCGGATTTTTTCCACCGACAATCGCGTCGAGGCCAACAGCTGCACCGGAAACAGCGTCGGCGTCCAGACCTTGAGCGCCGGCAACTTCATCACCGGCAACACCTGCGCCGGCAACACCACCAACTGGGAAATCGCCGCAAACAATGTCTGCTTGGTTGTCGCCGCCACCGCGATCGCCGCGGCGTTCTCCGGCAACTCGGGCGGAGCGTCCCCCGGATCGACCAACCCGTACGCCAACTACACCTACTAGTCCAATCCCCGACACGACCCCACAAGGAAAGACGATGCAGCACGATCACCAAGACCCCAACGCCACACCGGATGTCCCGAGCAACCTGCCCACCGACCGCCGCGCGCTGCTCGCCAGCATCGGCGGCCTTGCCGCAGGCGCATTCATCGCGGGCAAGGCCAACGCCGGGCCCCTCAACCCGCCTGCCGGTCCGGTCGAGGGCACCTACAAGACGCTCGACGAGGTGGAGCCACGCACGCCCGTCAACGCGATCACCACCCCCGGCGACGGTGACAGCGTGTTCAGGATCAAGCTACCCGGGAGCTACTACCTGACCGGCGGCGTCACCGGGCAACCCGGCCTGCACGGGATCAAGATCACGAGTTCCGGCGTGACGCTCGACCTGGGCGGATTCACCGTTCAGGGCGTGCCAGGGTCGATCATGGGTATCCTGGTCGAGGGCGGGGTTGGACGCGTCTGCATCCGCAATGGCTACATCGCCGAGTGGGATTCAACAGGGGTGTACGGCATCGGATCCGGCAAGTCCATCACCCTGAGCGGTGTCATCGTGACGGACTGCAAGTTCAACGGCTTCCTCCTCCCGGACCTGTGCACAGTGAGCGATTGTCAGGTCCGCGGCACGACGAACGCCGGCGGCGTTGGCATCGCTGTCAACTCGCACTCGATCGTCGACCGCTGCGTGGTGCAGGCGGTCGCGGGGGTTGGTATCCGCGTTTTCAACGGGTCAACCATCTCCGGATCGATGGCCAACAACTGCGGGGGTATCGGCATCCTCACCAACGCGAACTCGATCGTCCGCGAATGCTCGACCTACGAAAGCGGCGATGACGGCATCCTGATCGGAGAGGGCTGCTCGGCGGTTCGTTGTGTGTCCGGATCCAACAGCGGGAGCGGCATCAACAGCTTCAGCGGCCTGGTCGAAGGATGCACCGCGACATACAACGCTAAGAACGGCATCCTGAGCTCCCTCAGCAACCTGTCGGGCAACTACACCGAGGGAAACGCGATGAGCGGCATCGCGGTGGACCTGGGCTGTCTGGTCCGCGACAATCAGTGCGCGGGCAATGTCATGGCGGGCATCCTGGCAACGGACTCGGACAACCGGATCGAAGGCAACAACTGCCGAATGGGCGGCCGGGGCATCCACGTCCAGGGACTCGGCAACATCATCATCCGCAATACCTGCTCGGGCAGCGCCGTGAACTGGGACATCGCCGCGGGCAACAAGTGCCTCGTGATCAGCGGAATCAATGCCGGCGCCATCAGCGGCAACTCCGGCGGTGTGTCCCTGGGCTCGACCGACCCCAACGCCAACTACACCTACTGAGCATCCCGAGTCGACATTCCCTTTCCCACCAGCAAACCGCTGAAAGGAACACCGTGGACCACACCTCAGAACCCACCACCTCCAGCCTCCCCACCGACCGCCGCGCGCTCCTCGCCGGCATC
>JBGSIF010000333.1:0-3109 GCA_041742635.1 Phycisphaerales bacterium
TCCGCCCGCCGCCGCCGCGATCACCGCCAGCACCTGCGCGCCCTGTGCTCGCTTCCGTACTCGCTGCTTGTGTGTTGACATGGTGAACTCCTGTTCCGACTTTCCGCCATCAGGCCAAAGGATACCGCACGAAGCGAGCGATTGCGATGCTCACTCCTCACGATCCGTCGTTGGCGGACTTGCGTCCCTTCCCGACGCTGCTCGCGCCCCGCGCCGAACATTCCCCCGCTACTCCCGCGCCAAATCACGCCAGGTCAAAAACCGCGTCGCCCGTCCCATGCTCGACGGCCCCGTCGATACCTCGATCAAACCTTCCGCCCCTTCCCGGCGCCCCACGCTCGACAGCAGCACAGTTACTTTCCACACCGTCGGGTCCGCCGTCAGCATCATTTCCAGCCCCGCGGCGTCTTCCGCGCTCAGCCCCGCCTCGGTCGCTATCCCCCGTATGTCCGACGCCGCCAGTTCTCGCTGGCTCCGCCGCTGTTGTACTTCCCGCGAGAACCGCTCCCAGTCACCCGTCGGCGCGACCGCCTGTGCAACCGCGTCGAGTACCTCCGCCCTCGCCGTATGCACGCTCAGACGCACCGGCCCTTCTTTTCGGTACACCAGCGCCGCCCCTTCCGCGGTCCGAGTGATCGGCGCGGCGTCGAGCAACGCCACCAGCCGCCGCGCAAACCGCGTCTCCGGCCCATGCACCGAACGCAAGTCCTCCAGCGCGGTGCCTTGCGCATCTTCGAGGTACACCTTCGCCGTCCCTCCCGGCAAGTTGAGTTCGAACGCCAGCCCCCCGTCGCCCAGCACTTCCCGAATTGACCCGCGGGTCGTCGCAAGCCAGCGGTCGATCAGTTCTTGTACCCCCATGTGCCGGTGATGATCGCGGTACGTGTTGATCTGCCGCTCGACCGCGAGGTGCGACGTCCCGTGCCGCATCAGCACCATCCCGATCGTCAGCGACGCCACCAGCGCGATGATGACCACCAGCGGCAACGCGAACCCTCGCCGGGACGACTTGTTCATGGACGCACCTCCCCACGATTCGTCTCACCCGTCGATTCGCCCCGACGCTCACCCACACCACGCCCGCGAGACGGATTCCCGATAATCGGTATGTTCTCTAGCACCGGCACCCCGCCCGCGCCCTGTGCCTCACGCCCGATCGGCATCCCCGGCTCGTCCCCTCGCGTCCAATCGACCTCGAACATCCATTTCATCCATTCGCCCGAGATCGTCTGGATCTCGATCGTGAAGTACGCGGGCAGTTCTTCCTGGTAATACGCCGTGAAACTCGGCAGCGTTTCACCGCCACGCACGACTTCCCACCGGCACGTCCTGAGTTTCGACGCCAGCCGCACGACCCCGCGCCGCGGCGCATCGATCCCCAGTCGTTCCTGCATCAGCGCTCGCCGTTCGCTCGCGGACAGCCCCGCCCCACCGCGCCCGACCTCGGTGAGCGCATCGACCTCGTCGGTATCAATCAGACGCCACCACAGCGACCACGTACCGCCATCGGGGTTTGGCGGATCTCCCAGCCGCGCCCGGCTGGCATCTTCCGCATCCCATTGCAGCTCGAACACGCCCCGTATCCCCGGCGCTAGTGCCGGATCTTCTTCTTCGCCCTCGCCTTCCCCACCCTCTGCGGTATTCGTCCCGGCCTCCGCCGCTCGATTCACCGCGCCGGGATCAAACCCCGCCCGACGCGCCAGTTCCTCGAGTTCCACCCCTTCACGCACCGAGCCGTTCCCGCCGGATCGCCGCGTCCCGCCCGATGCCCCTCGCAAATCCATCAGCCCACCACGTTCAACCGCCGATGCACCACCCGTGCGGGGTCTGGTTGCTCGCCGCTCCGCGCGAGCCTCGGACCGTTCACGCTGACGCTGGCTAAGCCGCCGCTCGGTCAGCGCGACCGTATCGGCGCGCGCCTGCAACGACGCTTCGATCAACTCTTCTCGCGTCGGTGGCGAAAAGACCGGCGGACGCATCAGCGTCACCTCCAACCGCTGCGGCGTCACATACCGCGCCCGCCCATCCGGCCCCATCCACTGCATCGCATCTTGGTACCGCGTATCCACTTCCAATATCACCCGCGGGCGACCCGCAGGCTCCGCCGGTTCGTTCGCCGTCGCACCTTCGTCCCCCGTCCCCGTTCGATTCGCGTTCCGACCCCCGCTCGCGCCTGCACCACCGACCCCAGGCTGCGGGCGCGGCATCGGCTGGCCCGACATAATGAACCCCCGCATCGCACGCTCCATCGCTTCCTGCGTCAGTGCCAGTTCCATCCGCTGCTGATACGTCGCCTCGCTCCGCCGGCTCGAAATCTGCATCGACCCGAACAGCCCGATCGCCGTGAACACCACGAGCAGCCCCAGCATCGACGCGAGCATCACCTCTAAAATCGTGAACCCACGCCGCCCGCTTGAAATGTGGCTCGCCCGCTTCATCGCCCACCCCCTGTTCCATTGCGGTTGTTCCGTCCGCGCGGGTTCCCCGGCGTATTACTCGGTGCCGCCGGTGCTCGATCTCCCACCGTCCCAATCCCCACTCGGTTCACCATCTCCATCATCCGATTCGGATCCTGCGAGAGCCGCGCCATCGCATCGGGGTTCCGCGGCGCGACCGGATCAAGCAGACGTGTCAAGACCGCGAGCGGCTGCCCTTCGGTCGTCTGTGCCGCTCCCGGTCGGCCATCAAACCGCTCCAGCCACACCCGCACCGTCACGAGCTCGAACCTCGCCAACTGCCGCGGCCCGATCCGCCCCGAACTCGGGTCGGCCTGTTTCACTTTCATCTCGACCTTATCAACCTCGTGCTGCCATGCGTACCGCCGCCCGTTGTACTCGATCGGCTGCCCGCGCGTCCGCTTCAGCACGCTGTCATCATCCAAATATTGAATCGTCAATCGGTTCGCCACTTCATACGCGCCCAGCCGCAGTTCGTTGTACCCCTGCTGACCAGCCGTATACGCCATCACGCTCGCCACCGCCGACGCCACCAGCCCAAGGATCAGCACCGCGACAACGACTTCCAGAAGCGTCATCCCCCTACCCGTGGTGCGAGTTTCCAACTCGCACCCATCCCCATCCCCCGTAGTGCGAGTTTCCAACTCGCACAC
>JBGSIF010000334.1:0-2275 GCA_041742635.1 Phycisphaerales bacterium
CGCGGCGGTGGCGTGGGACGGGGGCGGGGGGGACGGCGACTGGGCCAACCCGCTGAACTGGGACCGGGGGGGCGTGGACATGGTGCCCCTCAACGGCGATGACGTGACGATCGGCGCGACGGGCACGCCGGTGACGTTCGGGGCGTCCGCGGGGACGGTTTCGCTCAACTCGCTCGCCAGCAACGAAGCCCTCGTCATCGCGGGCGGCTCCCTCGCCGTGACCGGAACCTTCGCGATCAACTCCGCCGCCTTCACGTACTCCGGCGGCACGCTCGCGGGGTCGCCCGTGATGACGAACGGAACACTCGCCTTGAGCGGTGGGCTCAGCGCGATCAGCATCATTGCGAAAGGCGAGACATCGCTTCCGGGTGTGGTACAGAGCGGTCAGTCAATCTGGGTGCAAGGCAGCAGCAACGGCCACGGCACGCTTCGGACGGCGGAAGGCGTCGCGAACCGCGGCACGATCCGGCTGGAGTCCATCGACGACACTTGGATCTCGCAGCTCCTTATCGATGGAGCGAGCTTCGTGAACACGGCACAGGGGACCATCCTGTCGGCGGTGGGCACCGGCGGGCCACGAGTCATCGTTGGGTACTTTGTGAACCAAGGGACGGTGGCGTCCACGGGATCGCTGCTGGCGATCACCGGCACCTACGAAGCGGCGGGCGGCACGCTCAATGACGGGGTTTTTGTGACCAACGCGAATGTCCGAGTGACCGCTTCGCGGGCCACGCAGACGACGATTATCCTCGCCGGTGAGAACATGCTGACGACGGACAACCTGCCCAACACCGAGTTGTGGGTGCAAGGCAGCAGCAACGGCCACGGCACGCTTCGGACGGCGGAAGGCGTCGCGAACCGCGGCACGATCCGGCTGGAGTCCATCGACGACACTTGGATCTCGCAGGTCATCGTCGGCGGGACGAACTTCGTGAATGCCATCGGCGGAACAGTTGTCGCCCGACAAGGCACGGGGGGTCCGAGGGCAATCATCGGCGAAATACGGAATGCTGGTACGCTGCGCATCCCGCAGGAAGTCACGCTCGAAATCTCTGGCTCCCTCACCCAGCAGGCGACCGGCGACCTCAACTTTGACGTGGACCAACCCGGCGTCGCTGGCCGCATCAACGTGAGCGGCACCGCCAACCTCGGTGGCTCCCTCACCATGAACTTCATCAACCAGTTCGTCCCCACCTGCTCGCAGTCGTTCACGTTCCTTACCGCCACGACGCAGGTCGGTACCTTCGCTTCGGTCAACACGCCTGCCCCGCCCGCGGGCCTCCAGTTCGTCACCCTCTACACCGGCAATCAGACCCGCGTCGTCGCGTCCTCGGTCGCCGACGTGAACCGCGACGGCGTGCTGAATAGTCAGGACTTCTTCGATTTCCTCACCGATTTCATCGGCCTTGATCCCGCCGGTGACTTCAACGGCGACGGTACCATCGATACCCAGGACTTCTTCAGTTACCTCACCGCGTTCTTCAATGGGTGCGGTTGAGGAGCAGGTAGCCCTGAAGTCTGACGTAGAACTGTCGTCATCTTCGACCTGGGTATCGTCGGGCGATGAAGGATGGGCGATGCGAACGTAGTGAATCAGTGTGATCCCAGTGCGCGGCCAGGATTGGATATGTATCAGACACGGCCGACGACGTAGACGGAGAACGAGTCGCCGAGTTCGGCGGGGTCTTGCACGGGGGAGACGTAGAGGTTGCCGTCGGTGTCGATGGCTTCGGCGAAGCGTGGGTAGACCTCGGTGACGGCGAAGCCGGCTTCGAGCAGCGCCTCGCGGAGTTCGGGGACGGTCCAGAGCCGCCAGTGGTAGACGAAGGCGTCGCGGAGTGAGTATGGGCGGGAGGCGGTTTCAACAGGGTTGGCGGACGGGGGCGGCGGTGACGACGAGCGAGACGCCCGTTGCAGCGGCTTTGAAGGCGGGCGGGACGCCCGCACCGCCGTGTTGGGCTTGGTTGGCTTGGGGGGAGAAACCTTGAAGTGCATGGCGTTGACGACGCGCGCGGTGAGTGGGTCGGCGTGGCGCTGTTCCCACTCGTAGGTGATCTTCTCGCCGGCAGGGCCGAGTTTGCGTTGTTTGATGGTGCCGGTGTAGAAGGAGTCGGACCCGCCGTAGATGTCGCAGACGAACGCGCCGCGGGAACGCAGGCGCGAGCGGGCGTGGCGGAGGTAGCCGACGAGGTCGCGGCGCGCGTGCAGTTCGCAGATGGAAAAGTTCAGGTCGGCGATCAGGTCGGCCTTGTTAGCGGCGTTGCGGACATCGTCA
>JBGSIF010000335.1:0-9284 GCA_041742635.1 Phycisphaerales bacterium
GCCTCGCCGCCGAGCCTGATCCGGTGCGGGCCGCGCACGAAGCCGAACTCGGCGGCGCCGACGGCATCACGTTCCACCTCCGCGAAGACCGCCGGCATATCCAGGACCGCGACGTCGAACTGCTGCGACAGACAGTGCGTGTGAGACTGAACTTCGAGATGGCGGCGACGAAAGAGATGGTGGAGTTCTGCACTCGAATCAAGCCGCACACGAGTATGCTTGTGCCCGAGGGGCGGATGGAAGTGACGACCGAAGGCGGGTTAGATGTCGTGCGGAACATGAGCGCGTTGCAGCCGATCGTGCAGCGGCTGAAGTCGGCGGGGATGATCATCTCGGCGTTCATCGACGCCGAGCCACAGCAGGTCGATGCCGCCGCCGCTCTTGGATTTGATGTCTGTGAGGTCCATACCGGCCCGTACGCGGCGGCGTTCGCCCGCACCGGCGGGGACTTCCGCCGGGGTGAACTCGTGCGGGAACTCGAGCGAGTCGCCGATGCTGGACGACGGATCCGTGGGGCGAGAATGCGATTCAACGCAGGCCACGCGCTGAACTACGCGAACGTCGCCTCGATCGCGTCACTGCCGGGCGTTGAAGAACTGCACATCGGACACGCGATCGTTAGCCGGGCGGCGTATGTCGGGATGCGTGAAGCCGTGCGACAGATGCAGGCCGCGATCACCTCCGGCAGCAAGTAGTGGGGGGGACGCGCACGCGATCGTTCGGTAGAGGAGAGTGGAGGGCACTGAAGATTTGCTTCGTTAGCGACGGCGTCGCCGAGCGAGCAGCATCCCCGCTCCCGACATCAATATCCCCGACCCCGGCCCCGGCACGAACGTTCCCTCGAACGTGGAAAACGCCGAATCCTCCTCGATCAGCGTACCGAATGCGAATGTGCCGGTGCCTGAGATGCCCGTGTACGCACCGGTGCTGTCCGCCCCGGAGACGAGCCATTCACCGCCGCCCGACCAGTTCCCGTCGTCGCCGATGAATCGTACGCCCGCGATCGAGCCGGACATCGTGTCACCGGCTTCATCTGTGAAGACGCAAGTTGCCAAGAACTCGTCCGGCTCCGGCGTGCGATCAGTGATCGTGAAGTGGACAACGACGGTCTGGAAGACGAACACGCCTTCTTGGATGAATACGAACTCCTCGAACCGCCCTTCGAGCAGCGGGGGGGCATCGTTCGTCACCACGAGTTGCCCGCCCGCGCGCGCGAAATAAAACTCACCCCGCGCCACGCCGGGGATCAGCAAGCCGAGCACGGCGGAACAAGCGATTCCACCCAGGTACAAACGCATGATGTGATACTCCTTGCCGATAACCCGCCGCCGGGGAGACGGCCCGGCGGTCGTTTGGGCGAGGAAGCATACGCGGGTGATCAGTGGCGGTTGCGGGCCTGCGTTCGTAGCGGGCCACTCCGCCTGCCTGTCTGATTGCAGATTCAATCGAAAGCAACGCCGGTCTGCACGCGCTCAAGCACGGCGGCTTCTCTCTGTTGTTTTTCGGACGCGACAACCTCTTCGGGCTACCAGATTGAAACCAGAACCCCGAACACATACACTCCGTCCTCTCGGGAGCGTACCGAAGTGGACAAACGGGGCAGACTGTAAATCTGCTGGCTTACGCCTCCGCTGGTTCGAATCCAGCCGCTCCCATTGCCGAGTTCAAACTCCGCCCAGGCGGTTTGCTGTGGGCAACCCAATCGCCATACTGCTATGTGCGGACTCTACAATCCCTGTACGGTCGGCTACTAAGCGCGCCGCGTCATTCTCTACGACCGGGCACGCCTTCGATCATGCAGCATTGTCCGATTCGCACGAAGTCATGGCTCCTCGCATTCCTCGCTGGCTGTACAGTCGCGTTGCCCATCGCAGCGCGGCGGACCCGGACCAATATACTTACCCGGCCATGCCACACAGACGTTTTATCCCGACACTCCTCTTCGCTCTCGCGGCGTCCGCGTCACTGACCGGCTGCTCGTTCTACTCCAGCGCCGATCCCAACCGCGGCACCCTCGCACTCGTCTCCGCCGACCTCCCCAGCGATACATGGCCCGTCCGTACCACCGGCGAACTGCTCCTCGACCTCGATGCGACCACGCCCGACTCTGTTTCGTTCACTATTCCGTATCGCTCCGGCTCCGAACCTCACGCCGACGAAAGTGGCGACGATTCGGGCAGCGGTCGGTGCCGGCTGCGTGCCCCGATCATCGCGCACGGCGTACACGGCCGCGGACTTGTCCGCGAGTTCGGGCAGGTCGTCACTGAAGACGGTTCCACCCTCACCTCCGACTCTCTCATCGTCCCCACCGAACTTCTCGGCGGGCTTCAGTTCGTCTCCTTGCCTCGCAGTGCGGGATTGAGTACCGACAATCTGCGCCGTCTGCGCGATGAACAGCCCGATCGTTACCGCCGGTTCCTCCACCGCAGGTTGGGGCTTCGCCAAGGCCCGGGCGACACATGGACCCTCGCCGCACGCGGTACCCGAATGCGGCTGTACCATCCAACCGATGCTTTCTCAGGCAAGGTGTCGCGCGGGCTGGTGATCCACCTCAGTAGCCTCGCGGGGCTTGAGTTCGAGTTGCCGATCGTCAAAGAACTCAACCGGCGCGGCTGGGCTGTACTCATCATCAACGCATCCACAGCGCGGCGTGACGAACCTTCCGTCTATGTCAATCCCGACACGGATCTGAGCCAGCCCAGCGCGCGGCTCGCGTCGATGATCGACAATCGAGTCGCCGAGATTGCCTACGCCGCCGAGGCGGGCGTGGAGTTCATTGCCGAGCATTATCCACTCGTACAGACGGGGAACCTTGCCGTGATCGGGTACAGCGCGGGCGCGCTCACCGCGCCGGCGGTCGCCGAACTGCTCAGCGAACGAGTAAGTGCACTCGTCCTCGTAGGCGGCGGGGCGAATCTCCTGGATATCTCTCAGCGAAGTTCACTCACCAACGGCGGGATCGAACTCGCCTGGAAAAATGACTTCAAAGTGCCCAGCGTGGTCCAACAACTCAACGACGCGTATTTATCGAAGACCAAACTTGATCCTTACGTGCTCGCGCCCCGGCTGTGCAACAAACCAGTCCTGATGCTTCACGGGGCTTTCGACGATATCGTCCCATCCGACACCGGAGAGTTGCTGCGGCAACGCCTGTGCTCGTGCGAATGCTACACGTTCACCCTCGGCCACCGCGGTATTTTCTTTTTCCTGCCCGGCCAAGCCGGCCGGATCGCCAACTGGCTCGACCTCCAAACCGGCGTATCGCGGGCTGGCACGATTCGTCCGTGAAGCACAGCACGAAAACACAAACCATACAATGCCGCCGAGAGTCCAAGGCGCCATGCAAATCAAACGTCCTATAATACATGTTATGTAAAATACAGATTGCGATCAGTGGAAATGTTGGCTGCTGAGTGGGCCGTTGGGTATCGAGTTGAACTATGCAATACTCAGTGAACGCCGACGCTGATTTCGACTCGCCGGCTCGCCGCCAGTGTGGCTTTGGGCTTCGTTGATCCGTGGCCTTTGGCGAAGATAAGGTGAGCGGCGACGCCGTGCTCGACCAACTTCGCTTTCACAGCGTCGGCGCGTGCTTGTGAGAGCCGGTGCAAACCGCCCTTTGGTGGGTTGCTCCGAATCGGAGAAGCGTCGGCATAGCCGTCGATATGGACGGCTTGCCCGGCGTGTCGTAAGTTGATCCTATCGGCGATTTTTTTGATCGCTTCTCTCGCGGCATATTTGATAGTGGAATCGCCCGAATCAAAGAGCACATCGGTTGCCCCTTCGATCGTAAGGAGGCCGCCTTGCGATTGCGAGAAGATACCCGGCCCTAACTCAATGCGACCTGATGTGGCCGGGGCAGCGTCCAACGACTGTGTAGGTTGTGCTGCGGGCAGACGAGGACATTCAACGGTGGGCGAACTTACAGATTTCAAAGTCGCTGGCTCCTGCCGAGCGGCTTCGCGCCGAGGATTCGCGCAGCACGACAGAGTCGTGCTTGGCAGAACAAGAATCAGCACGCGATACATGATGTGTCGACGAGTGAACAACATAACATAACCCCCTGCTACGGCCCCCACACATTCGCCGTAACCGTCTTCACCCCCCCGCTCGCCCCGTTGCCGCCGTTCGCGGAGCCGCTGGGCGTATTCACTGGTGCCGGCATGATGGTCCCGGTCGGGTCCGCTTTGATGACCTTCACGGGCGCGACCTCGCGCGGGAACGCCGCGGCGTGGATCGGGTGGACCGTGACCCCGTTGAGGTGCATGGCACCGCTCGACAGCCCCGGGAAGTGCTCCCCCTGCCAACTCGCCGGGTATTTCGTGTCGTCGATCTCCAGCGCGGCTTTCGTCGGGAACAGCGGACGGAAAGTATCGCACATCACCGCGAGTTCCTGCGTGTGCGTCGCCGTGAGGCTGGCTTCGATCGTGCCGGGGTGCGGGCCGTGCGGGATCCCCTGCGGGTGCAGCGTCAGGCTGCCGATCTCGATCCCCTTGCGAGATCCGAAGTTCCCATCAACATAATACAACACTTCGTCGGAATCCAGGTTCGAGTGATTATAAGGAACTTTAATAGATTGCGGGTGATAATCCAGCATCCGCGGCGCAAAGGTGCAGATCACAAAGTTGTGCGCCTCGAACGTCTGATGGATCGGCGGCGGCATGTGCAACTTGCCCGTGATCGGCGAAAAATCATCCGCATTGAACACAAACGGGTAATAACACCCGTCCCAGCCAACGATATCCAACGGGTGGTAGTGATAGATATACTCATGGATCAAGTCGCGGGCTTTAATGCGAACCGGGAAGTCGCCTTTTTCGTCCCACGTCATCGGGAACTCCGGCGTCTTCAAATCCCGCTCGCAGTACGGCGCGTGCTCCAGCAACTGCCCGTGGGCCTTGCTGACATACCGCGGCGGTGGGCCGATGTGCGAGCCGTTGGTGGTCTCGATCAGCAAGAACTTACCGAAGGGCATGGACTCGACGCCCGGCCCGCCGTCGGTGGGCTTCCCGTCGGCACCATTCTGCCGCGGTTCCCACACGATCGTATAGATCACGCCCTTCGGAATGACCAGATAATCCTTCGGCCCGAACTTCAGAGTGCCGAGCATCGTGTGGCACACGCCCGAGCCGTGATGGATGAACAGGCATTCATCTCCCTGCCCGTTCTTATAATGGTAACTCAACTGCTCCGCCGGGTTGCACACGGCCATCTCGACATCGCTGTTGCCAAACAGCACCACCCGCCCGGTGACGAAGTCCCCTCGCGGCTTCATCGGCGCGGACTTCACATGCCGCATCCGCATGATCTCTTGCTCGACGTATTCCACTTTCGTGCCATAGACCGGCTTCCACCCGTACACCTGCGTCGGCGGGTGGATGTGGTACATCGTACTCGTCGGCCCGGTGAACCCCTCCGTGCCGAAGAGTTCTTCGGAGTACAAACATCCGTCCGGGCGACGGAACTGCACATGGCGTTTCTGAGGCAGTAGACCGAGTTTGAGGTAGTGAGGCATGGTGGCTCCGCGAAAGTTGATCCATCCCATTCTAGATGGATCACGGGCACCAAGCCTCAGTCGCTATTCTCGTTCTCGCCCAATCAGCACATCAGAGATTCCCCCGTCATCTCGCTCGGCTTGGATAGCCCCATCATCGCCAGCGCGGTGGGCACGATATCCGCCAATCGTCCGCGTTTCGCCCGCACCTTCGGGTCGAACCACCCCGCGGCGTCAAAGTCACCGCGGAGTTTCACCCCGCGAAACTTCTCGCCCACCACGTACAGCGGCACGTCAAACGTCGTGTGCGCCGTGTGCGGCGAGCCGGTATCGGGGTCGAACATCTGCTCGCAGTTGCCGTGATCTGCGGTGACGATCAGGCTCCCGCCGCGTTTCAAGGTCGCGTTGATGATCGCGCCGACACACGCATCGACCGTCGCGCACGCCTTCACCGCGGCTTCCAGCACGCCGGTGTGTCCGACCATGTCGCCATTGGCGAAGTTGACGACGATGAACTCTTCGCAGTCCTGCGCGGCGAGCCGAGCAAGGACCGCATCGCGCACCTCCGCCGCCGACATCTCGGGCTTCGCGTCATACGTCGCCACGCGCGCGCTCGGCGGGTTTTCACGTGACTCGCCGGGGAACGGCGGATCGCGATAATCGTTGAAAAAAAACGTCACATGCGGGTACTTCTCCGTCTCCGCGCACCGAAACTGACGCAGACCAAGCGACGAAAGATACTCCCCCGCGATGTTCTTCATCTTCGGCGGCTTGGAGAACGCCACTTTGACGAACGGCAACAACTCTTCCCAGTACTCGGTCATGATGACGTATTCGAGGTCGAGTTTCGTGCCGCGATCGAAAGCGGCCTTGCCAGAGTCCGGCGACGGCTTCACCTTCGCCCACTTGTCGTCGGGAAACACGAACGCGGCGGAGAGTTCGCGCGGGCGATCACCACGATAGTTGTAGAAGATCACGCTGTCCCCGTCGGTGATTCGCGTGGCGCACGCCGCTTCGGGGGTGCCGATCATCGTGGGGATGATGAACTCGTCGCCCTTTTGCGAATCGGTGGTTGGAGCGTCGTAATAGGCTTGGATCGCGGCGTGGGCCGTTGACGCGAGGCGCGGGGTATGCGGAATCGGGTGTGGAGTGTGTGCAGTATCGGCCGCGTCTACCCCCATGCCCCCCACTCCCCTTCCCGTCAAGCACGCGAACGCCAGACCCACCCGTTCCCAGCGATGATCGCGGTCCATTGCGTAATAGCGCCCGCAGATCGAGCCGATCCGTCCGACGCCGATCGTGGCGATCTCTGCCTCGACTTGCTCGATGAATCGCTGCCCGGTGAACGGCCCGGTGTCGCGGCCATCGGTGAACAAGTGCAGCACCACGCGGTCCCGCGGCATGTCGAACTTCTTACACGCCCGCACGACCGCGTAAAGGTGATCCAGCAAACCATGCACGCCTGCGTCCGACGCGATCCCCAACAGGTGGACGTTCTTCCCCCCACTCTTCGCGCGGAAGACCGCGTTGCTGACGGCGATGTTCGAATCAAGCCCCGCCCGGCACGCCTTGGTGATCGCCACGGATTCCTGATCGACGATCCGCCCCGCGCCGATGTTCTGGTGCCCGACCTCGCTGTTGCCCATGGTGCCATCAGGGATGCCGACGTCCTCGCCGCTGGTCTTTATCAGCGTCCGGGGCCACTCTCGGTCAAGCCGATCGGCCACCGGCGTCAGTCCGCGCTCTCGCGCAATGCGAGTCGCGTCAAACGCGGCGTGCGACGGGTTGGGATTCAAACCCCAGCCGTCGCGGATGATGAGGACGAGAGGTGTGTTTCGCGTAGGTATTGGCATCGGCGCACTGTAGGGACTGAGGTGTATGCCTTACACTTGTCTATATGATTTGGTTACTCCTCTTCCTTGGCGCGATCTTCCCACTTGCCGTATCCGGCGTCATCCGGGCCAGACCAGAGATCACACGCGATAAGCCGCTACGCATGAATCTCTGCAAGGCTTGCGGCTATGACCGGCACGGATTGAAATCCGCCGCCTCGTGCCCGGAATGCGGAAATGACCCGGCCGCCGCGCTGAATCGCCTGCGACTCTCGGATCTCGTACACGATTTCACGCCGTACCTGCCGCTGCTCGGCTTCCTGCCGACCCCCATCGTACTGCTCGCAAGGGGCTCTACCGCACCATTCGGGATCATGGTGCTTGGTATCGTGTGTGCCGCACACGTGGTACTCGTACGAGTCATCCGCGAACACTTGAGCAGCGTCGAGTTTCACGCCATGGTGCTGCTCCCCCTCGCGGCGAACATCGGCACACAAATCGTCGTCTATACACGCACGCTGCTGGAGCCCTACGACGGGTACAACCACTGGACGATGTTCGCTTCCACTCCGATGATCGCGGGAAGTGTCACAGGTTGGGTTTTCGCAATCACGGGGTTCGTGATCGTGACGATTCGGAGGTGAGTGGTTCGGCATCAACGGCGTGTCAGACTTTTACGTGCTTTCCTCCGTCTACTTCGCCTCCCGGCAATGCGCACACCACACCGTCGGGTCCGCGAACATCATCGCCGCCAGCGTACTCGGCCTCGGGTTGCCGTGCTCGTCCAGCACGGCCTTGGGCTGGGGCGATGCCGGCAGTCGCCGCGCGATCGATAGGTACCGCTGCTCGTACCGCTCTGGATACTTTCCATACTCCGGATTGTTCACGGTATCGAGATGGTACTTGTCGAACCGTTTCTTCAGTTCCGCGATACGCGTCTCTGAGGCGGGGTGCGTCGCCAGAATCTCCGGCGGGCGATTCCCGCCCGACGCCGCTTTCAGAATTTCTTGCACCTCGACCGCACCCATCGGATCGTACTTCAGCACCTTCATGTACCGCATCCCCAGCCGATCCGCTTCGATCTCCTGGTCACGCGAGTACGACAGCGCGGCGATGTTCCCGATCGATTGCCCCGCCTTCGCGCCAGCCCCGCCCGTACCGGCCACCACATCGGCCACCGCACCCAGCAGCCCGCCACCGCCCACCAGGATCGCCTGCTGGCTCATGCGCTCGCTCGAGTGCCGCGCCGTCACATGCCCGCACTCGTGCCCGAGCACCGCGGCCAGTTGTGCTTCGTTGGTCATCTTATCCGCCAGCCCGCGCGAGATGAACACCTTCCCGCCGGGGAGCGCGAACGCGTTGATCACTGGCGAATCCAGCAGCGTGAACTCCCACGGCAGCGACGGATTGTCCGCCTCCGTTGTCGCCGCGAGCCGCTGCCCGATCTCGGTCACGTACGCCTGCAACTCCGGGCTGTTCACCTTCCCGCCGAACTCCTCGGTCAGTTGCGGCTGCGCCTCCGTTCCCAACTGGATCTCTTCCTCCCGCGAATAAAACGCGATCTGCGAACGCCCCGTCGTCGCGTTTGTGCTGCATCCGATCAGATGCAGTCCGACGTACACCAAAGATACGAACGAGACGGTAAATCGAGTATTCATTCAGAGGCCTCCGATAAATGGGACTGAGCGGTCGTATTGTAAGGGCAATGCCCGATCCATCTCACCTCCCCTCAATCGAAACTTCGGTAGCCGCGTCCACCTCACCTTCCCCCCCCCCCACTGCCGCGGCGGCGTGGACATCGCGCGAACTCGCCGATCCACACGCACGCGATGACAAGCCCGAACGCGTCCAGCGCATGTTCGCCGCGATCGCGCGTCGATACGACCTGAACAACCGCGTCCACTCGCTCTGGCTCGATCAAACCTGGCGCCGCGCCGCGGTCCGCCGAGCCGGTGTGC
>JBGSIF010000336.1:0-3398 GCA_041742635.1 Phycisphaerales bacterium
CCCGGGTTGCCGGCCAGGTTCGCGGCGGAGCCGACGCGGCGCGGTCGCACAGTTCGCTGACCAGCGCGGCGTGCCGTTCGATGCTGAATCGTTCGTACGCCACACGCCGCGCCGCCACCGACATGCGGCCCATCTGACCCCGCAGGCGCAGGCTATCGGCGATCCCTCTCGCCATCGTCCGAGCGACATCGACGTCCGAATCACCCGGCGAGACGTCCACCAGCAACCCGTTCTGTCCATGCTCGACCGCGTCCCGAGAGCCTGATTCGACGCTCGTCACTACCGGCACGCACCCGCGCGACATCGCCTCGAGCATCGACACGCTCAGCCCTTCGTACCGAGACGCCAGAACAAACGCATCGGCATCGTCGAGCAACTCAACGACGCGGCGCGATCCCACCGCGCTGATCCGCTGGATCGTGTACGCCCCTCCCTCGGGGCAGTTGTGGCACGCCGCGTCCGCTTTCGCACTGGCCGGACCGTCTCCTACAAGTGTGAGTTGTGACGCAATATTGAGAGCCGCGAGTTGCGCAGGCAGTTGCAGGAGTGCGCCGATGCGTTTTTGTTCATGTTCAAGCCGCCCGGTGTAGATCAGCCGCAGCGGTCGCTGACGGGTGCCCAGCGTCGCGCCTTGTTCGCGCCGTGTGAACGATCCATCCGCGCCGTGCTGGTCTTCCATTTCGACGCCGTATGGCACCCATGCGATATCGCTCGTTCGCCATGGCATCCGTCGGCGCAGTCGATCCGTAATGTGTGTGCTGACACCGACGATCGCACTCAGCACCGGCTCGTAATGCGTGAGCACTTGTGTGTCGTATGCGATATCACTGTGCTGCCACCCGACGACACGGATGATCTCCGGTTGTGTCATCGATACCGCGGCGGCGATTCCGTAAGCGTCTCCCAGCGAACTCGGGCATACGACGCACGGCGTGCCGTGCAAAGTGCTCAGCCCCTCGATCATCGCACGATAGGCGGGTATGAACGGACCAAGGTCGCCCGCCGCTTCTCGCAGCGACGGTAACCCCGAGAGTTCGATGTAATCGATCCCATCAGACGCATCCGCGAAGCCGGTTGTCCCGGTATGAGAGACGATCGTTACGCGGCGCCGCAGGACACCACCGCACCCGCGTGCGAGCGTCCGGGCAAGGCGCACCGCCCACGTCGTCACGCCGCCGAGGGTAAGCCCGTCGGGTAAGAAGATGACCAGTGGTGCCGCCGCGACATTCACCCGGCTGGCTCGTTCGGCGATGTTCGGTGCGGGTGCCATGGTTCGTTCAACGATGAATCGGCTCGTTCTCGCCGGATCGGCAACTTTCGCCCGAACACCCCAACCGCTCGTGCAGTCACACGAAACTTGCGCAGCCCGCCCGCTCCAACCGATGCTTTGTCATGCACGCTTTTCAGTTTGCGTACCCGGTGGTGCTCGCACAATCCGACACGGCACGCGACCCGTTCGTTGGCGTCGAACGTGTGTTAGCCGGAAACGGCATCGCTTCGGCTCGTTTGCTCCCCGATCAGCCGCCGCCCGAACTGATCGATGGATCCCGCGTCGTTGTCGTGACGGAGTGGCGCAGCGCCACCAGCAGGCAACTCCTGCGCCAAGCCCACCGGCTTGGACTCGTGGTCGTGATCATCCATTCGCTATATGACGCGCCTGCCGACCACGATCGCTCAATCATGGATCTTCTCGCGCTGCACCGCGAACTCGACGGCCGAGTGTTCGTCGCTTCTTCCGATGTGTCGGTCCTCGAAGCACTCTCAGGCAACAACGTTCGTGCGAGCCTGCTTCCGACCGGTACGCAACAACGCGCGGAACACATCGCCGCTCTGATCACCGATGCGATGCGAATCCATGTGCCGCCGATGAGTCACGACCAAGCCGAACCACACAAGCCCATCGATTTCGACCCCCGCGTCGCGCCGTGCAAGACGAGGACCGCTTCGCTGCTGCACCGGATGGTCCCCGCCGCCGTGCGACCGCGCGACGATCGTCCGATCGTGATCAACTGTGTCGTTATCGAAGACTCACCCGTCGGCGGGGTGCGCACCTGGGCCGCACGCCTCGCGCGCGGGTTTGCCGAAATGCACTCGCGATACCACATCCGCACCTTGCTCGTCGCAACCAATCCGCACGCGTGGGATTCCATCAGTACCGAACTCGAACTCGACGAACTGACGGATGTTTGTGTGATCGATCCGTCGATGGACCAGGTCGAGTGCCTCGAATGCTTGATCGAGTCGATCCAGAACATCAGCGGCGGACCCGGGGTGCTGGGCGTCCCCGCGATCGTGATCCCGAACTATTCCGATATCACTCACGCCGCGGCCGCTCAACTCCGCGCCCTTGGCGCACGCACACTCGCCATCGCGCACACCGACGACGATTACTACCGCCTCCTCGCCCGCTCGTATGCCCCCTTCGACGGGACCGTCGGCGTCAGTCGGGCCTGCTCGCTCTGGCTCGCCCCCATCGCTCATGCCTCGGGGGCCCCGCACGCCACCATCGTCTACGGCGTCCCCGTCGCTGCCTCCCCCAGATCGCCAACGCACCACGGCCCGATCCAGATCGCGTACATCGGACGCATGGTCCAGCCTCAAAAGCGAATCAGCGACCTGCTCAGACTTCTCGATGAACTCGCGCGCCTCGGCACCGACTTCGTCCTGCACATGGTCGGCGATGGCGTGGACCTCCCCGCATGGCGAGCGGCCTGGGATTCCCGCACGACACGCCCCGGTAGCGTGCAGTTCCACGGTCGCCGCAACCCCGACTGGGTCCAGCACTTCTTAGCCACAATGGACATCTCCGTGCTTGTCAGCGAGTTTGAGGGCACCAGCATCTCCATGCTCGAAAGCATGGGTGCCGGCGTGGTGCCCGCCATTACCGCCGTGCGGAGCGGCGCGGACGAATGGGTCGCCGACGGCGTCACCGGCATCACCGCGCCCGTCGGCGAACCCGAAACACTCGCTCGTGCGATTGCCGAACTATCTCTCGACCGCCCCCGGCTCGCACGGATCTCCCATGCCGCATGGGAAAAAGTCCGCCGCTCAATCAGTATCGACTCGATGTGCCGCGAGTACGAGTGCCTGTTCGATGAGATGCTCGCCGAACAACGAAGCGTACCTCCGTCACGGAGCGATGTCGGGCTTCGTCTCCACGAGCCGTGGCGTTGGCCGAAGCAGTGGTGCGAGGACCGCCCCGCTGCCCGCGCGACGCTGGACCGGATGATCGCGCGTGCCGGGTACTCCTCCGTCGCATGGGGTATCCCGTTCCCCGGCTGTGATGCGGTTGTTGTGGATGCCGAGCGCGACGCGCTCACCCCCGAACTCGCGGCGCAGGCCGATCGTTGGCGTGCCGAAGGGCTGGGCGTGTTCGTCTGGCCGCATTTACTCGCGCT
>JBGSIF010000337.1:0-1789 GCA_041742635.1 Phycisphaerales bacterium
GCGGGATGGGTGGGGGCTTGGCCGGGCGATACCACCGCGGTTGGCCGATGGGTGCGGGGCGATCCGACCGCGACCATTGCCGCTCCTGGGGACGACCACACGCCGGGCAGCGGCGTGAACTGTTGGATCACCGGCCCCGAGTCCCCGTTCGGGGGCGGGCAACTGGCCGACGTGGACGGGGGGTCGGTGTCGCTGGTGTCGCCGGCGTTTGATCTATCGAGTACGTCGCGGGCGGTGGCGGGTTATTGGCGTTGGTATAACAACAGCACCGGCGCGAATGCCAACGCGGATATGTTCCTGGTGCAGGTATCGAACGACAACGGCACGACATGGACGACGATCGAGTCCGTCGGGCCGGCAGGGCCGGACACGCAGGGGGGCTGGATCTACCACGAGGAGGACTTGGCCATGTGGGTGCCGATGACCTCGCAGGTCCGGGTGCGATTCGTCGCGCAGGATCTTGGCGCGGACTCAACGATCGAGGCGGGCATCGACGACTTCACGCTCAATGCGCTCGGGTGCGACGCGGCGTGCGCGTGCGACTGGAACGCGTCGGGCGAACTGAACAGCCAGGATTTCTTTGACTTCCTGGGCGGGTTCTTCTCGGGGAACGCGGATTTCAATACCGACGGACAAACGACCTCGCAGGACTTCTTTGACTTTGTCGCGTGCTTCTTTGGTGGGTGTTGAGCGAGTCGAGCGAGTGCTGATGAGGCTACAAGAGGATCAATGGCGACGGGCCGAGGAGCGATCCTCGGCCCGTTTTACGTTGCGCGTGAAGAACTTTGCGCGAGCCGAGAGGAGCGAGGCGCGAATAGTGCGCGGTGCGTAATCTCGGACGCGGCGCGGCGGTCGCCGTGTCATGGTTAAGTCAACGCCGAATCGGTGGGCGCGTTCAGTTGTGTGCGTGGCGCGACGATGAAGAGGGTTCAACTCCGTTCGTATCGGTTCGGCGTGGTTCTCTTTGGCCAAAGGGACGACGACGGGCGCGCGAGGGCGGAGGGAGTGGCCACTTATTCCCGGTGAGCGCGCGGGTGCTCTTCGTCGTGGGACGATGGATCGCGGACAGCGCCGGTGCCTTTGCAATCCTCATATTGGAGGTGTCTTTTGGGTAATTGTCGTCGTTTCACGAACGTTGTCCGGGTGCTCGCGGTGGTTGGTGCGGTCGGCGCGCTGGCGTCGGTTGCCGACGCGCAGAGCGTGAACAAGAACACGAAGAAGCAGCCGGTGAGCAAGCCGCAGGCGGTACCGGCCAAGAAGCCGGGGCAGCCGAACCGGAAGTTGATGGATCCTTCCAGGCTGAACGCTCAGCAGCGCAAGACGATCCCGACTCCCGGCCCGAGCCTGACGCCGAACACCAAGTTTGTTCCTATGAATCAGCCCATGGCGCGAGGGGGCGGGAACGACGAGTGCGCAACCCCCGACATCGTCAGCGGTAGCCCGGCGACGCTGAACTTCGATAACAACACTTCCACCACCGGCACCAGCGGGCAGGGGAACAACGCTTGTTTGTTCTTCGGGTTGACCAATCTCGACCGCGACGAGTGGTTCCTGTGGACAGCAACCGGGACCGGCACGGCGACCCTGACGGCGTGCGGGACGACGACTGTGGATACGAAAGTCGCCGTGTACGGCGGCGCGGCGTGCCCGCCCGCCGGTCCGATCGCGTGCAACGACGATTCGTGCGGGCTTCAGTCGCAACTGACCTTCGCCTGCACCACGGGGCAGCAGTATCTGGTTCAGGTCGGCACGTACCCCGGCGCGACGCCCGGCACTGGCACGTTCACCC
>JBGSIF010000338.1:0-6571 GCA_041742635.1 Phycisphaerales bacterium
TCCTCGGTGATTTTCAACGCAAGTGCCGCGCCCGTGCTGCCCTTTTCGGCCTGCGCGCGCAGTTTCCCGCGCGAGGCAGCGGTGAGTGCGGTTTCGCTGCCCGAAAAGAAGGCGGACAGGATCAACAGCCCGAGGATGGCCCCGGTTGTGATCCAGAACGTCATGTCCAGAAGGGCAGTTTGAGTTTCCATCTGTGTGACTTTCGGCTTTTCTCTACGTTATGCAGGGCGCGCGGCGAAGCATCAAGGGCGGCGTTGGGGCCGCCCCCTTTGGGGTCTTATCATAGGCGATCGCTTCGCGTGTCAGGTCCGTGCGATGGAACCTGCGCGCCGCGATGTACGACGGCGCGGCATACGCGCTCATGGTCGGCCTGGGGCAGGAAATTCTCTCCGCGTTCGTGCTCGCCGCCGTCCCCGGTGCCGCGGTTGCCGCTGGTTTGATTCTCTCCATCCCCCTCCTGATCGGTGCGGCGGTGCAGATGTTCTCCCCGCGGCTTGTGCGAGTCATCGGTTCCCTTCGCTCCGCCGTGATTCTGTACACCCTCGTGCAGTCGCTGGCACTCATCGCACTGGGGGTCTGCGCCATCCTGCGCGTGGTGCCGCTTTGGGTCATTTTCTTGTTTGCGAGCATCTACTGGGGCGCCGGGCTTGCCGGCGGCGCAGCGTGGAGTACATGGATGCCCGCCAATGTCCCCACCCGCATCCGCGCAAAATATTTCGGTGTCCGCACCCGCGTGATCCACGGTTGCACCGTCGCCGGGCTGGTCCTCAGCGGCGCGGCACTCCAGTCCGCCAAGGGCACCGATTCCATCGTGCTCGTCTTCGCCATCCTCTTCTTTGCCGCGGGAATTGTCCGATGTGTCGGCGCGGTGTACCAGTCATTTCAGGCCGAGGGCGAGCCGCTGCCTCCCAACCACCGAAACGTCCCGCTCCAAGAAATCATCGCGCGCACCAGCACCCACCCGGGGCTTCGCCTCATGCGGTACATGCTCGTCGTGCAGTTCACGGTCTGGATCGCGCACGGCTTCCTCATCCCGTTTTCTCTCGACCTGCTGCGGTTCAACTACGTTCAGAACCAGATGCTCATCGCCGCGCCGTATGTCACACGCATGCTCGTGCTCCCGTACATTGGCACCTTTGCTCACAACCACGGTGCCCGCCGGGTCCTGCGCCTCGCCGGGGTCGGGATCGTTCCGCTCTCCGCGGCTTGGATGCTCTCGGATTCCTTTGCCTATTTGTTCGTCGTGCAACTCCTCGCCGGCGTCATCTGGGCCGCCTACGAACTCTCCACCTTCCTCGTCATCCTCGATACCATCCCCGACAGCGAACGCACCAGCATCATGACCACCTACTACCTCGCCAACTCCTTGGCGATGGTCGCCGGCGCGCTCATCGGCGGTACCATCCTGCATCACCTCGACAAGTCGCACGCCGCGTACATGTTCGCCTTTGCGCTCTCGTTCTTGGCGCGACTCCTCAGCCTGCTCTTTCTCTTCAGGCTTACTCCGGATCGATCCGTCACGCCTGCCCGAGCGTGATCACCCCACGCGTGGTACCGTTGTGACTCTCTCCATTCTCTTGTTCACGCCCGTGCCCGCTTGACACCACCTTCGCCCAATCCACCCGCTCTCTCCGCATTGTCCCCGCTGGGCCTGCTCACGATCTTCCTCACCCTGCTGGGGTGGTCCAGCGTCCCCCTTTTTCTCCGCGACTTTGCACGCGAGATCGACGCTTGGACCGCCAACGGCTGGCGCTACGGGTTCTCCGCCCTGCTATGGCTACCGGCGATTGCCATCTTTACTCGTCGTGCTACGCTCCCGCCCGGTATCTGGCGTGCCGCCATCGTCCCCTCGCTCTTCAACGTCGCCGGCCAGGCCTGCTTTGCGTGGGTGCCCTACTTCATCAAGCCCGGGCTGATGACCTTTGGCCTGCGCACCCAGATCCTATTCGTCGCCGTCGGTGCCTATCTCCTGTTCCCCTCCGAGCGCCGCGTCCTGCGCTCCGGCGTGTTTCTCTTTGCGATTGTGAGTGTTTTCGCCGGAGCGGTCGGGACGATGCTCCTCGCGCCACCGGATGCCGCCTCCGACGCCGCCGTCGCGGTCCCAGAACTCTTCGGACGCACCCTCACGCACGTTCAAGCGACCTACTTCGGCGGGTTCCTCGCCGTGCTCTCCGGTGCCCTCTTTGCCGGGTACGCCCTCGCCATCCGCCGGTACATGCACGGCGTCAACCCCGTCGCTGCCTTCGCCACGATCTGCCAGTACACCGGTGCCGCCATGGTCGTCTTGATGCTCATCCTCGCGCCCAGAGCGGGTGCCGACCTGCTCGAACTCTCCCACGATCGCATCGCCCTCGTCGCCCTTTCCGCGATCGTCGGTATCGCGCTCGGCCACGTCTTCTACTACATCAGCATCGCTCGTTTGGGTGTCGCGCTTTCTTCCGGCATCGTCCAACTTCAGCCCATTATCGTCGCCGTTGCTTCGACCTACTTCTTCCAGACTCGTTTTCAAGAACACCTTACGCAATCGCAGTGGCTCTGCGGGTTCGCCGCGGTTGGTGGTGCAGTCTTGATGTTGCTCGCGCAACGACGCATCAACGACCCCGCTACCACCTGACACCCAGACGCCATTTATTCCCGTGATTCTCTTTTGATCGATGGTTCCTCTCGCATCCGGCACGCCCCGGCACGACGAACTCTCTCCCCGCCGCTGCGTATGACTTGGTGCTCACATCTTGTCCATTTTGCATTCAGGAGACCATCGTGCCCACCTTGCTCCGCGTTTTGCCGCTCCTCGGTATGCTCGGCCTCTTCACGTTCGCCTCTGCCTGCTGCTCCGAACGTACGCAGACCTCCGCGGCCAGCACGCCCAAACCCTCCCCCACACCCGCGCCGAGCGCGGCGCGCCTCACCACACCTGCACCGTCCCCATCCAAGGATCTCGACCCCATGAGCACCACAGATGCTTCCGCCGCAACACCGTCCGCGCCCGACGACAAAGTCATCAAGACCGACGAAGAGTGGAAGAAGATCCTCACCCCCGAGCAGTATCGCATCATGCGCCAAAAAGGTACCGAGCGTGCCTTCACCGGCAAGTACTGGGACACCACCACCCCCGGCACCTACCGCTGCGCAGGCTGCGGGCTTGAACTCTTCACTTCCGACACCAAGTTCGACGCCCACTGCGGCTGGCCCAGTTTCTTCCAGCCCCTTGACGACCAACGCATCGACGAGCACGACGACGTCTCCCTGGGCATGGTGCGCACCGAGGTCACCTGCTCCCGCTGCGGCGCCCACCTCGGCCATGTCTTCAACGACGGCCCACGCCCCACCGGCCTGCGCTACTGCATCAACTCCGCTTCCATCCAACTCGACGAATCCGCCGTCGATAAAACAACGCCGGAGGCGCAACCGGCTCGGAAGAAATAACCCCACGTCCGCCCGGTTCCCCTCTTCACCTCGGCGACATCCGCTTTCGCTTCGGTTGATTCCCCGTGCCGGATCGCTTCGCCCCCGTGCGCCCTCCCGCCGTCACGCCAGTCTTTTTCCCCTTCGCGGCTCCCGCCGCCTTGAGCCGCTTGACCTCCACCGCCGTCAACGGTCTCCATTGCCCCAGCGCCACCCCAGTCAGCGAGACCGGCCCGATCCCCACCCGCCGCAGTTGCTTCACATGAAAGCCCAGCCGATTCAGCACATCCACCACCGACCGGTTTGCCCCTTCGGTCATCGTTACCCGCAGCACCGTCCGATCCGCGTCATATTTCACGATCTCGACCCCAACTTGTCTTGAGCGTGCCGGTCGGAGTGCCACCAGTTCGTGCGGCTTTGGGCGCCTTCCTTCCGGCGCGTCGCTCGCCGGTACTCCCGTGCTGATCGCCCGCGCCAGTGATCCCAGTTCCCCTTCCACGACGCGACGCTTCACCAGCACCTCGTAGGTCTTGGTCACGCCGTACCGCGCGTGCGTCAGCCGCTCGGCCAGTTCGCCGTCGTTCGTCAGAAGCACCAGCCCGGTCGAATGAAAATCGAGCCTGCCGACCGGGAAGAGCCTCGGTGATCCAGGCAGCGTGACCAAGTCCACCACGGTCGTGCGCCCACGACCTTTGGCATCCGCGAATGCTGGGTCGTCTCGGGTTGTACTGAGTACCCGAGCGGGTTTATAGACCATGATGTAGACATACCGTGTGCCGCGTCGGCGAACTTTGGGCAAGATCCGCCCATCCACCCGCACTTCATCCTCCGCCGGATCGATCAGCACGGGCAGGGTGCGCATGATGCGCCCGTTGACCGCTACGTGCCCGCCCTCGATCAATCGCTCGCATTCGCGCCGGGACGCGATCCCCGCCTCCGCCATGACCCGCTGAAGTCGCACCTTGGCAGGCTCAGTCACACCGCCGATGTCGCCGCCGACCGCTTCGCTATCAGTCACGATCCGTCGTGACGTTCGGCGTCGAACAGGTCCAGGTCCATCAATCCCATCTTCGTCGGCATCAATCGGCGGCATCCTTCATCCTATTCAGCCACCTGCCGATTCGGGCCTCCGCACTAGCATCCCACGAAGAAATGTCCGAGATACTCAAACAAGTCGTCGCTGTCCGTCCGACCGTCTTGGTTCAGGTCCGCCGATCCGTTCAGATACTCCTCCAGAAACGCAAACAGGTCGGTGGAGTTCACAACCCCGTCGTGGTTCCAGTCCGCCCCGCATTCGTGCGTCGGCTGATTCGTCGCAAGCACCACCGCGCTGCGTGCGTTGACCCGCCCCCATCCAAACAACTCGTCGCGCCCCGGCTCGCCCAGGTCGTCCGCGGTCAGAAGCATCACAAACCGCACCTGCTCGCTTGTCAGCGCGGGGTCCGCCGCCATGATCAGGCTGGCGACCCCCGCCACGATCGGGCACGCGAACGATGTCCCATTCTCGTAGGTATACGTATTCGGCGACAGGTTCGTATCCCATGTCGTTAGGATCTCGATCCCCGGTGCGCAGATGAACAACTCCGGCCCCGTGCTCGTGAACGTCGCCAGTTCGTCCCGGTTGTTCGTCGCGCCGACCGATACCACGTTCGGATACCGGGCCGGGAACGAAATCAGTCCGCCCGGCGTGTTCCCGCTCGACGCGCACACCACCACGTTCCGGCTGATCGCATACGCGACCGAATCACTCAGAAAACTCGTTCCCAGCGAGAAGCCCAGGCTCACCGACGCCACTCGCGCCCCATTGTCCGCCGCCCAGATCAGCCCGTTCCCGCATTGTGATTCGGAACTCATCCCGAATGTATTGGCGATTTTGATCGGCATGATCCGTGATTGCCACGATACGCCCGTCATCCCGATCCCGTTATTCGAGGCCGCTGCGATGATCCCGGCACACCCGGTCCCGTGCGATACGAACCAACTATCGTCCGTATTCGCATTTGGGGGGGTTGCCGTGAAGTTCTGCCCCGGCACCAGTTTCCCCATCAGGTCCGGGTGGCTCTGGCTCACCCCCGTGTCGAGTACCGCCACGACCACCGTCGGCGACCCTGTCGTGAACTCCCAACTCCCCCGCGCACCGCAATCCGCCCCCGGCGTTCCCACATCGCCACCGACGCTTTGCCCGATGTTCTCCAGGTAATACTGCTCCCGAAAATACATATCATTCGGCAGCGGCGAATCCAGCAGCCCCCCAAGCCCGTCCGGTTCGGCCGATTCGATCTGCTCCACACCCTTTAGGGCCGCGATAATCTGCGGCACCGGCGACCCCGCCGGCACCCGAAGCGTGAAGTATCGGTTCAACCTGAACTCGCCAGCCTGCGCTTCGTTCACTAACGCACTCACAACCGTCCGTGATACCGATTCGACCCCCCACGCGCGCAGGAGTGACATCAACGGGTCAGGAACGACTTCTGGTCCACCAATCGTCAACGATTCTCCGGCCCGATAGCCCGACGACAGCGACTCGAACAGAGCCACCGACGACGGCCGGACACGCACCACGACTCGATCCGACGCCCAACCACCCGCGACGTCGGGTTGATGCGTGGCCGGAGCCGCATACACACATGTTTGAGCGGAACACAATCCGCCAAAAAGCAAAATGAAACCGAACGATAGCCAAATATTTTGACGCACACGCGTTCTCCCACTTCTTGGTGGCGCGACGAACGCTCCCTCGGTGTCACTCTCGCCTCATCGCGCGCTGAATATAGATTGTAATTGATAATCGCGTGATTCCAAGCGTTATTTCACCTTCAAGTGCAGATAACTCGTGTATTTGTATTGGGATAGGAGCATCTGGTTTGTCACGCCGAATGGAGCGACTTGGCATGTTAAGGGTTATTTTTGATATTTCCCTTGACAAGGGGTCGGTTTTCGGGCACGATATAGCAGAGAGTGTTCCGTAGACGCGCCGACTCCCTGGAAAAGAGCCCGCCCGTCTTCACCCCCTAGGCGATGTTTGCCTGGCCGGCCCCCAAGTTCTGTGCCAGGTGCTATGAGGGTCGGTTGATGGTATCGGTCCCGCGGCTGGGCGGGGGGGTGTTTGGTTCCTGCGCCATTGAGGGCATGCGGCCCAGTGCTCGGCGGGCCCTCGGGGGTGGGG
>JBGSIF010000339.1:0-3151 GCA_041742635.1 Phycisphaerales bacterium
GAGATCGCGGCGCGGCACGGTGGGCTGATCCGCGAACGGTTCCCGCGGACGGTGCGGCGCAACGCGGGGTACGGGCTGGACCTGGTGCTGGATCAGGTTGAGAAGGGCGCTGGGGCGAGCATCGACGAGTTGGCGCGCGGGGTGGATTTGTCGGGGGTGCTGTGCGGGAGCGAGGGGACGCTGGCGATCACGCTGCGAGCGAAACTGAGGCTGCATCCGGTGCCGACGGCCAAGGGGCTGGCGGTGGTGTCGTTTGAGACGTTGGAGGACGCGATTGACGCGGTGCAGCCGCTGCTGGAGATGGGCACGCCGCTGGGGCTGAGCGCGATCGAGTTGCTGGACGATGTGGTGTTGGGGGCGGCGATGGGGAATATCGAGTACCGGCGGTATGTGGAGTTGCTGCCGGGTGGGCAGGCGGCGGCGCGGGGCGGGCTGAAAGCGGTGCTGTATGTAGAGTTCTTCGGGTTTGGCAGGGCGGAAGAGGGGACGGGGGGGGCGGCGGGGATTGCGCGCGCGTTCCAGGTGCTCAGGGCGTTTACGAAGGGGCTGCGTGGGGTGGTGGCGATCGAAACGCATACGGATGGTGCGGCGATGCTGTCGGCGTGGAAGTTGCGCAAGGCGGGGGAGCCGCTGCTGCATGGGTTGCCGGGGCGACGCAAGCCGGTGACGTTTGTGGAAGATAACGCGGTGCCCGTCGAGCGGCTGGGGGAGTTTGTGCGCGAGTTCAAGAAGATCGTGGGGAAGCACGGGACACGGGCGGCGTACTGGGCGCACGCGTCGGTCGGGGTGCTGCATGTGCGTCCGATGATCGACCTGCATGACGAGGAGGATCGACGTCGGCTGCGCGAGATTGCGGTGGAGGTCGCCGACCTGGCGCGGGCGTGCGGGGGGATCATGTCGGGAGAGCATGGGGACGGGCGGGTGCGCGGGCCGCTGCTGCGGCGGTTCTTCGGTGATGAACTGATGGGTGCGTTCGCGGAACTCAAGCGGTGCTTCGATCCCTCGGGAGTGCTGAATCCAGGGAATATCGTGGGCGCGGCGGGAGTGGAGTCGATCACGGAGAACCTGCGGACGCTGGCGGCGGGAGGAGTGGAACTGCCGGGGGAAGAGGATGTGTACGGGGCGAAGCACGGGCACTCGCATGAGCGCGGGGCGGATCATGCGGGGTCGCGCTCGACGGTTGATATGTCGTCGGGGATGGCGTGCGAAACGTTTTATGAGTATGGAGATCAGCATGGGTTCCGTGGGGCGGTGGAGGCGTGCAATGGCGCGGGGTTGTGCCGGAAACGGTCGGGCGGAGGCGGGACGATGTGCCCGTCCTATATGGCTACGCTGGACGAGCGGCACGCGACACGCGGGCGCGGTAATGCGCTTCGGCTGGCGATCACGGGTCAGTTTGGAGTTGGGAGCGGGAGCGGACAGGAAGCCCGGGTGGGAACGAGGCCGAACTGGAGCGACGCGGGCACGATTGAAACGCTGGACTTATGTCTGAGTTGTAAGGCGTGCAAATCGGAATGCCCAAGTAATGTTGATATTGCGCGGTTGAAGGCGGAGTACACGGCACAGCGGTTTCGTGAACAGGGGCGGGTGCCGCTGAGCGCTCGACTGATCGGGAATGTGCGGGCGCTGAATCGGCTGGGGTCGATGATGCCGGGAATGGCGAACTGGGTGAACTCGCTCGGGGTGGTGCGGGGGGTTATTAATCGGGTGATGAAGATGCACCCGGAGCGGTCGCTGCCGCGGTTCGAGCGGTCGTTGTATGCGTGGATGAAGGGGCGTGAGGTGAGCGGTGGAGGAAAGGGAGGTCGGGATGTGAGTGCGCGGGGGAAAGTAATATTGTTTGCGGATTGTTTTACGGTGTATAACGAGCCGCGAGTAGGGATGGCGGCGGTGCGGGTATTGGAACGGCTGGGGTATGAAGTGGAGTTGCTGCCGAAGCAGGGAGGCGTAGCGCATGGCGACAGCGAAGGGGAAGGCGGATTTGGCGGCGGGTGCTGTGGGCGGTCGATGATCTCGGTGGGGATGCTGGAGGACGCGGCTCGGACGATCGACGCGACGCTGGCGCCGCTGGCGCGAGCAGTGGGTGATGCGGCGGTGCGTGCCATCGTGGTGTGCGAGCCGTCGTGTCTCAGCGCGATCAAGGACGACTGGCAGCAGTTGAAGTTGCAGACGCCCAAGGCGGTTCGGCGGCGTGTGGCGGAGAAGTCCATGCTGGTGGAAGAGTTTGTCGCGGCGCATCTGGCGCGGCATCCGGAGGACGGCGAGGGATTGGCGGAGCGATTGCCGGGCGAGATTGTGCTGCACGCGCATTGTCATCAGAAAGCGCTGTGGGGCGCTGGGAGCAGCGCGGGTATGCTGCAGCGGCTCGCGCCCGGGCGGGTGCGGGTACTGGAGACGGGGTGCTGCGGGATGGCGGGATCGTTCGGGTACGCGCGGCACCGGTTCGAGTTGTCGAACCGCATCGGGGAGTTGGCATTGTTCCCGGCGGTGCGGGACGCTATGGCACGATCGGAGGAAGTGGTGGTGGCGGCGACGGGGACATCGTGCCGGCATCAGTTGCACGACGGGGTGGGAGTGCGCTCGGCGCACCCGATCGAGGTGGCGGATCGGATCTTGAACGGGGGCAAGGTAACCGACGGGTCGGGCGGGGCATCAACCGATCTTTGAAGCGTCGGCGGCATCGAGGATCTGCTTGGCGATCTCGATGAGCGGACGACGGCCGTCGCGTGCGAGTTTCTGGAGTTTTTCGTGCGCGGCGGGCTCGGTGATGTTGGTGGCTTCGACGAGTTTCCACTTGGCCTGTTCGACGATGCGGCGGTTGACGAGGTTGCGCTCGAGTTGCTCGATGCGTTTGATGTGGTGAGCATCGGTGGCGGCGCGGTGGCGGGCGACACCGACGCCGACGCGGAGTTCGTCGGCGCCGACGGGTTTGAGGAGGTAGCCGAAGACCCCGGAGGATTCGCCGTAGCCTTGGATTTTGCTGATGTATTCCTGATCGGAGTAGGCGGAGACGACGAGGGAGGGGATGCCGAGTTCTTCGTAGATGACCATGGCGACTTCGGTGCCGCTGAGTTTGGGCATTCGCAGGTCGAGCAGGGCGAGGTCGGGGAGGTGCTGGCGAGCGAGGGCGACGGCGGCCTCGCCGTCGGGG
>JBGSIF010000340.1:0-31605 GCA_041742635.1 Phycisphaerales bacterium
GCGTCGCCGATCGCGTGCCCCGAACTCGCGCACGCCGTCGCGTGCGCCGACGACGGCCCCTGCAACCCGTACCGAATGCTGATATTCCCCGACGCCGCGTTCACCATCAGCCGCGGCACCGTGAACGGGCTGAGCCGATCCGGCCCCTTCTTGTGCATCACCACCACCCCGTCTTCGATCGTCTGAATCCCTCCGACGCCCGATCCAATGATCACCCCGCACCGCTCCGGATCCTCTTTCGCAAAGTCGATCCCCGAGTTCCGCACCGCCTCGACCGCCGCGCAAATTCCCAGCACCGCGAACCGGTCCAGCCGCTTCACTTCTCGCGCTTCGATCGTCGGCACTGGGTTCCAGTTCCGCACCTGCCCCGCGACCTTCGCCGTCCACCGGTCGGCGTACACCTCGAACTCTTCGCCCATCAGCGGTCCGATCCCGCTCCGTCCCTCCCGCATCCCTTCCCATGTGCTCTTGGCATCATGCCCCAAGTCCGTGATTGCTCCCAACCCCGTGATCACGATCCGAGGCGTCGGCCGGCTTGTATGTGTGCGTGAGTCAGGCATGGCGGTACATCAACTAAAGTATCATTCTCATCCGGCCACAGCCGGTTCCATTACGTCTCCCCCACTCCCAGTCCGCGCCGTCACAGTGTACGCCCGGTGCATATCGCCCCGCGATTTTTCCCGCTCGGCAATCTCATCGCTTCGGCTCGCCCCACGTCACGTCCCACACAATCTCATTCCCCGTTTTCATCGCCGCGTCCACTCGCACCGTCAGCGTCACCACGTTCTTCTCCGCCGACTCGCTGATCCCGCCAACCACCGGCGACACACCGTGCGAGATCGGTACCGTCGGCAACGTCAACCGAATCGCTATCACCGACCCCAGCCGGCTCTCCTTCTGCTCCGGATAGATCGCCCGCGTCGTCTCCTTGCGCCGCTCAACGCTCGGCTGCGTCAACGCCTTTACCCATCGTGCCTCCGGCCCCCGCGGCATCGTCACCCGCAGCACATGCAGCCCCTTCGCCGTTGATTCGCACGAAAACGAAATATCCTCAAACCCAACCTCCGACACCGACGCGAACGTTCCCTTTGACGTCACGACTTGCGCCGACGCTTCCCACACCACCCCCGCCGACGCAGGCTGTCCGTTCCCCGCCACCTCGGGTATCACCAGCCGCGTTGTCTGGATCGTCCCCGAACGATCCGTGTTCAGCGTGATCGACATGTTCGACGCGTCCGAATCATCGCACCCCGCGATGCACATCCCGCACGCCGCAACCGCCACGCCTATCAGCACACGGCTCCACGTTTGTTTCATTCCTGCCTTCATGCACAAGCGTATCGGCGTCCGTTTCAGAAACAAACAACGCCCCCGGTATCGTCCCGGGGGCGTCGAAGAACCACTCTTACGCTCGCTCATCGCACGACTCTCGCGTCTCCGTTTCTCGGTTTCCTCATTTGCTCATCAGAACGTGAACCGCACCCCAACCCCGATCCCGACCACCATCTTCGGTCGCTCCTCCACATCCTGATACACCGGGAACTGCGACATCAGTTCAAACGCGAATCGCCTGCCCTCGTACATCAGCCCCGGCGACAGCCGCAGGTCGTGATCCGAGTTCGTCTCATACAGATAGTTCAGTTCCGCCGTAATGTACCACGCTCCCGTCGTAGTGCTTCGGTAAAAATCCGGCGCGATCCGATACAAGTATGACACATTCAGCCGCAGCGCATCCGCCGGTCCTTCCCCGCCGTAGTTGTCGTCCGTGTCCCCGCCCGTGTTGAAGTAGTAGTGGATCTCCTGATTGAACCCGTGCCGCCCGCGCACTTCGGTTGCGACGACCCCGATGTGCGGGTTCACCGATTGGCTCGAAAAATCACTATCGTCGCCCGATGCGAACGCCACGCCCCCCATCAGCGCGATACGAAAGGTATCGATCCCGCCGCTGTCGTCCTGATACACCCGGTACTTCAGCATCAGGTCCAGGTCCTCGACGCCTTTGTCGAAATCATTCGTATCGTTGTCCACCGTGTTTCGTATCACCGCCGGCACATCCAGGCTCAGCGAAAGCCCCCTCGCCAGCCCGTACTGCCACGATGTCATGAACTCGGCCTGATCCGTGTGATCCGCGCCGGTGTTCGGGTTCCCGCCGTAGCGGTAATAGTGAATCTGTTCCCGGATCACGGAAACCCCCGGCGAGGGCATCGTCGCCGCCGCGGTGTACATCGCTTCCTGCGCCAGCACCGGCGAGGCCGCCATCACGATACCTCCCAACACCCCCGCGATTGTGATCTTCCGAGCCGCACCGCACCTCTTGCTACACGTTGTCGTTTTCATTGCCCACCCCCCGTCGTCGGAATCACGTCCGGTGCAGGCGTCACCACTTTCACCAGTGTGAACCCCGCGTCCGCAACCGCTTCTCCCAACAAATACGGCGACGGACGCCGCTCGCCCCCGAACCGCACCAGCGCGGTCCCGATCCCCAGATCAACATCCACCTTCGTCACCCCTCGTACCCGGATCAGTTGCAAATCGATGTTCGACGCGCACAGCGGACACCCCATCCCGTTCACATACAGCAGCGCCGACTCCGTCTTCAGCGACTCCTTCGATTTCGCCATCGCTTGGTCTTCCGCCGACACGGCGTGAACGATCGGCCTCTCTTCATACTCAGGGCTTGTGTTGCTCGGGTTTGATGCGCACCCCGTCAGTGCAAGGACAGGAAAAAACGCCAGGATCATGCGGCGTGTGGTCTTCATGGTAACTGCTTTCGTGTTGGCGCAGCGCCTCGCTCCGAGGACGCCTCGCGCATATATATTCATTATCCGATGCCGGGATTTGCCCCGCATCGGCGTCTTTCAACTCGTTATGAAATGGATCGGCTCGGCGTCGTTCGATTCAATCGCTCGCCAGCGCCGATATCGGGCTTGGTCGGCGCGCAGATTCCGCGCCAATCACTTGTGCTACGTCGTTCGTACACACAACCACGACTGCATCGAGCACCCCGCTGGCCGCTTCGACCACACGCCCCAGGTTTGTTCACTCCCCCGCTGCCCTACACCCACTTCTTCACAATCCCCCCGCACAACACGACACGTCAACGCAAGCCGCACAATTTCTTGCACCGATTCCGACAACGACCGTCCACGCGGCTCCGGCACCGCGGGACGCCCAGGTTCGTCCGAACAGCACGAACATCCCTTATCCGCCTCGCACGCTTCGCAGCACGCACAGCACTCCGGCTCAATCGCCTCGCCGCAGCACGTCGCCGCGCCCGCGTGCTGTGCCGTCGTCGCATGAGGGTCATGCGACACCACCCCCAACCCGCCGTAAGCCAGCGGCATCAGCATCGCACCGATCACGAGTATGACCCGCAGCCAACTCATAGTCCCTAATCATATCGGCTTCTTCACACGAGCGGTCAACTCGGACCCCAATCCCCGCCGCTTTCGATTCTGGCTCACCCTACCGATACCTACCATGTTCCCAATGCCCTCCCACCCACTCATCACTCGTCCCTACGACTCGATGCTCGCCCGTGCCCCCGTTGCAGGCTCTCGTGATGATCGAATGCTCGCCCTCGTAGACCTCTTCTGGGACACGATGCACGAAACCGGCGTCTCCTGGATCGGTTTTTACACCAAATCAACCCCGCTCGACGAGTTGATCCTCGCCGCACGCCGCGATAAGCCCGCGTGCTCCCCAATCGGACTCCACGGCGCGTGCGGGCGTTCATTCCTCTCTCGCCGAGCCTTGGTCGTCTCCGATGTCGCGCAACTCGGCGAGGGTTACATCGCCTGCGACCCGCGCGATCGTTCCGAGGTCGTCGTGCCGTTGTTCGAGCCGGTCCCAGGCGATCCGGCCGCCCTCCGTGCATGGGCCGTTCTCGACGCCGATAGTCACGACACCCACTCATTTTCGATCGCCGACGCACATCAACTCCACGCCGTGCTTATCCGCAGCGGGCTTTCGGTCCCCTGCCAACTTGAAGTAGACCAGGTTTGACCCGAATCGATCGTTCGATGCTGATCCAGCGCGCCTTGCGTCCGTCCTCATACACTCCGCCGTGTCGCCGATTGCTTCTTCACCTAAACACGCCCTGACCGACAGCCAGGCGGCGGAACTGGTTCGGTGTGTCCGCGCCCGGCGTTCGTGGCCACGTCCACCCGCCGCGGCTTTCTGGCTCCGTCTGTCCGCCGATATCTGCTTCGGCACCACGTTGCTTTCGATCCTGCTGATCGCTATTCCCAGTTTCTCACGCACTCCCACCGCGACGTTGTGGCGATTGGGCTTCCCGCTCGCCCTTTTCGTCGCTTGGTTTGTGCTTCGATTCTTGGCCCGCAAACTCTGCTCGCGGCTGCGTCAGCGCGTCCTCCACGCCGGCGGCCTCGCCTGCATCAACTGCCACTACCCGCTCCCGCGCCCCGATACCGACGACAACACCGAGCAACTCTGCCCTGAGTGCCGAGAGCCTTACCGCTTTGCCGACGCTCGCAAAGATTGGGAACGTTGGCAGCCCGGCGTCTGGTTCTATTGAGCCTTCTTTGCCTTGACCGCCTTCTCTACCGTCCCGTCCAGCTTGCTCCCACGCAGTGAGCCCCCTGTTGCGATGATTCTTCCCGTGTCCCCATCGACCAGGAACATCGCCGGTATCGAACGTACTTCGTACGTCTGCGCCACCTTTGCTTTCCAATGCAGCCCGTCGTACACCTGTTTCCACGGCATCTTGTTCGTTTGAATGAAACTCTGAAGGTGCTCTTTCTTGTCTGCCTGATCCAGTGAAATCCCGATGACCTCCAGCCCCTTGTCGTGCCATTTGTCGTACGTCGATACAACCTTGGGAATCTCATCACGGCACGGGCGGCACCAGGTTGCCCAGAAGTCCATCAGCACAACTTTCCCCTTGTAATCCTCTGGAAAGCGGATCGTCACCCCATCAAGCCCCGCATGCTCGAACGACGGTGCCACGCCCCCGACCGCCAAGTTCGGTTTCCCCGTCGGAGCCTTGGTTTCCGGATCGTTCTTCGGGGCCGGTTGTCCTTTCCCCGGTGGTGCCTTGCCCGGATCTCGTGTCGGCTCCTTCTCCGGTACCTTCTTGCCCGGTTCCGGCACCGGCTTCGTCGCGTCCGTCGGCGGTTCGCCACTCCCCTTTGTCAGACCGAGAGACAGGGAGTTCCCGTCCGCCGAGACCCCGCGTACCTCCAGCGTGTGCTGCCCGATCACGATCGGCTTGCGGATATCAAACGCCTCGGTTCGCCGATCGAACCGTTTGTTCCCATCCACATCGATGAACAGTGTGATACCGCTGCGTTGCGGCTTCGCCGCTCCTCGAAAGTCCCCCTTGGTTTGATCGTCCGACAGATACGCACGGTACGTGTAGTCACCAATCCGGGCCGTCCCCTCGAAGCCATAGTCCCGGTAGTAGATCAGTTGGTGCTTCGCGTTCGCGCGCGTCGGGTCGCGCGGGTCCAACCGGTAGAACTGAATCGTGCCGTCGCGCGCGCCAGAATCGTACTTGATCGTGACCGGTGCCGAGCCGCGTTGCCGTTCGAGCACAAGCGAATCTCCCGGCCCTGAATATCGATCTTGTTTCCACTGCGGCTTGGGATCGTTCGTCAGATCCCCGTCCCCGTTCGAGTCCACATACAACGTCGCGCTATTCGTGCTCGCCTCGGACAGCATCACCGCGTACCGACCGGGTTTCTGTTTCGGGCCGAGCGTGATCACCCCGTACAAAGCGTCCGTCACCTTCGCCGGCCATTTCATCACATGCCCCGGCGGCGTCGCGCTCAAACTACACGTTTGCGCCTCGTAATACCCCATCCGGCCCACCGCTCCAGCCGGGGAATACGTGAGTTCCACCGTCTGCGCGCACGCCGCATGAGCGAGCAGCATCCATGTGGCCAAAGCGATTTTGTACGGCATATATTCGCACTCCCGAAAATGACCATCCTCACGTTCTACTCGCTAGCCCACCCCTTGGGTCAACCCCTGCAACCAACGCACGCTCACGCTATCGGAAATCAATCTATCCAAGATCATCCAGTGAAGTGCTTCGTCCCCTTGAAACCGGGTTCCGTTCTACCTCGTATCGCTCTGGCCTACGACACAAACAGGAACCTGAATGAACGAAACGCTGGGTCGCTGGACCGAACTGTCTCCAGACATCATATCGCCCGCGGCCCTTTTTTCCCTTGGGTGCAAACTCCCTGTACGGCTGGACTTGCGAGATTCAGTTGAATCGGCTAGTCTGTGTCCCCAATCTCGAACATCCACCTATACAGGTAGTATGGCGGATATTTCGACGCGCCCTGTTTCATCTTCTCTTGATTTGAGTTCGGTTCGACGCGGTCATCTACCTGCTTGCGAAGATCTTCGGCATCAACTATGAAAACGGGCAAACTATCACAAGTCAGTTCCGGCAGGTTCGTCCCGCTTTTTTCGTATTGTCGAGTGTACGGATCGTACCATCGCGTCCGTACCGATTGCTTGAAAGAAACACGGGATGGGTGTTGAGTTTGGGTTTGAATGAGAGGGTGCTGGCTCATCGCGGCTCGCAGGGAGCTGAACCAAGGGGGGGCTGAACCAAGGGGGGCTGACGTCAAGGGGGTTGAGCCAAAAGGGGGTTGGGGGAGAATCGTCCTTTGCCCCTCGTCGAACCTCGTTCGACGGGGAGCCGGTTGTTGATTGTCTTGATTCGTTCATAGATACGCTAGACTGTCCACCCCGCGGGCTACACCGCGGCGTCCCCAAGATAGAAGCCAGGAGTACGCAATGAGCATGTTTGGTCGCAAGAATCGTTCCAATAGCCCCGCTGGTCGTGCTTCACGCCCCGGCTTTGGACGCCGACTGATCGAGATTCTTCATGCCTGCGCTGGGAAGCCCCTGTCTCGGAGCAACGACGATTTCGGGTGCGAGCCGCTCGAAAAGCGGCAGTTGCTTTTCGCGCTCACGGTCACCAACGTTGATCCTGCCACCGGGTTGGGCACGGCCTCCGCTCAGTTCGCGTACACCCTGCCGTACCTGTTCCGCGAGATTCCCGACCCCGCGATGGCCGACATCGTTACGGAAGAGTTTGAAGACGAAATGGCACCGTGGACCATGGCCCCCCAGCAACCCCCGGCGGTGCCCAACAACACCATTTTCGATGAATCCGACATCCGTATGAGTTTCTCGTCCATCTCCGCCGCCCCCGTGACGTGGGTACTCGGGCCGGACGGCATGATGATGGACGATCGAGATCTTTCGATCCGCCTATCCGCCAACGACTTTGTCCTCTTCGAGTTCCTTGATGTGCCCGACCAGCCGGGTGGCGCGATCACCTCACGCGTCGCCAATCAAGTGATCCTCAACACCACCGGGCTTGACCTCAACCCCGTCTCTGGCACCCGGATCGACCTGCTGCTTGACGGCGTCGTCGTTCAGTCCTTCTCTCCAGCGCAACTCGCCGCGCTTAACAACGGCGGGCAGTTGACCCTCATCGACCAAGCCGACGTCAACGGTCCCGCGTTCGGGTTTGACAGTTTCCGTATCGCCAGTTTCCAGACCCCCCCGGACAACAATGCTTACTTTGACCAGTTTGTCATCGACGACATCACCGTGACGTACCCCGGCGGGCGGTTCGGGATGTTCAACGAGGACCGCATCTTCGGCGCGAGCATCCAGATCGTCGGTCCCGCCGGCGCGACCGTCGAGATCTTCGACCTCTACGACCGCGCCATGCGCCAGACGCTCGCACTAGGCATCCCTCCAGGCAGTCAGTCCATGGTCGCCCTCGTTGACCGCAACGACGACGGCATCCCCGATTTCAACGACGGAATCGGACGCGTCCGTCTCTCCGGCTTCGGCGGCGCGACCGGCGATGTCACCGGCGGCATGTTCACCATGGTCGGCGGCACCATCGATATTGTCAACAATCAGTTCACCTTCAACCTCCTCGACAACATCGGCGGCTTCGCCGACGACTTCGAGATGGCAGGCTTCGGTTACACCCTTACCAACACCACGCCCCCGACCGTCATCGGCCTCCCGCCGGTTGCTGGTTCGCTCGTCATCGGGTCTCCTTTCGTTCGCAACAACGCGACCCCCGGGCAATACCTCGGCGGAGCCGGTCAGTTCAACTTCAATCGTGCCAACCAGGGCGTCTTCTCCGACGACGCCGGGGTCTCGATGTCGTCCGTTCTCGTTCACGGCATCGTTCACGGTTCATCTCGATTCTCCGGTGCGCTCGGGCGATTCGCCTCCGCGATGATGCCCGGCTCCCTCAGCGTGCAGGGGGATCTCGGCGCGTTCTACGTCGCGGGCGATGCCGGCACTTGGACCGCCGACGGCGACCCCAACAACACTATCAACAACACCAACAGCACGATCCAGGTCGGACGCACGCTGAGCGAGGCCAACGTCGGCGGTCGCTTCCTCTCCAACTTGATCGTTCAGGCCGATGTCAACAACACCGCGCTGGCGATCCTTCCCACCTTCGATTACTTCGAGCGAGAAGTCATCTACGGCATCGACCCCATGGCGATGCAGCCCCCCGTCATCAACTCCTTCCTCACCGCCGTCTCACGTCAAACCCAGGCCGTCCCCTTCGGCGGCAACCTCTACCGCAACGATTCGATCACTGGCGCCGAGTTCGTCGGGGTCAACAGTTCCGGCGCGCGGCTCCGCGGGTCGCTCGGCAACTTCAACTCGATTGACGGTGCCGAGGACGCGGTGGATGTCTACGCCTTTGCCGCCGACGGCGGTTCCGATGTCGTCGTCAACCTCACCTTCGACGATACCGGCCAGGGACGCGGGCAGGCCTATTTCCGCGTCGTTGATTCCAGTGGCCGAGTGGTCGCGGGAAGCCGGTTTGTCTCCCGCCAGGCGGGCGACGAACGGTCCAGTGCCGAACAACTCTCCGGCCCCAACTCCGGCGACCGCCTCGTCTTCCGCCCGGATCGTGCGGACGTGTATTACCTCGTCGTCTCGACACCCATTGATGATGCATTCGGTTCATCGCTTGATTATGAAGCCGTGATGACCGGCCTCGCACCCGTCACGGTCGGTTCCATCCGCAGCGGTTCCGGCCTTGGGCACAACTTGATCGGCGGCGCCAACGTCGTCTCCGTCTCCAGCGGCAACGTCGGCTCCATCCGCGTCGGTGTCGGCTACGTCACCGGCGGCGCTGGCGAAAGCTCCGGGCTTGATGTCACCAACTCGACCGAAGACGCCGACGATGCCGCCAACTTCCGCTTCGTCAGCGTCTCGGTCGCGGGCAACCTCTACAACGTCACCACTGGGTCCGACATCGATGGCGCCCAACTCCTCATCGGCGGCAATCTCGGTTCGCTGATCACCGGTGCTTCAACCGTCGTCGGCGGCGGCCCCAACGAAGGCGATATCAACACCTTCACCCTCAGCGTCGGCGGCACCATCGGTGTCCTTGTCGCATCGGGTGCCGTCGGTTGGGACAACGATCCCATGCCCCCGGCCCCCAGCGGCACCATCAACATCCGCACCGGCAACAACGGCGGCCCCGGCCACATCGGCCTCTTTCAGATCGGCGACCGCTTCGTCAGCAGCGCCTTCACCCTCACCACCTCCGATCGCTCCATCATCGACTCCTTCACTGTCCAGGCTGCCAACGGCGTGGGCATCCTCGGCGAGCGTCCCCCCGTCTTCAACATGGGCGTCGGTTCTGATGTCCGCTTCTTCCAACTCCGCGCCGGCAACCTCGAAAACGGCTCCAACCCCAACGCCTTCACTCCCCTTATCCCCGGGCAGACTGTTACCATCGTCGACGACGGCGGCGTGACCCTCAGCATCCGCATTGCCGGCGGCAATATCGGCGCTCCCTCGTTCGGGCAGATCCGTTTCGTCCCAATCAACTCGTCCCAAGGCGTCGCAATCGCTCGTATTGACGCCACACTCAACGGTGGCGCGACACTCGAAATCGCCGGCCTCACCGGCGGTATCGCTTCCATCGGTTTCATCAACATCACCACCGATGGTGCAGGTTCCGCCGTCAACATCGCCTCTTCCATCGCCGAGATCGATGTCGGTTTCATCGGATCGACCGGCGCGCTCGCCAGCATCCGAAACTCCACCCCGCGCGGCGATATCCTCGCCGCTGATGTCGGCGGTCTCACCACCCTTGCCATCTCCGCGGGCAACCTTGGACGCACGCAGACCAGCGGCGTCGTCTCCTCCGACACCATCGCTCCCTTCTTCGGTGTGCAGTCCGGGTACGTCAATCAACTCTTCGGCCCCCTCGGCGTCAACCCCGCCAGCATCAACGGGAACTGGAACGGCACCGTCAACATCCCCATCGGCCAGCGCACCGCCGAAGTCGCTATGGACGAAACGCTCGAAGACCTCGGGTCGCCTCTGGACAACGTCCTCAACGGGATCATCATCCGCGGGGGCAACCTCACCACGCTCAACGTCGCCGGTGCGGTTGGAGACGTCATCCTCCAGGGCGGCAACATCATCAACATCCGCGCCAACAGCGACGGGATCACGACCCTCGGCGGGTTCGACGGCATCGTCGGCACCATCTACGCCAACGACATCGGCACCATCGACATCGGCGACGGCCTCGCCGAGTGGGGGCCGTCACCCTTCGCTCGTGCCGGCATCTTCGCCGACGACGACATCACCTCGGTCTTCGGCGGGCGGGCGCTCAATCCGATCATCCGCGGCGTCATCATCGCCGCCGACGGCACCGCCGACGCCGGTCCCAACGGCCTCATCTCCGTCAATCTCGAACTCGGCCGCTACGACGGTGCCTACATGGGCGGCACCGTCCTCGATGAATACTGGAACTCGGCCCGGTTCACACGCAACGACGGTCAAGGCGACGACCTCGCCGAAGGCGATCGTGCCAACGTCGGCACCATCACCGCCACCCTCTCCGAGTTCTTCCGTTCTCGCATCGTTGGCGCGAACATCGCCACCGTGAACATCGTCGGAGCGGCCTACGACGCCAGCACCATCGACGCCACTGGCAACATCGGCACCATCACCGCGACCTCGTACCGCAACTCCACCCTTCTCGGAGAGCCGTTCGAGTTCCGTCCCAACGCCATCTTCGTTTCGGGGAATCTCGTTTCGCTCATCACCGCTGGTCTTCAGGGCGATATCTCCGACCTCACTCTCGATGTTCGCGGCGCGCTGACCGGCCAGTTCTCCGCCCAGAACATCATCCGCGCTAACGTCGGCATCGCCAACAACACCGCCGTCATTCAGGCACTCAACGACATCCGCGCCTCGAGTTTCATCACCGGGCGTCTCAACTTCCTCTCCGCCGGCGGCGATATCCGCTCCAGTGCCATCACCGCCGCAGGGCCGATCATCACGCTCACCGCAGGTTCCAACATCACGTCCACGTCCATCATCAGCAGCGGCCCCAACGGTGGGATCACTTCTCTTCAGGCCCGTTTCTTCATCACCGGCACCATCTCCGCCGCCGGCCCGATCGGTTCCATCCGTTCCACCGAAGGCGACATCATCGCCTCGATCACCACGACCCAGTCCACCGGCACCCTCGGCACCCTCAGTGCAGGCCGCGACCTCATCATCTCCCTCGACGTCTCCGGCGATGTCACCAGCATCACAGCGGGGCGCAACATCGGGCAGCAATCCGACCAGCGCGGGCTGCGGCTGCTCAACATCCGCGGGAACCTTGCCAACATCTCCACTCCCAACGGGCAGATCTACACCGATCTTCGTGTCGGCCAGGGGATCACCGGGGCCGTGCGGGTCGGTCGTGTGACCGCCATCGCCGGCAACGATCTGGTTGCCGCCGCCAACATCACCGCCTATGGCCGCATCAACCTCGTCGATATCCAGGGCGATTTCAACGGGAACATCACCAGCGAGTCCGGCGGGATCGGCACCGTCCTCATCACCAACGGCTCTTTCCGCGCCGGCAAAGCCATCCGCGCTAACGACGGGTCCATCGGCTCGGTCATCATCCGTGGCGGGCACCTCCTCGGCGACATCATCGCCGACGAAGCCATCGACGCCATCCAACTCTTCACCGGTGCCGACGGGTTCGCCGGTGATATCGGCGTCAACCCCAACTTGTCGCAGTTCGCGTTCTTCGATGCCAACCGGAATCAGTTGCCCCCGGACACGCAGTTGCTCCCCACCTTCCAAGGCCCGCGCATCCAGGCCGGGACGAACATCGGACGCGTCGAGGTCCAGCGCGGCTCCATGTGGGAGACCGCGATCTACGCCGGCAACGCCGTCCTCCGCGTGTATATCTGGGGCTCGATCCTCAACGACTCCATCACCGGCGGGATCGGTGGCAACTTCATCGCCGCGGGAGACGCGGTCGTCAGTGTCGAATCACTCCACTTCGTCGGCGGCCTCATTGTCGCCGCCGGCTTGACCAATCTCGGCGAAGACAACCGCCCCGGCGGCACCGGCGCGAACGCCGATATCGTCCAGTTCGGGCGCGTCGGCGACCTCTTCTTCCGCGGGGGCACCGGTGCCGTCACCGTTGCCGCTGGCATGAACGCCGGCGCCGACGGCATTTACAACACCGCCGACGACGAAGTCGCCAACGGCATCTCTTCCATCGGCTCCGTCAACGTCTCCGGCGGCGCAATCCTCACCACCGCCTTCGCCGACAACGGCATCGGTTTCACCTCCGCCGGTATCGTCCGCGGCGGCCCCGGCCTCAATCAAGCCGAACCGAACAAAGTCATCGAGTTCGTCCCCGGCTCCGGGCAAGTCCCCGCCGGTGGGCTCCTTTTCACCAGCACCGCCGGCGAGACCGGGCATATCACCCTCACCGGCCCCGGCCAAGCCTACTTCGAGCAGGTCTTCGACGCCGCGCTCGGACGAAACGTCAACCGCCTCGCGCTCATCAACACTACTCTTGCCTCTCGTCTCATCGTCGATACCAACCAGAACTCCCTCACCGACTTCCGCATCCTCTCCAACGACGGTGCATCCCTCGGGTTCGCTAGCGTCCGCGGGAATATGTTCGGTGATTCCAGTTTCTACTTCGACGGCTACGTCCAGTTTGTCGAGTTCGGCGGCCTCAACGTCACCGGCTCCATCGGCGCAGGCAACGACATCGGTCAACTCATCATCGGCTCCGTCACCCGCGGGTACATCGACGCCAACCACATCCAGTCCATCCTCGTCGGCGGTGACTTCGGCCTGCGTGACCAAACCGGCGAGGCCGCCATCCGCGTCCTCTCCGCGGGCACCATCCAGTTCTTCGGCTCACACTTCGGCCTGATCAGTTCCAGCCGCGATATCACCTCCGTCACCGTCGGCGGTGCGATCGATCGCGCCGCGATCCGTTCCGGCCGCTCGATCAACACCATCTCCGCCGGGGCAGGCCTCCTTTCCTCACGCATCAGCGTCCTCAACAACATCACCCTTATCAACATCACTGGCAACATGATCGACTCGTTGATCTACGCCGGTACCGACCTTGGCTCCGACGGCGCTTTCGGCGGCGTCGGCACCGCCGCCGACCTCGTCTCCAACGGCTCTGTCCAAACCATCCTCATCTCCGGCAACTTCCAAGGCTCCAACATCGCCGCTGGCGTCACCCGCGGGAACGACGGCTTCCTCGGCACCGCCGACGATATCTTCGACGAGGGCCATTCCTCCATCGGTACCATCACGATCAACGGCACCGCTTCCGGCTCTCTCCTGAACTCGCAGTCCTTCCGCATCGTCTCTAACGGCACCATCGGCACCGTCCGCGCCGCCAACCAGAACTTCACGGCCAACGGCAACCTCGCCCTCCAGCGATTCGTCGCCACCGCCGACGCGCTCCGGGTGTCCGATATCCGCGTCACCGAAAACAGCCGCCTTTACTCCGAACGCATCCAGTTCAACCAGGCCGTCAATCAGTCCACCATCGCGCAGGCGCTCAGCATCTTCGAGGTCCGTAGCGGCGGCACCGTCACCATCCGCCTCGCGCAGAATATCGATTACACCATCTCTTACGACCCGGCGTCCTTCACCGTGATCGTCACGTTCAGCCGTGATATCACCGAACGCTCACTCCCGCAACTCAACGGCGTCCCCGGCCCCGGTGTCTACCGCTTCGTCTTCGATGCCGCCGTCCTCCGCGGCGAAACCCAGACCGCTCGCCTCGACGGCAACGCCAACGGCATCCTCGAAGGCGACGCCGACAGTTTCTCCTCCGACGACATCATCGGTGACGCCGGCGACAAGCGAGACAACACCCCCGCCGACGGCAACACCGTCGGCAACGCCGTCACCGTCGGCGATGCCGTCATCGGCTTCCGCACCATCGACCTCCGATATGCCACCGACCTCAACCTTGTCCTCGACAACAACTATTCCCCCGACGGCTTACCCGATGCCAACCGCGCCTTCCGTCTCCGCGGCATCATCGGTGATCATCAGGACCAGGACGTCAACTTCTTCGGACCCTCCAATGATGTTGACTTGTACCGTCTCACACTCCGTGCCGGACAAGTTCTGAACCTCGGCGCGATGCTCGGCGTCGCTCAGGTCGCCGGACGCCAGTTGCTCGATTCCAACGGCAATATCATCGCCGCCATCAGCGCGACCGGACAGCCTGTCCCCACCAACCCGCTCGATCCGACTCAGACGCTCAGCCTCACCGGCGAGCAGCAGTTCCTCATCACCTCCACAGGTACCTACTTCATCGCGGTTGCCGCCGCGGTCATCCCCGGCGTGGTCAACAACGAAACCTTCGTTCCCAACTTCCCCATCGCCGCTGGCACTATCGGGGCGTACAACTTCAGCATCAATATCTTCGACGACGCCGATTCGGGCTTCCGTGGCGACTCCGACTCCAGCAACGGCGTCCCTGTTGCCGCCGCCCCGGTCCCGAACGCCTTCCGCGGCAACGACGCCGCTTTCAACACCGCCGACGACCTCTCCGTCGTCGTCAATGGCCTCTACCGTTTCTCCCTCGCCGCCGGTGCCGACGGCGTCCGCGGCACCCCCGACGATATCGTCAGCGGCTCCAACGGCTCCGGAATCACTTCGCAGCGCACCAGCGGCTCCGACGGCATCTTCGGCACCGCCGACGACCGCCTCGTCTCCTTCGCCGATGCCGCCATTGGCCAGTCCAACTACACCGGCGTCCCCGCTGTCGTTTCCCCCGATGTCGATGTCTTCCACCTCAACAACGGCGAAGTCATCAACCCCGGCACCCGCGTCCGAGCCACCATCCGTCTCAACGAACTCGGCTCCAATATCGGTCTCTTCTCCACCCCCTTCGCACGCGACCTCCGCGGCTCCGCTCAGTTTGCCATCTTTGACACCACCAACTCTTCGGGTATCGCCGACGCTCAACTCCTCGCCAGCCCCAGCGACTTCAAGCCCATCTCCCAGTCTCCTAACTCCATCGTCTCCGACGGCAACCAGTCCTACGGCTACGACTCCAACGGTGACTTCTTCATCGAGTTCATCGTCCCCGTCCACGCCGGCGTCCCCGGCGGCGCGGGCACCTACGCCGTCTACGTCCAAGGCACCGTGCAGTCTGATTACACCCTCGAAATCGTCACCCAAGGCACCGGCACCCTCATCTCTTCGCCCCGGGTCCAGAACATCCTCATCGAAACTTCCGGCGGCACCGTCGATTGGCTCGGGCAGAACGCCGGCCCTTCAGTCCTTCAGCCCTTCCGGTCCTCGGCCGTCGGTTTCTCAGGAGTGATCGGCTCCCAGCCCGTCGATAGTTACATCATCTCCAACCTCGTCGCCAACCTCCAAGCCCTCTTCACCGCTTCCGGCGTCGATATCCGCGTCTCTTCCGATCCCGCCTCCTTCGAGGGCCAGGACTTCTCTACCGTCTTCGTCACTTCCAGCAACGAACCCACCTTCCTCTTCGCCAACGAGACCTTCGGCGTCAGCGAGCACGCCGACGCGTTCAACCTCGATCAGAACGACGAAGCCATCGTCTTCCTCCCCTCTCTCGGGCTGCTCGGCTTGACGCCCGCCCGGACCGATGTTGATCGGTTCGTCACTTCCCTCACCGGCGCGACGGCGCGACGCATCGGCGAACTCGTCGGCCTCCGCACCGCGATCGGGACCGACGGCTCACTCAATCCCGCCAGCCCCTTCGTCTCCGCCGTCACCGATCCCATGAACGCCAACTCCGTGCGTTCGATCCCCTCGGGCATCCCGTTCACCTTCTCCAACACCAGCCGGGCATTGTCTCCCGCGGGCGTCCAAGTCGGCCTCGGCGGTGGTATCCTCGGCGGCAACGGTGGCGACGTCCTCTTCGACACCGATTTCTTCCTCGGACAGATCACCACCGCTCAGTTGCTCCGCCGAATCATGAACGGCCAATAACCGCGAATCGATCCTTCGGCCTATTTCGTCTCACTATTCCCCGAGGCCTTTGGCCTCGGGGTTTTTCGTGAATCACCATTCCTTCTAACACACCCGGCTTCCCCCGTGTATTATTTCTCGTGAAGTGCGATCATTGCGACAACGAAGCGACCGTCCACGAATGGACCAAGGCTGGCGGGCAACGCCACCTCTGTGAGCCATGCGCTGTCACAGCCGGTCTCCCAGTTCAGTCGCAGACTCAGTTCTCCCAGATCGTCGCGCAGAGCATCGCGTCATTGATCAAGCCCACGCCGGACTCCGCCGATCCGGTCGATACTGACTCCGTCGATGTCTCTGCCCAAGCACAGAGTGACGCTTCCGCGCCATCATCTTCTGGTACCGCTCCCGCTGGCTCGCCTACGGATCCCGCTGCCAAGCCCCCCAGCCGGTGCCCTTCCTGCACGCTCGAACTCGCGCAGTTCCGCAGCACCGGACTGCTGGGGTGTCCTGACTGCTATTGCGTGTTCCAGAGCGTCCTCGCCCCGCTGATCGAACGCTCGCACGAAGGCGCCACGCACCACACCGGCAAGACTCCCCGGCTGTTGAGCAGTCCGCGCCACGCAGGTTCTACTCCCCACGCCGATGTATCGCTCCGAGATGAACAACTCGCCGCGGCGATCCGTGCCGAGCGACTCAAACGCATCGATACCCTGCGCCTGCAACTCGCCGACGCGGTCGCCGCGGAGCAGTACGAGCGTGCCGCGAGGTTGCGAGATGAAGTCGCTCGGGTCGAATGCGAAGTTTCCGAACCCAGAGTACTCGCCAACGATCGCCCCGGCACATCGAACACGCCGAGTCCGGGGGGTACGGCGTGAGCGACATTGGTTCTATCTTCACCAGCCGCCAGATCGCCTCCGGCGCTTCTTGGCTCAGCACCGACGCCAGCGATAGCGATGTCGTCGTCTCTTCCCGCGTTCGGCTCGCCCGCAACCTCGTCGGCTTCCCGTTCCCGAAAAAAGCATCTCGTATCCAGAAGCAACGAGTGCTCGACCTCATCCGCACACGAACCAATCGGCTCGCGCGCACCGGCCCCGGTGATGAATCGGCCCCGCTCGCGTGGATCGATGTCCACGAATCCACCCAGGCCGACCGTATGCTCATGGTCGAACGCCACCTGATTTCCAAAGAGCACGCACAGGGCGATTCTCCCCGAGCGGTCGCCATCTCGTTGCCCGACGAGCGTGTCTCCATCATGGTCAACGAAGAAGACCAGATCCGTCTTCAGGTCATGTGCCCCGGGCTTCAACTCGGCTCCGCCTTTGCTCAGGCCGACCTGCTTGATTCCCTCCTCGGCGGGCTTCGTCCTTCCGACGACCCTTCCCGTCCGCCCGTCCCCGACGATACCGACGACTTTCTCCCCTTCGCCTTCTCGCACCGCTTTGGCTACCTCACCGCCTGCCCAACCAACGTCGGCACCGGCATGCGTGTTTCCGTCATGCTCCACCTCCCCGCACTCCGTCTCACCGGCGAAATCGAGAAAGTCCGTCGTGCCACCAAAGACATGAACATGGCCGTCCGTGGGTACTACGGCGAAGGCTCCGAAGCCGCCGGCGATTTCTTTCAGATCTCGAACCAAACCACCCTCGGCAAGCCCGAACGCGTCCTCCTCCACGAGTTCGAGCGAGAGATCCTCCCGCACGTCGTTGAGTACGAACGCAAGGCCCGCGCGTTCATGGCCGCCAAACGCCGCAAGCAGACCGAGGACGCTGTCTTCCGTGCTCTGGGCACGCTCCGGTATGCACGCCGGATCACGCCGGAAGAAGCACTCCCGTTGCTGAGTCAAGTCCGACTCGGCATCCTTGCCGGCCTCATTACCGATGTGAAGGTCAGTACCGTCAACCAACTCGTGCTACTGACACAACCGCAGCACCTCCAGCGGCTCATCGGCAAGGAACTCGACCAAGACAAGCGCCGCGAAGCACGGGCCGACCTCCTCCGCGATTGGCTCAAACCAGTCTGATGAGCGTCGGGCAGTGACTGGCTCTCGCAACGATGCTCTGCACGAGTATCGAAACCGCTTGGGATGGTGTCCCAATCCACTTACGCAGGCCGCGGCATCGCACCCGGCGGCAACTCCGGCCCCGGCTCGCTGGGCTTCGGTCGGCGCGGTGCTTCTTCAAGCCGCTTCGCTTCCGCCGCCAGCAGGTCGCTCACCGTCGGCTTGGTCATCGTCCCGCCCGCGATCAGATTTTTCACATCGTCCGCGCCGAGCGTCTCGTACTTCAGCAACGCCTCGGCGACCGCCACGACCTTGTCCCAGTTATCATCGAGTATCTTCTTGGCCTCGCCGTATGCCTCGTCGACCAGCCGTTTGATTTCTTCATCGATCAGGTGCGCGGTCTCGTCCGAGTAGTCCTTCTCAGGGAGTTGCATCTCGCGTGTGTCCGCCGGGGCGTAGCGGATGAACCCGAGCCGCTGACTCATGCCCCATTCCAGAATCATGCTGCGTGCGATCGATGTCGCCATCGCTATGTCCATCGCCGCGCCGGAGCAAATGTTGTTCGTCCCGCGCTCCTCGGCGATGCGCCCGCCGCAGAGCACCCGCAGTGTCGCTTTGAGCCACTTCAGCCCGTACCCCATCCGGTCTTTCGTTGGGAGGCTCATCGTCGAACCGAGCGATTGCCCGCGCGGGATAATCGTCACCTTGTGCAGCGGGTCTGCATCCGGCAGCATCGCCTGCAGCACCGCGTGACCGGCCTCGTGGTACGCCGTGAGTTTGTTGTCGTCCTGCTCGCGGTGCATGCTCTTGCGCGACCGCCCGTACTTCACCTTGTCGCGTGCCTCTTCAAGGTCTTCTTGCTCCACAAAGTCTTTGTTCTGAAGTGTCGCCGCAATCGCGGCTTCGTTGATCAGCGCCGCCAGATCCGCGCCGCTGAACATCGGCGTTGCTCGCGCTACCCGCTCCAGGTCCACGTTCGGACCCATGCGAACCTTCTTCGAGTGAACCCTGAGAATGTCCACTCGACCTTTCACGTCCGGTCGGGGAACGATGATCTGCCGATCGAACCGGCCCGGCCGGGTCAGCGCGGGATCCAGCACGTCCGCACGGTTCGTCGCCGCGATCACGATCACCCCGTCGGCCGAGTTGAACCCGTCCATCTCCACCAGAATCGCGTTGAGCGTCTGCTCTCGTTCGTCGTGCCCGCCGGTCGAATACCCGCCCCCGCGGCGCCGCCCCACCGCGTCGATTTCGTCCAAAAAGATAATGCAAGGCGACGATTCCTTCGCTTGCTTGAACAAATCTCGCACGCGAGATGCACCCACGCCCACGAACATCTCAACAAAGTCCGACCCCGAAATCGAGAAGAACGGCACGTCCGCTTCACCCGCAATCGCTTTCGCCAGCAGCGTCTTCCCGCACCCCGGTTCTCCGATTAGCAGCACGCCGCGAGGGATCCTGCCACCCAGTTTCATAAATCGCTTCGGGTTCTTCAGGAACTCGATAATCTCGGTGACTTCGTCCTTGGCTTCGTCAATACCCGCGACGTCGTTGAACGTGACACCCGTCATCTCTTTGGCTAATACGCGGTGTCGAGATTTTCCGAAGTTGCCCAGCATTCCCCCCGCGCCCCCCGCCGCACTGCGCAGCCCACGGATGATGAAAAACCACAACAGCGCGATGATGATCAGAAACGGGATGAAACTGATGAGTACTTGGTTCCAGATTGACGACGGCTCTTCTTTGTACGCCCCCTTCGTCAGTTCATCGATTTGTGCTCGGTAAAAATCTCGTTCGGTGCCCGCGAGCGGGAACACGATCCGCCCGCCGGATCGGCCCGTCACCGCGTCGGGGATCCGCTCGGCGTAGATCCCGTCGTCCTTTACGATCACCGAATCGGGCTTGATCCGATGCTCGGAAATATGCGTCGTGAACTGTGCCCATGTGACCTTGGTGGCTTGGCCGGAGAGCGAACTGAACGTCAGCACCGTCACCACAAGCAGTAACAGAAAAAACAACGCGCCGAACATCCCTCGGCTGGACTTCACCCCGCCCGGCCCACCGCCCCCACCACCCGCGCCGCCGGGACCGGGCTTCGGCCCTTCGTTTCCGGATCGCTGGGGCGCGTCGCCACCGCGATCAGATTCAGGACCGCTCCCGCTCTGCATCAACGCCGTGCCTACTCGCCCGGCTCCAAGTTGGTGGTCCAATCGATTCATGTCGTCTGAGAGATTCGGCATCGCGTGCGATATCCTTTGGAGCATTGTTCGGGGGTCATCCTTCTGAATCGACCCTTCCGCTCAATATCTGTATGGATCGACACGGATCTTGTTCGGATCTTCCACCGATTCGATTCAACTTTCCGCCACTTTTGCGCGTACGAGACGATTCAATGGCCGGTGCACGCTTCGGTGCGACGTTATTCGATCGCGCTCCGATCCGTTCGCTACCACGCCGACCGCAGTTCGGCGACTACCGAACGGGCCAGTTCCTGTACCCCGGCGTGCTCCCCGACTTCCAGCCGTTCTTGCACGCCTCGCGCGGGGACGAACGATTCGCTCGATGAATAGTTGCGACGGCTCGTGAGCACCTTCCCTGTGCGAGTGTCTTTGAAATCGAACTCGATGGTCATCGTGACCGCCATTTCCTGCACCAGCCCGCTCGTGCGTGCGTAGGACAGTGGCCGCAACGTCGTCTCCACGATCGTCCCCGACAGCGTCGCCTCCGCGTCGCCTTGCGATACCACTCGCCACGGCGTGCTCGATTTGATCTCTTTGATGATTGCGTCGGTCAGGTCTACTTCCAGCCCGTGCGAGAACGTCGAGTTCTTGAACGTCGGTACATAGACGGATGTGATCCCTGTGCCGTGCGACGACGAAAAGGCGTACCCCTGCGTCGGGTCCGACGCGCACCCGACGAGCAAGACAAGCAGCGTCGAACCCGTCAGCGCGGACGTGATCAGTCGTCGGCGCAGCATTGGGGTGTTCATCGTGTGCCTCCAGTCGAAGGCATGGGCACCGCCGGTGCCGTTGGTGTGGTTGCAGTTGTCGGAGCGATAGAATCAGCGGCTTGCGTGGACGGGACGGTCACGAGCCACCCTCGCTCTTTCATTGTTTCAATCGCGATCGTTGACGCGGCGGTGCCTGGGTGTTTCTGCACCAGCCGTTTCAGGTTGTACCGCGCGGATACCAAGTCGTCCTGCCTGAAGTACCACTTGGCCGATTCGAGCAACTCAGCGGCGGCCGATTCATCGATCCGCGCCACCAGGCCATCGTTCAGCCCCGCTTTTTCCGCTTCGCTCGGGTACAGCGTGGCAAAACGCCCGATTAGCACCTTCGCGTCCTTTAGCGCCGACGTGTCGTACTCCGGACCCTTGAACTGCCCCACGGCCGATTGCACTCGCCGCTTCATCGCGTGCATCTTGTGCGTGCTCGCCGGGTAGTTCCGCAAAAACAACTCGTACGCTTCCCCTGCCAGACGCAGGTCGTGCGTGCGGTAATAGTGGTCGGCGAGTTCGATCCCCGCTCGCTCGGCCAGCCGGCTGCCCGGCAGTCGTTCCTGAATACGGATCAGCAGTTCTTCTCCGATGTCGCTCGCGTCGAATACCCGTACACCAAGCCACTTGTATCGAAGCCCATTCACGTACCGGATGGCGATTTCCAGTTCACGTTCCAGCGCGGTGATGTACTCCGGCGTCGACGGAAACCGCTCGATGACCCCGTGTTCGTAGTCGTACAAAGCTTTGTACTCATTCCCCGCTGCCGTCTTCGCATCCGCTCGCAGCAGATACGCCTGCGCCAGCAGCGGCTTGTCCGTGTTCTCGTTCTTCTCAAGCCATGGGTTCAAGAGCGAGAGGGTCCGTTCGGGTTTTTTATCCGCCAGCGCCTGACGCGCCTGGGCCAGGACGGCCTCATCACTCCCCGCGGCTGGAGCGACGGTTTGCTTCCACGTCCCGCTCCCGTCCAGCGAATATTCACTGCTCTGCGCGTTCACGCTCTGCGGAGCAAGCCCCATCGCCATGCCGACGGTGAGTACACAGCCCGCAACCCGGGAGATTCCTTCTCGGTTCATGTCAACAGAATAGCCGGTCAGCGGTTGCCGAGCAGCCTCGCCGATCGACTCGTCGGGCGTCCCGGATAGACGACCCCGGCGGTCAGTGTTGTTCATACGCCAGCGTCGCCGGAGCCTTGCCGAACTCAGGCGGCAGAGCGGCCCCGAACTCCTCGGCGATCGATTTGATCATCGCGTGGTGGTGGATCGCGTGATGAGCCGCGAATGCCAACTCACGCCCGAATGTCGATGGAAGGTCCGCTTCCTGGCCATCGCTGGTGAGCATGACGCGCACGACGACTCGGCGCGGCATGTCCGCCTCGCTCGTCCGCCGGATCGCTTCACGCACCGACCGAATCTCGTTGATCGCCACCTGTCGGTCGGTCTCCATCGGCACGTTCCGGTCACGATGGTCGTAGTCGATCACCTCTTGCGCCGAACCGCCCGCGCCGGATGCCAGTGGCCACAGCGCGGCGGCGAAGTGATCCAGACAGTGCCGGAAGTGCTTGCCGATCGTCCCCCCCGCGATACGACCCGATGGCGCGGTGTAGCAGTGGTCGTCGAGCGATTCGATGACCCGTCTTGCCTGATCGAGTAGCGCGATGGCGGCCCGCGCGGGCGGACTGCTCACGTCGTGCGTGTGCGCGCCGTCTGTTGTGGTGCCGACGAGTCTTGGGGAAGCCGAATCGGGTGTCGTTCGTGAACCCGAGGCTAGTTCGATCGCGGGAGGAGTCATGGTGCGTTCCGGTGATGTGTGATTCCGGCGTGATAGTACCCCCGGGTGACGAAGATGCGTTCGCTACGTTTCCGTAGAGCCGGGGCGGGGATACCGCGTTGGCTGGGGCTCATAACGCACGCGGGCCGCGTGCGCTCATACGCATGATCAAAAGATCGCCGAGTCGGTGCAGCGTTCCGGAAATCTCGACGGGCTGCCCGACGATGTCCAGAACACGTTCTTTGACCGGGTTGCCGGTTTCGTCTGTGAGTACGAGGCACGTCGAACGTCCGGCCTCGTCCCAGCATACAAGAGTGGGGAGGATCCCGCCGGAGATGCACCGCACGGCACAGGCTTTGTGGGTCTTGCCTTCGCCGGGTTTCATCGCTCCCAAGAAGCACTTGGGGTCAACGATTTCCCCCCGAAGTGTGATCAACTTGATCGACCGGGAAACCGACGGCACAGCATGAGATGCGCCGGGTGTGGATTCGATTGCCACGATCGAATCCGCGTCGGGCGAGAGTTCGATGAGCGCCCGCCCTTCGCGGTGGATCGTCGTGCCTGTGACACGGACGGGGCCGGGCCTGAGGCCTTTGATTTTTTCCTGCGCGCCGCGCTTGCCGAAATCAACGAGCAGCGCGGTGCGTCCGATCCCCGGCCCGAGTTCTGAATCGAGTTCGATGATGGGGTACGGCGCGTGAATCAATATCCCGGTGAACTCTTTGAACGAGCCGTCTTCCCAGACCCCCGTGCCCGTTCGGGCGATGAACCCGACACAGACGGTAGCGAGAACCATGCTGAAGATGATGTACGCACCGACGGCCAGTCGCACGCGCCTCGTAATGCCCGGCGGGGCTTTCGGGGCGTATCCGATATAGAACTCGTCTGGAGCATGTGATTGTTCAGATGTTGCGATGGGACGCCTCCGGTAGCAATGCGGGAGACACGGGAGTGCCCGGCGGATTCGGAGCGGGGTTCACGTAAATACGGCGAGCCTCGATACGGACGTTGTAAGTACGGATTCGTTCTGTGAACGGTGGTGGGGATTGGCCGGACTCGGGGAGGTACTGATACCCGTGCCAAGGGCAAGTGATGCATCCGTTGACGATCTTGCCCTCGCCGAGCGGGCCGCCCTGGTGGGCGCAGACGTTTGAGACGGCGGAGACCTTCCCGTCGTACTTGAAGATGGCGACGCGTTCACCCGGGACGTTTCCCGTGGAACGCAAACACACCACCCGCGCGCGTGATTCTGGTATGTCGTCGATGCTGCCGGCATCGACCCACCCTGTCGGAGCAACATCAGGAGGCACGATAGATACGCCGGGGGTTACGCGATCGGCAGTGGATTCTTTGAGTGCCGAGGCGATATGCAGCCCCGAGACGACCGACACTCCGATGGTCAGGGCGGCCACGAGTACCGGGCTGGTGTCTTGCTGGAGCACTCCAAGAACAACGTGCAGAACGAGTGATCCGTAGGCGATGTACACCAGCATATGGAGGTTTTTCCAGGTGCGTGGCGACAGGTTCTTGAGCCAGAAGTCGTGGCTGGTGGCCGCCATGAGAAAGAGGATGATGAGGGAGAAGGCGCCGAGCAACTCGAAAGGGAACTGGGAGATGGAACGAAGATTGGTGTTGGAAACCAGGAGCGAGAGAGGGATGGAGAGGTTGCCGAAGCCGTGGTACCACACGAGTGAGAGCACGGCGTGTGCCAGGGCGACGAAGAAGGTGGTGACACCGAGGTGCCTGCGGTTGTAGAGGATGGGGAGCAGGCGTCGGTCGAGTCGGGTGAGCGGACCGATGCACAGAACGATGTGAAGCAGGATGAACGCGGCGGTGCCGAGCGCCCGGATCAGAAGTTGGACATCACTCAATCCCTGGCCCGGTGCCTGGAACGCGCGAGCCAGCGCGACAAAGACGGCGAGATAAAGAACGATCGCCGACAGCATGAGGGCGTCGTAGATTTTTTTCTGGCGGCTCCAGCCGACCCAGGTGTAGGAGAGGCTCATGGCGCGGTCTCGTGGGCGGTGGTCGGGAGTTCGTGGGTGACGGGGCGAGGAGTGCGAGCGGCGACGCCGACGATGATTGCGAGGATCATCATTGGAAATAAGATGAACCATGCCCTGCGGTGCCGGCGACGCTGTGAGAGGCAATCACGATGGGGACTCCGGGTGCGATGGCGGCGGGGAGGTGTACGAGTGGTGAGTGGATGCGAGGCGACGCAGGAGCCAAGGCCATAACGCGGCGGCACCCGGCAAGACAAGTAGCCGGAAGGTCCAGTGCGAACCGATGGCGGAAGGATCGAGTCGGTTCATGCCGATGCAAACAAAGTACAGGGCGAAGATTATTCCAAGCAGCGAGTACGCCGCGAGCAAGTAGAGAATGATCAGAGCGATCGCCATATGGAGTTCTCAGCGTGGAGGATGCGGGGAAGGTAGAAAACGAATCGTGAGTTGGGGTGATTTGTGCTGCTCGAATGGGGGCGGAGGCGGAGGATCTTGGCTGATAGCATTTGTGTACAACCAACGGCGTGGCTGGGTGCGACTATTATCGGAGTATGGAACTCTACATCGATACCGCGAACCTGGACGAGATCAAAGAGGCCGCGTCGCTCGGGGTGCTCGACGGCGTGACAACCAACCCGTCGCTGATCGCGCGCGAGAAAAACACGACGTACGCGAAGCGGCTGGCGGAGATCTGCGAACTGGTCCGCGGGCCGGTGTCGGCGGAAGTGATCTCAACGGACTTTGACGGGATGATGAAAGAAGGGCACACGCACGCCAAGATCGCGTCAAATATTGTCGTCAAACTGCCCTGCACGGTGGATGGGGTCAAGGCGTGCAAGGCGTTTAGCGATGAAGGGATCAAGACGAACCTGACGCTGTGTTTCCAGCCGTTGCAGGCGTGGATGGTCGCCAAGGCGGGGGCGTTCCTGGTCAGCCCGTTCGTAGGGCGGCTGGACGATGTGGCCGAGGATGGGATGGTGCTGATCCATCAGATCCGGCAGTTGTACGACAACTACGGGTACAAGACCAAGATTCTCGCGGCGTCGATCCGGCATAGTAAGCACATGGTGGACTGTGCGCTGGCAGGTGCGGACGTGGCGACGGTGCCGTTCAGCGTCATCAAGGGGATGCTGAACCATCCGCTGACGGATTCGGGGCTGAAGAAGTTTGTGGAGGATTACAAGAAGGCGTTCGGGGGGTGAGGTATCCGCGGAGAGTGTGCCAACGGCTCATCGCGTGGCAGTGGCGGTGGGAGTTGTCAGTTGGTATTCGCGGGGCTGGTCGCGTCGTAGCGTGTGTGGATGCCGCTGGTGATTGCGGGGATTGACGAAGCCGGGTATGGCCCCATGTTGGGTCCGCTGTGTGTTTCGATGGCGGTACTGAGGCTCGAAGAGTGGAGCCCCGGCGAGGTTGCACCGGACTTCTGGTCATTGCTTTCGACCGGGGTGTGCCGGAAGCCGGTTGATAAAGCCGGTCGCGTCGCGGTGGATGATTCTAAAAAACTAAAGGGGGCGAACAATCGTGTCGGTCGGCACCCGCTGGCGGACTTGGAGCGCGGGGTGCTGGCGTTTCTAAGCCAGCGGGGAGGGTGGCTGCGCGATGAAGAAGGAGGATTCCCAAGGTCAGACATCGAGTTGTTCGACGAGGTTGGGGCGATTCTGGAGCCACACGAGTGGTATTCGGGCACCCCGGTAACGTTGCCAGTGGGTTCGACGGTCGATCAAGTGAGTATCGCGGGGAACTTGGTGGGACGGTCGCTTGTGGCTGCGGGTGTGTCGGTCGTTGACATGCGGTGCCGATCGATCGGTGAGGCGGGCTTCAATCGGATCGTGCAGCGGACGGGGACGAAGTCCGCCGCGACGGGTGCGGGGGTGACGCGGCACCTGCGGACGTTGTGGAATGAGTGTGCGATGGTGGCCGAAACGTGCGAAGGTGAGGGGCGGGTGGTGTGCGACGCGCAGGGCGGTCGGACTGATTACAACGAGTATCTTGCGCGGGCGATACCCGGGTCGCGGGTAGTGACGCTGGAGCAGTCGGCGGCGCGAAGCCGGTATGTGGTCGAAGGGACCGAGGCGTGCGAGATCAGCGAACTGCACGGAGGGGGTGCGGAGGAAGAGGAGCGTGCCTCAGCAGGTCGAGTTCACTCGGCGGGCCGCGGCGCACGGGCGATGACAGTTACATTTATGCCCGAGGCGGATTCGACGCACTTGCCGGTGGCGCTCGCGTCGATGCTGGCCAAGTACACGCGGGAACTGATGATGGGGCGGTTCAACCGGTATTGGTCGTGTAGGCTGCCGGATGTGAAGCCGACGGCGGGGTATGCGCTGGACGCGAGGCGATGGCTGGGTGATGTGGGTGATCGAGCGAGCAAGGCGGAGCGGGCGACGCTGGTGCGGCGGGCGTGAGTTGGGTTGAGGAGTGAAGGGGAGGAGGTGGCGTGTTAGGCGTTCGGCTTTAGGCGGTAGGCACTCGTCGCGGAGGGCGTAGAAGGTACCGAGTCGTTCAATGAACAAAAAAACCGCCCGAAAAAGGGGCGGCGTGGGCTTGAAGGTGTATGCCGATGGGGGATTAGGCGGCGGCTTTGGCCTTGAGGCGGGCGCTGAGGCGGCTTTTGCGCCGGGCGGCTTGATTTTTATGGATGACGCCACGCTGGGCGGTTTTGTCGATGACGGAGACGCACTTGGAGAAAGCGACTTGGGCGTCTTCTTTGGAGCCGTGGGCGATTTTTTCGAGGAACTCTTTCATCGAATCACGCATGTCGCGCAGGCGCCAGCGGTTGCGGGCGCGGCGTTTTTCGTTCTGACGGACTCGTTTGCGTGACGAAATAGAGTTTGCCATGTCGAATACAATCCTGATCGAACCCAACCGATGCACCAACGGACGCGGCAGGGTGCTACGTGCCGGGCGGTTTTGGGGGGACTCAAAGTATTGCCCACTCGGGCGCGGAATCAAGGGGGCGTGGAAGTCAGGAAGTCACAAGAGAGTCAGCGAGATGGAGGTCGGGACGGGAGAAAACGCAAGATGCCAGAAGTGGGTGAGGTGTTTGATTGGAAATGGTGTGCAACCGGTAGGTCGGAGGAGCGAAGGGAATGCGGTCCAAGTGAATAGGGAACGCGACTTGGGAGACGATCCGTGCTACGCTCTTGGCCCGGCTGAGGCCGCCGAGCGGCGTGCCAAGAGGTGCGTCCACAGTCGAACAAACGTACCGGTACGCGCTGACCCACGAACTTCTTTGAATGGAGCATATCGATGGCAGAGAACACCCCGAATCCCCCCCAGCAGCAAGTTCAACTCCGTATCGACGAGTCGCGTATGAATACGTCATACGCGAACACGATCCGAACATCGACGACGGCGGAAGAAGTCGTTCTGGACTTTGGGATCAATCTTCCGATGCCGACGCCGGATAATCAGCCGGCGTTGATCTTCTCGGTGGGAAGCCGGGTGGTGATGAACTGGCGCGGCGCGAAGCGTCTGGCGATCAGCCTGGGGCAGATCATCCGGCAGTACGAAGAGCGCAACGGCGAGATCGTCCTGGAGCAGGGCAACCGCGGCGGCCCCCGTTTGGCCGAGTAAGGTAGTTCCGATCAAAGTGAAACGAGGAGCGTTCATCCGCTCGCTCGGTATCTAGTTATGAGTTACACGAGCGATACCGTAGCGGTGTCGCTTTTTTCGTTCCGATTCATTTGAAGGCTGGTGCGGTATGCAACGGGCCTCGCCGGGCGGATGTCAAGATGACGGAACGGGTGCGGGTGTGCGTCGTTGAGGACGAATGCGGCGGTGGTCAGAGTTGAGATTGAGAAGGGGATGGGACCGGCATGACGGAAGCCGGTATACACGGAGAGCCACCGAACTAAAGGGATCAGAGGTATGCCGGAACCTGAGCGTGTGACAGAAGAGCAAATCAAGCAGTATTCGGAGCCGATCCGCGTGCTCGTCGATCGGGTGTCGAGTGTGATCGTTGGGCAGAAAGCGATGGTCGATGGCTTGCTGATCGGGTTGCTCACGGGTGGGCATGTGCTGATGGAAGGCGTGCCGGGTCTGGCCAAGACGCTGACGGTGAGCACGCTGGCGGCGGCGATCGACGCAACGTACAAGCGGATTCAGTTCACGCCGGATTTGTTGCCGGCGGACTTGGTGGGGACGCTGGTGTACAACCCGCGTGACGGGACGTTTGCGCCGAGGAAGGGGCCGGTGTTTGCGAGCATCGTTCTGGCCGACGAGATCAACCGAGCACCGGCGAAGGTACAGAGCGCGCTGCTGGAAGCGATGCAGGAACGGCAAGTGACGATCGGCGACACGACGTACCCGCTGCCGGATCCGTTCCTGGTGCTGGCGACGCAGAACCCGATCGAGCAGGAGGGGACGTACCCGCTGCCGGAGGCGCAGGTGGACCGGTTCATGCTGAAGGTGCGGGTGGGGTATCCGACGAAGGTAGAAGAGCGGACAATTCTGGACCGGATGGTGGTGCCGCAGTTGGTTCGATCGGCACCGGGGCGAGAGGGCGACGGGAGCGTGTCGGCGGTAATAACGATCGCAGACGTTCGAGCGGCGCGGGAGGCGGCCTCGCGGGTGTATCTGGATGAGAAGATCCGCGAGTACATAGTGAGTTTGGTGCAGGCGACCCGGACGCCGAAGGAATACAAGGTGGACGTGGAGGGGTTGATTCAGTTCGGGGGTTCGCCGCGTGCGACAATTTGTCTGGCGCAGGCGTCGAAGGCGCGGGCGTTTTTGGAGGGTCGGACGTATGTGACGCCGCAGGACGTGAAGTCGGTGGGGATGGAAGTGCTTCGGCATCGGGTGATCGTGACGTACGAGGCCGAAGCGCAAGATGTCACGAGCGAGGAAGTGGTGAAGCAGATTCTGGAGCAGGTGCGGGTGCCGTGAGAGATGGAGTAGTAGCGACGATGACCCCACAGGAACTGATGCGAGAAGTACGGCGGCTACAGATCACGGCGCGGCACGCTGTGACGGAGGTGTTCGCGGGTGAGTATTCCTCGGCGTTCAAAGGGCGCGGGATGGAGTTTGCCGATGTGAGGGAGTACGAGCCGGGCGACGATGTGCGGTTTATTGATTGGAACGTCACGGCGCGCACGGGGCGTCCGTTTATCAAGCGTTTCACGGAGGAGCGAGAACTGACGATCATGCTGGCGGTGGACATGAGCGCGTCGGGGGGGTTCGGGTCCGAAGGTGCCTCAAAGCGGCGAGTGGCGGCGGAGGTGTGCGCGATCATTGCGTTCGCCGCGCTGCGGAAGAACGATCGGGTGGGGTTGCTGATCTATACGGACGAGGTGGAGATGTATGTGCCGCCGGCGAAGGGGTCGCGGCATGTACTGCGGATCGCGCGGGAACTGCTGGGGTATCAGCCGGGGCGTCGGGGGACGAGTTTGAAGGTAGCCGCGGATCGGCTGGTACATGCGTTGAAGCGGCGTTCGGTGGTGTTTGTGGTGTCGGACTTTGTGTCAGCGCAGCGTGGCGCAATAAGCGCGGGCGATGCGATGCGTGGGCTTGCGGGGAAGCACGATACGACCGCGATCATTGTACAGGATCGGCGGGAGCAGGCGTGGCCGGGCGTTGGGCTGATCGAACTTGAGGACGCGGAGACGGGGGAACGAAGGCTCGTGGACGCGGGGAGCGCGCGGGTACGGCGTGCGTTTGAGTCTGCGAGTGGAGAGCAACGGCGGGTACTCTTGGAGAGCCTCGCTCGGCGCGGTGTGGATTGTTTGACGGTCTCCACGCAACTGGGGACGGATCGGCGGCCGTCATATGTACACGACCTGATGACGTTCTTCCGTCGGCGTGAGTTGAGGCGGAGCGCATGAGGCTGGGCAAAGGCGAGTTCGGTCTCCGAGGCGGGCGTCTTGGATGCCTTTGGAGCGGGCTGTCAATAGGTTTGGGCGGCGGCCGGACGACGAGCCGTGCGTGGGCTGTGTTGACGCTGGGACTGTGCGTGTTCGTGGTGGTTCCCGCGGATGCACGTATCGATGATAAATTAGTCCGAGAATTCCCGGTTTGGAACGGCACCGGCGAGGCACGGTCGGCCCCGTTTGTTCGTGTCTCATTATCTGAGGAATCGATCACGTATGCGGAGCGACTTCGTCTGAGGCTTATCGTGGTTCATCGCGTGGGTGATCGAGTGAGTTGGCCGTCGATCTCGGGTTCGATGGGGAACTTGCGAGTCGTATCGATCAGTGAGCCTCGTCCTGTGATGCTGAGCGATCTTCCCGATGCGGCGCGGGAGCGGGGTGGCGGGATGTGGCTTGCCACAGAACGGAATGTGGTGCTGGAGCCGCAGATTGCGGAGGCCCACGAGTTGCCGGAGATGGAGTTTGTGGTGATGTCGAAAGAAGTGGGAGGCGGGCGGGTGTCGATACGGACCGGAGCGATTGTGGTGTGGGTTCGGAGTGTGCTGGATGAGCCGGCGGGGGTCGATCCCGGCTCGATGCGCGATATCGTGGTCATCGAACCCGCCGACGGCGGCGAGCGGGCGATGTGGTTAGCCGGGGTGGGTGCGATTGGGGTGGCGACGCTCGGGTACGCAGCGGTGCGAGGTG
>JBGSIF010000341.1:0-22721 GCA_041742635.1 Phycisphaerales bacterium
CCTGGCCGGCAACCCGGGCGTGCGCGTTCACATCAAACGGAGCGAACCACCACGGGTCCGGGAGCGTTCCGGCGGACGGCGCCGCAAGGCTCATCGCGGTGCTGAGATCGATAGCGTCCCGAGCGTGCGGTGAGTCCGAGCGAGGCATACCACGGGTCTTTCTGCACGGGGCCGGGCGGCACACGATCGAACTCGCAAGCGTTTGGGGGGCATCGCCTGTGCCGATCGCGGGCGTGGCGGACGACGACCCCGCGAAGTGGGGCACGCGCGTGCTGGGGTGGGAGGTATGCTCGCCCGAAACAGCGGCGAGCGGCGGCGCGACCGACATCGTGATCTCGTCGTGGCTGCACGCCGACGCGGTGTACGCGCGGCGCAAGATGTACGAAGCGCGGGGCGTGCGGGTCCACCATTTGTACCGATGAGGTTCGCGGAACGGCGCTACGCCGCGACGAACGCACGGAGCGGATCGCCGGAAAGGGCGATGCTTGATCGTGCCGCATCGAGCAGCCCGCGGCGCCATTCCCATCGCTTGAGCAAAAGATGCTGCTCGTACACAAGGTTGACCAGCCGCTTGGACGCCGGCCCGGTGATCGCTGCGGAGGGTGTGCGCGCGAGTTCGATGAAACTAGCGCGGAGCCGATCCGCGGCGGATTGCTCCCGCGCGACAAACTCTCGCGAGTAGTCGATTTCGGAGGCGGACGCGATGTCGCGTCCGAAGATGGCAAGTGCGCAGGCGGGAGCGGCGTGCGCCAGGTGCCACGCCGCCCGGCCCAACGTGTGCTCTCGCTTGAGATACTCATCGGGCGAGTAGCGGTGATCGTGCGTGCCCTTGGCGAGCGGACGGTAGAGCACGGGCATACGCAATTGCTGTTGGAGGCGCCAGCCGGCTTCGATGTCGTCGTAGCCGTACACGACCGGCAGCACCGTGAACCCCCCGACGGCACGCAGCGCGGCGGTCGGCATGGAGAGGTTCAGCGTGTAGCAATGACGGAACCCCCAGTCGTGCCAGTGGCCGGACTCCCCCGCTGTGCCCGAGGCGCTCAGGTCGGTCATCCGGTCGTAGAAGAACACAATGGATGTTTCACGGACGACGCGGTCAAAGAGCGAGTCGTCGGCGTGGACGTACCACGGCGCGTCGCCGAGGACGATCGCGCCGTTCGCGCGGAATCGATCGTTCTGATGTGATTCAAGGTGCGACTCGATGTGCTTGCAGAGCAGCCCCGGTTGTGCGTAGAGGTCGTCGTTGATCAAGATGGTCCAGCGGCCGCGGGCGAGTTCGATCGCGCGGTTGCGGGCCGCGTTGGGGCCGGCCTGTTCACCGTGAACGATGCGCATCGGGTGCGGCGCATCGTGATCCCACGCCGTGATGGCGGCGTGTTCGGACTGCTCGTCGTCCTCGCCATCGATGCTCACGATGACCTCGAAGCGACCGGACAGTCCGTGAGAGCCGGGGAGTTGCTGTCGGGAGAGCGCGCGGACGCAGCGGGCGAGTTTGTCCGGGCGAAGTCGCGTCGGGATGATGACTGAAATGTCCACACCCGGTTATCGTCCTGCAAGGTGCCGAACGTGTCAGACTCATGGATACCGGTTTGGAGGGGTCGGGGTGCGCAGTTTCCGCGCGTCGGTGCGACGCCGCGCGGAAACGGCGTGAACGCTGGGTGCCGGATTCTCGCATCGGCACCCTGATCAATTCGTACCGGTGGGAACTATGGGGCACGGGTCAGCGCAAGCCGATAGCAACTGGTGCGTGTCGGACCGCGTGTTTGTATCGATTCGACACGGAACCATACACCAATCACGAATGCGAGTGACCCATGCCCTCACACGAACGACGACTCAGTGCCCGCGTCCAGATCGAGCGCCCGTGCAAGGTATTCCGCCGTGGCACGCAGCGGTATGTTTCAGCGGTCACGCGGGACGTGTCGGCGACGGGGGCGCTGATCGAACTACACACCGCGCGCGCGGTGGTGGCCGGTGAGAAGATCGATGTGGGAGTCGCGTGGTCTCGCACGCCGATCCTGCTGGAAGACGCCTTGATGGAAGCCAAGGTCGTTCGCGTGTTCCCGATGTCGGAGGACCGGCAGGCGGTGGCGGTGGCGTTCGAGCACGTCGAAGAACTCGCCGCGGTGGCGTGAGATTGAAGTGCGGTTTGCACGTGATCGGCTAAAGGGCACGCTTGGGTTTCGATCACTTGAGAGATCGGCTCGTTGGGAGTCTGGCTGGTACCATACCACCGATGAAGTCAGCGCTGTTCATCTGGGGCGGGAGCGACGAACACGAGCCCGAGCGGTGCGTGCGTCTGTTCGCCGATATCCTGCATCTGGCGGGTTTCAGTGTTCACTTCGCGGACAATCTGCGTGTGCTGGCGGATCGCGCCAAACTGCGCGCGGCGTCGGTGATCATCCCGTGCTGGAACCAGGGTGTCATCACACAGGAAGAGGAGCAGAACCTGCTCAGCGCGGTCTACGGCGGGGTCGGTATCGCCGGGTGGCACGGAGGCATGGGTGATGCGTTCCGGGGGGCCGCCGGGTATCAGTTCATGGTCGGCGGGCAGTTTGTGGCGCACCCCGGGAACCTGGTCACGTACCGGGTCCATATCACCGATCACCGCCACCCGATTTCCCGCGGGATCCCGGACTTTGAACTCACCAGCGAACAGTTCTACATGCACACGGACCCGTCGAACCATGTGCTGGCGAGCACGCGGTTCCCGGCCCGGCCGGGGTATGAGTGGATCGCCGACACGGTGATGCCGGTGGTGTGGACGAGGCCTTGGGGGAAGGGGCGGGTGTTCTACTCGTCGATGGGGCGCAAAGCGTCGGACTTTGATGTTTCGGAAGTGCGGGACTTCACGCGTCGCGGAATTGTGTGGGCCGCCAAGGCGTTGACCGAGGTGTAGCCGGGGCTGTCGAACGATTGCTCGATTGTGTGAATGGGGCATCGCACAAGACGCGCGCCGGTAATGTCGTAGGCACGCCCTAGACTATCGCTTCATTACGGAGAACCCTGATGCATCGGATTCGAGCCTCACTCGTGGGCGTGTTAGCCCTTTCCGCTCCCGCACTCGCGCCGCCCGCGGCCTCCGCGCAGCCGGTGGCGACGGCACCCGCCCAACCCGGGACCAAACTGGTGTACCCCGCGACCGAGCGAGACGAAGCCAAGTTTGACACCTATCACGGGGTGAAGGTCGCCGACCCGTACCAGTGGATGGAAGAAGCGGACACCCCGGGTTCGACGATCTGGCCGAAGATCGCGGCGTGGGTCGAGGCGCAAAATAAAGTGACCTTCGGGTACATCGGGCAGGTCGCCCAGCGCGACGCGATCAAGTCCCGCATCACCAACCTCACCAACTACGAGCGGTTCGGACTTCCCTTCACCCAGGGGGGCAAGTATTTTTACGCGCGGAACGACGGGCTTCAGAACCAGGGGGTCTACTACGTCGCCGACACGCTCGACGGCACGCCTCGGGTGCTGATCGATCCGAACACCTACTCCAAGGAGGGGGTTGTCGCCATCGCAGGTCTGGCGATCACCGAGGACGCCAAACTCATGGCCTACGGCATCGCCGAGAAAGGCTCGGACTGGAGCGTCTGGCGCGTCCGCGATATCGCCACCGGCAAGGACTTGCCCGACGAGATCCGCTGGGTGAAGTTCGGCGGGGCGTCCTGGCTGAAGGACGGCTCTGGGTTCTTCTACTCGCGCTTCGATGCGCCCAAGCCCGGCGAAGACATCAAAGCGATGAACACCAACCAGAAGATCTTCTTCCACAAACTCGGCGACCCGCAGGATAAAGACACCCTCGTCTACCAACGCCCCGATCAGCCTGAGTGGTACCTCTTCGGGGGCGTCAATGACGACGGCAACTTCCTGGTCATCTCCGCCAGCCCATACAAGCAGGTCGAGAACGCGATCTTCTACAAAGACCTCACCAAGCCCGACTCCAAAGTCACGCCGCTGCTGGACAAACTCGATGCCCAGTACAGTTTCATCGGCAACGACGGCCCCACGTTCTACGTACAGTCCGACCTTGACGCGCCCCGCGGGCGCGTCTGGGCGATCAATATCAACCACCCCGAACGCTCCGCGTGGAAGGAACTCATCCCGCAGAGCGACAACGCGCTGCAATCCGCCAGCTATGTCGGCGGGAAGTTCTTCTGCTCATACTTGAAGGACGCACGCACCCAAGTCCGTGTCCACGCCGCCGACGGTACCTATCAACGAGACGTCGAGTTCCCCGGGATCTGCACCGCGGGCGGGTTCGGCGGCGAACAGGGCGACACCGTCACCTTCTATTCCTATTCCGGATACACCTCACCCGGCCAGATCTACCAATACGACATCGCCTCCGGCAAGAGCACCCTCTTCCGCGCGCCCAAAGTCGATTTCAATACCGACGACTTCGAGACCAAGCAGGTCTTCCTGAACAGCAAGGACGGCACCCGCTTCCCGATGTTCATTTCCCACAAAAAGGGGCTTTCGCTCGACGGTAACAACCCGACGATCCTCTACGGGTACGGCGGGTTCAATGTGCCCGTCACACCGGGCTTCTCCCCCAGCATCATCACTTGGATGGAAATGGGCGGCGTCTACGCCGTTGCCACGCTGCGGGGTGGTAGCGAATACGGCGAGGAATGGCACCAGGGCGGGATGAGGCTCAAAAAACAGAACACCTTCGACGACTTTATTGCCGCCGCCGAGTGGCTCATCAAGAGCAAGTACACTTCGACACCGAAACTTGCGATTAACGGCGGATCCAACGGCGGCCTGCTCGTCGGGGCGTGCATGACGCAGCGACCGGACCTCTTCGGCGCGTGCATCGCCGACGTGGGCGTCATGGACATGCTGCGGTTCCACAAGTTCACCGTCGGTGCGGGTTGGATCGGGGATTACGGCTCATCGGACAACGCCGACGAGTTCAAGGCTCTCCGTGCCTTCTCCCCGCTGCACAACCTCAAGAAGGACACCTGCTACCCGCCGACGCTGATTACAACTGGCGACCACGACGATCGGGTGTACCCGGCGCACTCGTTCAAGTTCGCCGCGGCGGCGCAGTGGGCGCAGGGGTGCGATAACCCAATCCTGATCCGTGTCGAGACCGCCGCCGGGCACGGCGCGGGGAAGCCGACGAGCAAGCGCATCGAGGAGACCGCCGACAAGTTCGCGTTCCTGGTGCGGGCGCTGGGGATCGCCCCGACCCTGAAGTAAGACGCCGAAGTCTTTGAGTAACTCCGAAGCCGGGCCTGCTTGCGAGGCTCGGCTTCGGTTTTTTTGTGTATCCCGTAACCGAACTTGCGTTCAGAGTTCCCGGCGACCCTGCTTGCCCACAATCCGACCGACGCCGCCGAGGCGTGCTTGGGAATGTGTGCGGCCAATCGTTGATTCGTGCCGATCATTCGCAGATATGTTGGGAGGGGAGCGATAATCGGGGTCGTATGGCAACACGCACATGTATCTTCGTCGGCGGCGGAACGGGCGGACACATCTACCCCGGGGTGGCCGTCGCACGCGAACTCGATCGGCAGTCGAGCGGCGTGCGAAGTCTGTTTGTGTGTTCGGACCGCGCGATCGATACGACGATATTGAGTGGGGAAGGGGCGGAGTTTGTGGCACTGGGGGCGCGGCCGTTCGGGGTGCGGCCCCGGGCACTGGTTCGGTTCCTGAAATCGTGGGGGCGCAGTGTGCGGGAGGCGCGTTTGCTGATCCGATCAGAGGTCGAGCGGGCCGGCTCGCGCGAGGCTGTGCAGATCGTGGCGATGGGAGGGTTTGTGGCCGCACCGTGCGTGCAGGCGGCCCGAGTCGAGCGGGTTCGCGTGACGCTGGTGAATCTGGACGCGGTGCCGGGGAAGGCGAACCGGATGATCGCCAAGCGGGCGGATCGGATCGTAACGGGTGCGCCGATTGCGAAGGATCACTCGAAGGGGACGCGAGATTGGACGCTGGTGCCGCCGATCGTGCGTGCGGAGGTGATGGCGCGTGGGCCGAAGGCCGAGTGCCGAGCGCGGCTGGGGCTGGAGCCGGAGCGGCAAACCCTGCTCATTACCGGCGGGAGTCAAGGGGCAAGTTCGATCAACCGGTTACTTATCGCGCTTGTTCAGAGTGATTCAGAAGTTGCCCCGAGATTGTCGCGTCTGTGGCAGGTAATCCACCAATGCGGGAAAGAACAGGAGCGCGAACTCCAAGAGTCGTATGAAGCCGCGGGGATCCGCGCGGTCGTGCAGCCGTTTGTCAAAGAGATGGGCGATTGGTGGGGGGCGGCGGACCTGGCCGTGGCTCGCAGCGGTGCGGGGAACGTGGGAGAGGCGTGGGCGAACGCGGTGCCATGTATCTTTCTGCCGTACCCCTATCACCGTGATCAGCACCAGAAGTACAACGCGGCGGGGATGGTGGAAAAAGGCGCGGCGGTGGTCGTAACCGATCGGATTGAACCAAATGCCACCATACCGGAGTTTGCGGCGGCTATCGGGCCGCTGGTATCAAGCGATGAGGCAATGCACGAGATGCAGCGACGGGCCGGGACGCTCGGACCGGCCGATGGGGCGGCGCGGGTAGCGCGACTACTGCTCGGATAAATCGAATCGGGGTGGCTTTGGGAAGGTACCCGCGACGATCGGCTTACAACCATTTCAGGGCGCGGAGGTCTTCGGCGGGTTCTTCAAACGAACACGATCCGAAAGACGTGGCGAAGACCTCACGGGCTTCTTGCACCTGATCGGTATCGACGCGGACGCTTTGCCAGTAAAGGGCGTCGTCGGTCAACCGAAACGCGCCGGGCGAGGTTTCGCTGAGTACCCGCGTGAGTTGCTCGGCGGTGACGCGGGACGAGCGGGCGATGCACGCCGCGACGAAGACGTTGATGAACCCGTGCATCACCCCGCGCGGGCAGTTCGGCTCGTAGGTCAGCGGATGCTCGGAGCGGACGGGGTGATGAAGCCCGGCGGTGGCTTTGAAGGGGACGTCGGCGGCGGCGACGAGGAATGCGGCGATAGAGTCCACGGGCGGGAACGCATCGGGGGTCAGCCCACCGGTGCGGATCTTGGCGGCGGCGTCGGTGCCGGAGAGTGCGGCGACGAAGCCGCGGGTGTCGGCGTTCTGCCCTTGCCCGGCGAGCAGTGGGATCTCGAAGAAGGGGTAGACCTCTTCGGGGATGGAATCGAGGGCTCGGTCGATATCGATAGGAGAAACGGCCTTGAGTTCAATCGCGTCGATATTGGCCAGACCGTTTTTCGGTTGCTGGTGTTCGTGGTTGAACGCAAAGATGGCGTCGAGGTTCTCTTCAAGGTCGCCGTCGATGATGGCCGAAATACGCCATGGAACCTGCGCTGGGTGAAAGTCGGATCCTTCGTTCGGCGGCGGGTCGGTAGTGGGAAGCAGGCCGCGTGCTTCGCGCCGGAACTCTTCGAGACGCGAGACCGGCGCGATGAAGCGCCCGAGCATCCAGGATTGAGCGGACTGGAGATAGGTGGCGTAGTTGTCGACCGCCGCGCTCATGCCGAGTTTCGCCGGTGGGTACAACCCGGCGTAATCGATAAGGTTCGTGAGGAGTGCAGCGGTGGATCGATTCATGGTGGCACGCGCCGTCAAAGAGTGCTGAACTTGGTACGTCTTTTAAAGAGTAGGAGCAAACGAACGGGGCTGGAACTCGATTGCATGTGCGACGGCTCAGGTGCTCCCGCCGTTGAACTCGTTGAGTGGACCCATCATCGGTTTCAAGATTCGATGTCGTGGGGAAGGAGCGAATGACGCTTTGTACTCCAGAGGCCGCTGGACATTCGCTTTGGTCCGGCCACTTGGGCGCGGGGAGCCGTGGGGATACGCAATCGTTACCGACGGAATGCCAAACGTCTTGTAGAGTTGAACCATGGGAGGCTCCCGATGCGAGCGACAGCGACGCAGATGAAACCGAATCTGTACGACAATCAAGGAGATTGTCCGTACAAAATACGATCACGATCTGCGATTCATGCGTCCGCAGTGAAACCAATCTGGCAGAAGAGTGTACAATTGTTTAAGATGACACGCGCCGAAGAACGCGACCTGATCCAACGAGCCATCGCGGGCGACCGCGAGGCGGCGGAGCAGTGCATTCGCGCGCATCAGGTCTCGCTCTACGCGTACATGCTCCGGATGTGCGGACGGCCCGATGTGGCCGAGGACATTGTGCAGGACGCTTTTGTGCGGGCGTTGACCAACCTGCACCGGTTCGACTTCCGGTTCCGATTTTCGACATGGTTGTTCACGATCGCCAAACGGCTGTATGTGAATGCGTGCCAGAAGCACAAGCCCGCGTATGACAGCGATGCGGTGGGGCTTCAGCAGGGGTCGGGGGATTCGCCGGAGATGCCGGCGATCGATCGTGAGGTATCGACCAATGCCAAGTCCGCCGTGCGGGCCGCTCTGTGCTCACTGTCGATCGAGCAGCGTGAGATCGTGGTACTGTTCCATCAACTGGATTGGCCGATCGCGCTGATCGCCGAATATATGGATATGCCCGAGGGCACGGTCAAGAGCCACTTGCACCGGGGGCGGCGGAAGATGCGACGATTGCTCTCCGAGCACGTTCGGCACAACGAGCATGTGGCGGAGGTGTGGCGGTGAACAGCGATCGGCGTCGAGACCGGCTTCGAGAGATCCATCGCGTGGCGGAGTCGCTGCGCGAGGAGGTCGCCGCGCCGGACCTGACGGACGCGATCATTCAGCGGGTGCATGAGCAGCGACCGTTCCTTGAGCCGGATTCGCGTCGGGTTCTGACGTGGTGCAAAGTCGGTGCGGCCAGCCTGGCGCTCGTTGTCGCAGGTGCCGTGTTCGTGATCCGCGCGACGACGCCCGAGATGCAATCGATGGTCTCCCCCGCACAGCCTGTCGTATTTACCCCGGCGGTGGACTCGGTCCGCGAGTCGGCAGTATTGGCGGCGGAGCGGTTCCGGGTCAAACTCGACTCGATCGAGCGGCTGGCAACGCAGCCCTTGATCGTTGTCTATCACGCGTCGGAAAAACCGAACGGGGAGTATGTGACCGTTGTCGCGTCCCGCGCAGACGCGGTGCCGGGGGGTTTGGAATCGCGTACGGAATCGGGCGTTGCGTCGGGGTCTTTCGTCTATACAAGCCGCGGGGGTGATTCGACCGGTGCGGCGGCAACACTCCACATCGAGTATGTCGATTCTTCTGATTTGTCCGATTACCCCCCGTTCGCGGGGTCGCAGGTTCGCTTTGCCGCGCTCAACGGCGTCCCGAAGCCCGCCGGGTCGCCGACATCGTGGCAGTTCGAATCATTCCCGGTCGGTCGTCTCCGGCAACCGCGGTACATCTCGTCAACCGTGATCCGCGTCGGCGACCGAGGGACGGTCGGGGTGATGGGGGGGGATGGGACAGGGCCGGCGGTTTTCGGGTGTGATTTGCTCGATGACTTTGCACCGCTCATCACCGGGCAACCGCCCGGCGAGGGGCTGATCCCTCGCTGACATTCACTCGGGTTCTTATGCTGCTTTGCCGTCTGTTTATCCTGGTTATCGCCTTCGCGGCGACCGCTACGACGTTGGTGTCGGGTGCGCACGCATCGGTCCCATCGGAGCGGTTCGACGACGCGCCCGCCGATGCGCTGGCTTCCATCCCACGCTCGGTCGAGGTGGTGCTGATCGTGGATCGGTTCGGAGAGGTCTTCGGCACCGCCCTGAGCGAAGCGGCGTGGAAGGTCGTGAGCGACCTGGCCCGTGTCACGGATGAATCCAAATATGTGCTGAGCGTTCAAGAAAACTGGACGCGGCTTGGAACGGAATTGGGGATGACGCGCCGCGACGCCGTGGACCGGCTTGTGGGGACGCGGCTGGTCTTCGCATCACGAGATGGAGACCGATCCGACGCCCGACGGTGGGCGGTGCTCAGCGTGATCTCGGAGCAAACCGACCGCGAGATGGTGTCACGATTGCGCCCGGCACGCCGGGGGATCGTCGAAGGGCACGCGATCCGGACCATCGAAGGCGGTCACTATGAAGTAGCAACGCACTTGCACGAAGCCCCGGCTGAGCCCAACGGCCAAACGGGAAAGCCGGCGCTCGGCAAGGCGAGGAATCGAGCCGTCTCACTCTTACTGGCCGAGAGCGGGCGGTCGGAACTGTTCGACGAGATCGTGGGCGTGTGGTCGGGGCGTGTGGCGAAGACGCTCGCGCATACCGACCTGGCGCGTGAAGCCGCGCGGTTCGCCGACGCACAGATCCTGCTGGCGATTCGATTGGACCCCGAATCGCCGTCGGATCGGCGTGCGGAACACGACTGGACGAACTTTCTATTGCTCACCGGACGGGTGACGGATGATGGGCTGGAGTTGCACGCCGTGCTGAGGGATCAGCACCATCATGCCCAGCTCGCGGGCATTCGCCCGTGGTCGGCGGGGCCGTTCGAGGCGATGGGGCACAACGCGGCACTCGCGGTAGTCGAGTCACGGCTGGACCACGAAGCACAGGCAGGGAGGGGCGGGCAGTCACCGGTGCGCAGCGCGTTTACATCGCTGGGCCTGAATGACCCGCTCCAAGATTTGCTGGCGGGTCGCCAAATGCTCATCGTTCAGGACAACCCCGCCGCCGTGGGCAAGGCGTCGGCACCGATCGGGGTCGGGCCGACGGTGTTCCTTGGAGCGGAGACCCACGACATCGGCGCGCTGTCCAAACTCGGCGACCTGTGCATCAACGAGAACGTGGCCAAGATGCAGGGGATCCCGGTAAACGCATCGCTGAACCTTGCCGGGATATCGTGCGAATCGATCCGCCGAACTCGGGTGAACGTGCCGGGGTCTGAACGGATCGCGCAGTTGCTGGGCACGCCGGTGGATATAGCGTGGACATATGTTTCGACCGGAACCGTACAAGGCGCGGGGAAACCAAGGAGCGCGGGGTGGTGGCTGGTGAGCATGGGGAGCAAGCCCCAACCGGCGAGTGCCCCGGGCGGCCCGGTGCTGGTGAGCCGCGCCGCGCACCCGGACGCGCCACGGACCATAACGATCGAATCGTGCCGTGAGGTCGTTCGTCTACCCGTAGCGGCAGGAGACGACGAGGTGCGGCGCTGGTACTCGGTCGGTGTGCTTCGCCCGGCACGGCTGCTTCGAGTACTCTCGCCGATGCTCCCGACGTTCGGGCTGGAAGAAACCTTGGGCCAGTTTGAATCGCTCGAATGGCGGCTCTTCGTGACACCGAGTAACGACATCGAAGGCAGTCTAAAACTCCGAGTCATGTCGCCGAAGGACCGCACGATACCCGGCGCGGGCGAGCCTGCGCCGCGATAAACATTTGTTCGGCTTAGCCGACGGCAGGGTTCGTTCGCTGCTGCCAGCGCTGGACAAACGCTTCGTACTGCTCGGGGGGTATCGATCCCGGGCGAAGCCCTGGGGACCACGGCGACCGAGATTTCGTAGCCGTGCTCCAGGACACGCAGTTGTTCAAGTTTCTCGGCCTCTTCCAGCGGAGTGGGCGAGAGCGCAAGGTAGGTATCCAAAAACGAGCGGCGGTAGACATACAACCCGATATGGCGTAACGGGCGCGCGCCGGGGCTGTGCGTTCGGTCGCGGTCGAAGGGGATCAACGCGCGTGAGAAGTACAGTGCCTGCCCGTTGACCCCAAGAACGACCTTGACGATATTCGAATTCGCTGGATCGTCGGTTGGGTGCAGTGGGGCGGCAACGGTGCCCATCAGTGAGCCTGCGCGGATCATGGCGGCGACCGCCGCGTCGATGGTATCGGGTTCCACTTCAGGCTCGTCGCCTTGGACGTTCACGACCACCGTTTCGGATGAAAGACCCAGAACCGAAGCGGCCTCCGCGAGCCGGCTGGTGCCGTTGGGGTGATCCTCTCGCGTGAGCACGCAGGTCGCGCCGAACCGCGACGCCGCGTCATACACACGCTGGCTGTCGGCGGCGATAACAACCCGTTCGGCGCACCGTGCCCGAATCGCCGCTTCGTAGACGTGCTGCACCAGCGGCTTGCCCGTGCGGAACGCGAGCACTTTTTCAGGGAAGCGGGTGGATGCGAGCCGAGCGGGGATCATCACCACCACAGACGGCCCGGCGGGTGTAACGCTGTGTGACATCGTTCAAGCGTACCCAATTGGACGGCGGATGAACGCTCACCGCGAGAACGACTATCCCAAGTGGATTACTTCGGTGTCGGTTTCGGCTCAACGGGGGCCGGCGACTTGATGGCCAGTTCTTCATCAAAGAACGCGCGGACGAGTTGGAGCAGTTCGTCGTTCCAGAACCCGTGCCCGCCGCCTTTGACGGTATGGAGCGTGGCTTCCACGCCCGAGCGCTTCAGCGCATCGAGCAGGATTCGGCTTTGATCGATCGGTACGAGTGTGTCCGCGTCGCCATGAACGATGAGGAACGGCGCGTCGGATGCGTCGATGTACGTGATCGGGTTGGCCCCTGCCGCGAGGGCGAGTTGGTCCTCGATCTTGCCGCCCAGTAGTTTCAGGATGGGACGCGGCGTGGGCACTTTTGTGCGCCGCGCGGCAGCAACGCCAGACCCTCCCGAGGGGTCGGCGGGGGTGGACGTCGGAGAAGAAGCAGTACTCGGCTGGGGTTCGTTGGCGGGCTTCGCACTCGGCACGGCAGGCACGGGAGGGGTGTACCCATCGCGTGGGAGGGCGGCCTCGGCAGCGGTCTCGCCACCCGCCATGCGGCACAGTTTGATCAGGTCCGTCGGGCCGAACCAGTTGCACACAGCCTGAACACGACTGGAATGTTCCACATTCCCACCGATAGAGCCTTCGAGTTCCGCGTCACCCCCGCTCGTGCCCAAGAGCGCGACCAGATGCCCGCCCGCCGACGCCCCCCACACCCCAATGCGGGCGGGATCGATATTGTGTTCCTTCGCGTGCGCACGAACCCAACGCACGGCGGCTTTGCAATCGTGGATCTGCGCGGGGTACGGCGCGACCTGCGAGAACCGATAACTGATACTGACCGCGGCGTACCCGTGCGGGACGAGTTGGGCCGCGGGGCACGCACTGCGGGTGCCGGATTCCCACCCGCCGCCGTGGATCCAGATGATCACCGGCAGTGGCGCGGGCTTATCGGTACCCGGCTTCGCCGAAGGGGTGTAGACATCCAATTTTAATGAATGTTCGCCCGCTTTGGCGTATTCGATGCCGCGGATCACGTCAACCCCGTCGGGGATGCCGAGCAACCCTTTGGGTTTCGTTGCGGCATCATCAGGCTGATGCGCCGAGCGAGAATCGAACCCCGGCGCGTGCGGCACCGAAAGCGCCACGCCCGCGAGCGCGACGAGAAGCCCGATCAGTTGCCGATACCGAACACTCATTGTGAACTCCTCAAGCAGCGACCCGCGAAAAGTGCGCATCCGACGCGCTTGGGAAGCGACTGAATCCGGTCGATGAACTCTACCGGGATTGTTGTACCGGAGGACGCATGGGCCGTTTCGCTGTTGTCATCATGATCCTTGTCGGCGTCGCGCTCGGAATCGCGTCGTTCGGCCCGAACCTGAGCCTGGGCACCACAGGTCGGCCGGCACCGGATTTCCAACTGCGCTCCACGCGCGGGAAACTCGTCTCGCTGTCGCAGCACCGCGGGAAGGTCGTCGTACTGGATTTCTGGGCGAGTTGGTGCGGGCCGTGCCGCGCGGCGATCCCCGCGATGCAACGCCTCCACGAACGCTATGCGGATGAAGGCCTCGTCGTCCTGGGCATCAACGTCAACGACACCACCGACCCGGCTGCGTTCATGGACAAAATGAACGCTACCTACACCACACTCCTCGCCGGCGAAGAAGTCTCCGCGGCCTTCAAAGTCAAGGGAATCCCTACTCTCGTGGTGATCGACGCCGGCGGGAACGTGATCTTCCGCGAGAGCGGGTGGGCGACGCCGTTCGAGCGGAAGATGCGCGACGTGATCGAGGAAGCACTCGCAGGAGTCCAGCCATAATCGCCCGGCGGATATGAAGCGGATCCGGTAGGATGCCGCCATGAAACTCGCGCTGCACTGGAAGATCCTGATCGGGCTTGCGCTGGGCGTCGGCGTCGGGCTGGCACTGAACGCATTCGGCGCCGACATCAAATCAACCGCAGGCGAAGGCACCTTTGCCCAGAACACGCTGGCGTTCATCACGAACCTGAACCGAGTGATCGGAGACTTGTTCAAGCGGTCGCTCCAGTTCATCGCCGCACCGATTATCCTAATGGCGATGTGCCTGGCGATCGGATCGCTCGGCGACCTACGCCAACTCGGGCGGCTGGGTGCCAAAACGATGTTCATCTTCTATTCTACTGCTTTCATTGCGGTGGGGATGGGGCTGGCGCTGGTCAACTTGGTACGCCCCGGAGACCCGCGATTCATCGGCGAAGAAGCCCGTGCCAAACTGATCGAATCAACGACGACCGCCGCGGGTTCCGCCTCCGCACGCGTGATTGACCTGTCCAAATCCACGAATCCGTGGGATTTGCTGCGCGACGTGATGCCGACCAACCCCTTCGACGCGCTGGCGCGCGGCGACATGCTCCAGATCGTCGTGATGGCGATCCTGATCGGTATCGCACTCAGCCTCTTGCCGCGCGCCACATCGGACCCGGTCTTCAAAGTCCTCGAAGGGCTTAACGAAGCGTTCATCCTGATCGTCCGCGGGATCATGCGCCTCGCACCGATCGGGGTCTTCTGCCTCATCACCCCAATCGTGGCGACGCTGGGCGTGGACGCGCTCATCGCCCTGGGCGCGTACTGCCTCACCGTGCTCGCTGGGCTGGGGCTGATTCTGTTTGTGATGTACCCGGCGGTGGTGGTGATCTTTGCACGGATGCCGGTGCGAACGTTTTTCCGTGGAATCTCGCAAGCACAACTGGTCGCGTTCAGTAGTTCCAGTTCCGCCGCAACGCTCCCTGTCACGATCCAGAACGTTCGGGACAACCTGGGCGTCCCGCCCGAGATCACCAGTTTCGTCTGCGCCATGGGTGCCAAGATGAACATGGACGGAACGGCGCTCATGCAGGCCGTCGCGGCGGTCTTCCTGTCCCAGTTCTATGCCCAAGAGTTGTCGCTCGCACAGCAACTCTCGCTCGTCCTCACGGCGGTCGTCGCGGCGATCGGCTCCCCGGGGATCCCCTCCGGCGGGATGGTCATGCTCGTGATCGTTCTGCGATCCGTCGGAGTCCCGGCGGAGGGGATCGCCATGATCCTCGCCGTCGACCGCGTGCTGGACATGTGCCGAACCGTCATCAATGTCACCGGCGACGCGGCGGCGGCGGTCGCAGTCGCCGGGTGGGAAGGCCGCCTGGCCAAAGTCTGAACCAACATGCGAACGCACCGACGGTTCGGCTCCGATAACATCCGCTCATGCCCGCCACCACCACGCCGTTTCCCAAGCAGCGCATCGAGGTTGTTCTTGCCGAATCGATCCATCCGCGCGCCGCGGAACTCTGCGAGGCCGAAGGGTTCAAGGTCCGCTCGATCAAGCCCGCGCTCGGGGAGCGCGAACTGGCCGACGTACTGAAAACCGCCCATGTGCTCGGGATTCGCTCAAAGACCGAACTCTCGGCATCGGCCCTCCAGAACGCCAAACGGCTGCTCGCTGTCGGGTGCTTTTGCATCGGGACCAATCAGGTCGATCTTGCTTCGGCGTGTTCGCTCGGGGTGCCGGTCTTCAACTCTCCGTTCTCCAATACACGCAGCGTGGCGGAACTCACCATCGCCGAGGTCGTCATGCTCGCACGCGGGATCTTCACGAAGTCCCAGAAGATGCACCGTGGCGAGTGGGACAAAAGCGCGGCCGGCGCGCACGAAGTCCGCGGTCGCACGCTCGGCATCGTCGGGTACGGGCACATCGGGTCGCAAGTGAGCATCCTCGCCGAGGCGATGGGCATGCGGGTGATGTTCTACGACATCATCTCCAAACTCGCGCTGGGCAACGCGCAGCGGGCGCCATCGCTCGGTGCGCTGCTCGAAGCGGCCGATATCGTCACGTTGCACGTCCCCGCCACCCCGCACACCAAAAACATGATCGGCGAGCGCGAGATCGGGAAGATGAAAAAGGGGGCGATGCTGATCAACAACGCACGCGGGAATATTGTGGATATCAACGCCCTCGCGGCGGCGCTCAAGAAGGGCAAACTCGGCGGCGCCGCGCTGGACGTCTTCCCGCACGAACCCATTGGTGCGGGCGATGCGTTCGAGAGTCCGCTCCGCGGCGTCGAAAACATGATCCTCACGCCGCACATCGGCGGGAGCACCGAAGAGGCTCAGGAATCGATCTCGCAGGACGTCGTCACGAAACTGATCCGCTTTGTGAATAATGGAAGCACCACCGGGGCGGTAAACGTACCGCAGGTCGAGTTGCCCGAGCAAGGCGACGGTACCAGCGAGGACCGTGGATCCGACACCACGTCGGCAAAGCGCGCCGGGGGCCGGCGCCACCGCATCCTCCACTTCCATCGCAACCAGCCGGGCGTGCTCAAGAAACTCAACGGCGTCGCCGCCGACCTGGGCGTCAACATCGCCGCACAATACCTCCAGACCAACGACTCCATCGGGTATGTCGTGCTGGACGTGGACCCGACCGACGGCGTCCGTCTGACGGACGGGTTCAAGAAGATCCAAGAAACGATCCGTGTGCGATTACTCTGGTAACCCAGCGTCGGACGCCGTTCGTTTTCAACCGCCCGACCCCTTGACGCGCCACGTTTCGTGATGTAGGTTTCGGGTGGAGGAACGAAGAAGATGATACATGCGATGAGTTCGGGTGGAGTCGTTGCGCGCGGCGTCGGGATCGTTGCCGTCTTCACCGCCGCCTCGTGGTCCAGCGCCGGCGGCCTGCCGACTCCGTTTTTCAGCGGCATCGGCGACCTCCCCGGCGGGATCTTCGAGAGCCAGGCGTTCGGGATCTCCGGCGACGGCTCGATCGTCGTCGGCGGGAGCCGCGGTGATTTTCTTCAGGCGTCCCGTTGGACCGCCGCGAGCGGCATCCGTGGGCTGGGCGACTTGCCCGGGGGCACCGATCAGAGCACCGCCTACGCCATCTCGAACGACGGCACCACCATCGTCGGCGTCAGCAGCGGCGCCAGCGGAAACTCCTTCGCCTTTCGCTGGACCCAGGGTGGCGGGATGGTCAGCCTCGGCGACCTGCCCGGTGGCATCACGACCAGCGCCGCCCACGCCGTCTCCGCGAACGGCGCCGTCGTCATCGGCAGGAGTTCGTCCAGCAACGGCGACGAGGCCTTTCGCTGGACCAGTGCCGGGATCCAAGGCCTGGGCGACCTCCCCGGCGGCCCCCACAACTCCGGCGCACTCGGGCTTTCAGACGACGGCACCGTGATCGTCGGCTTCGGGCACGCCGCGCCAAATGTGCCCCGCGCCGCCCGATGGACCCCCGAAGACGGGATGCTCGACCTGGGCGTCATCCCGGGAAGTTCATTCACGCGGGCGACGGCCAACGCCGTATCGGGTGATGGCCGCATCACCGTCGGTCGCTGCTTCAACTTCTCCGGCCCGCAACAAACCGCATTCGTTTGGAGCGAGGATTCAGGCATGTCCGCACTGCCGCCCCTTCCCAACGCCTCATACACCTCCGCGGTCGATGCTTCGTTCGACGGCCGCGTCATCGTCGGGTACGCCAACAATGATGTGAACGGACGCGCGATTATGTGGGTCGATGGCGCGCCGATCGACCTCCGACTCTTTCTCGTACAGCGCGGCGTCGTACTCGACGGCTGGCTGCTCTCTGCCGCCACCGCCGTCTCCGCGGATGGAAACACCATCGCCGGATACGGCACCCACAATGGATCCATCGAAGGTTGGGTCGTGAGTATCCCGACTCCCGGCGCAGGGATGATGATGGCGATCTGGGCCGGGCTGGTGTTCCGACGAACTCGCCGGCGATGCTGATCCATCGCCTCGCGCTCCGCGGCACTACTCCTCCAGCAACCGCTCCATCGATAACGTCAATCCCGGCGGCTCGAACCTCACCGGGTCGCCCGCAGCACACACCGTCTGCACCAATCGCCGCAGGTCTTGGGGCAGCGGCGCGGTGAACGTGACCATCTCGCCGCTGATCGGATGTTGAAATCGGAGCATCGCCGCGTGCAGTGCTTGCCGCCCGAAAACGGTGGCGGGTTCGCCCGCCGGCGCGGGCAACTCGACCGCGCGCCCGCCGTACATATCGTCGCCCACGATCGGATACCCAAGATGAGATAGATGCACACGGATCTGGTGCGTGCGGCCTGTCTTGAGTTCAAGTTCGACGATGGAACACTGCTTCGGTTTGCCGTCGGCGGCCGAAGCGTCCGGCGAAGACAGGTGCGCCATCACCCGGCAGATCGTGACCGACGGCTTCCCCAGCACGTCGTGACGCACCACATACTTCTCGCGGTACCCCTTTTCCTTGGAAGGGTGCGGGCCGATCGGGAAATCGATCACGTCGATCGGCGGCTCGACCAGCCCATGCACGATCGCCACGTAACGCTTGTCTACTCGCCGGTGCTCGAACTGAAGCCCGAGTTTCCAATGGACCTCGTCGTCCTTGGCGAACACAATGACCCCGGTGGTGTTGCGGTCCAGCCGATGCACGACGCCGGGACGGGCGAACTCTTTGCCCACGGCGGATAGCCGGCCCCCACCGCCCCCGTTCGCCGCCGAGCGGTGCTGGAAGTGGTACGCCAGCGCGTTGATCATCGTGCCCTTGTTGTGCGACCGGGCCGGGTGAACGATGATGTCCGCGTGCTTATTCAGCACGATGAGGTACTCGTCCTCGTACAACACGTCCAATGCGATGTCTTCGGGTAAGACTTCAGACGAAGGCGGGGGCGGCACGAAGACTTCTACGCGGTCCCCTTTGCGGAGCATCGTGGACGCCTTGGGGCTACGCGCGTTCACCTTCACCCCGCCTTCGTCGATGAGTCGCTGCAGTTGCGAGCGGCTCATGAACGGGATGCGGTCGGTGAGGTATTTGTCCAGGCGTTTATTCAAGTCGCGCTGGAGCGCAAAGACGACCCGATTCGGCGCATCGTCATCGGCGCCCACCGGCGACGCGATCGGAGAGTCGTCATCTGGAAGCAGGTCGCCGGCCAACTCGGGGTCGTTCGGGGGCGTGCCCGAATCGGAAGCCGCCCGTTGTAACAGAATTCGCTTGCGCAGCGCATCGGGGTCGATTTTTCCCCCACGACGAACGACGTCCGAACCGACCTCGTGAGTCGAACGTGTACCGTCGCGCTTGTTCTTGTTTCGTGACACGTACCGGCGGCCTTCGCTCGTGCTTGGAGTCTGGGCTTAGCGGCCCGGTGGTGCAACCGGTGGGGTCGTTGCCGGGGGGGTAGCAGGCGGGGGGGTAGCAGGCGGGGTTGTAGCCGGAGGGGTGCTAGCCGGTGGGGTTGCAGCAGGGGGCTGGGCGGGATCGGGCACCGGCGTTATCGTGATCGGCGGCGTCACGAGCGTCGGAGCCGGCACGGACGGCGGTCCAACAGGTTCGATCCCCGCCGGCGGTGATTCCATCGGGATCAGGTTCAACGGTGCCGCGGCCGGCTTGGCCTGCGGCAACTCCTGCTGCCGGTACAACTTCGGTAACGACGCCAACTGGCCGAGCGAATCAATCCGGGCCTGTGCCCGCTTGGCAAACTCGGGAATCGCCTCGCCCGCGACGGTCTTCACACGCTCATACTGGGCTTTGGCATCGTCGAACTTCCCACGCGACTCGGCGACCGCCGCCAGACCGAACAAACCGCCGACGTGAAACTGGACCTGATCCGCCTTCCCACTAGTCCGGTTGACGACCGCGTCGTAGATCTCGTTCGCTTTGGTCAGGTATTCCTCGGTGGTGCGCTCGTCCAGAATGTCCGATTGGATCTCCAGTTGCCCCTCGGGCGTGAAGGTCGTGCCCAACTTCAGCCCGTTGCGGACCGCGTTGAGGTACAGGTCCGCGGCGTACAGCCGCCCGAGTTCGGCGATGCTCGCCCGGCCGGCGTGATCTTCCGCCACGGCCAGCAAGTTCTCCGGCTTCCCCGCCTCCGCCGCCGCTTCCAGTTCGCTGAACGCGCTGGCGATCGCGTTTTCCTTCGCCTCGGTGTACTTGTTCCACCCGAAGAACCCGACGGCAATGACGGCGATCACGACCAGTGCGTGCGTCGAGTACTTCTTCAGGAAGTCGATGAACTCGGTATTCAGCCGAGATTCCTCGAGTCCGGCCCCTTCACGTATTTGCGTTTGACGATCGTCCATGGTTGATCCCGGGGTAGAGCCAGTCACCGCACCATCGCCCGCGCGTGAGGCCGGGTGCAGGTTCATCGATCCCAACTATATACCAGTAGCGCGATGGATTGCCGATGCAATTGTGGATGGAAGTACCCGCACCGCGCGCGTGCGATCAGCAATTCGGCATGGCTTTCACTCCAAATGGCAATTTGTTCGTATAATGTATGTGTTTTGTTATCGAACTCAAACACGATCAAAACCCGACTTGTTACCTCGTCGGATCCGACGTATGCTGATCATCGGCCCAAGTAGTCGATGTTTGACGTATCCCCAGGGTTTGTGATACACGACACCCCGCATGGCTAGCACATCACCTCATACTCGCGCGTTGGTGGTCCGTTCCGGTTCCACGGAGTGGGACGACGCCGCCCGGCTTCAAGGATCCACCGACATGCCCCTTTCGGCTCGTGGGCTGGAACAGTTGAAACGATGCCTCACGATCCTCGACGGTGACGGTGGCGGGCGGCTTGGGTCGATCTGGTGCGGACCTGATGAAGCCAGCACGGCGACCGCCGAACTACTCGCCCACACCACCGGGGGCGTCGTGACCGTCTCCAATGACCTCGCCGAGATGAACCTTGGGCTATGGGAAGGAATGCTCGTCTCCGAGATGGTTTCGCGCTTCCCCAAGGCTTGCAAAGCCTGGATGGACGATCCGTCCCTCGTCAACCCACCCGGCGGCGAATCGGTACAAGATGCGATGGACCGGCTCACCGGCACCGCGACCCGGATTCTCGAACGCGCCCGATCCGGAGCAGCGGTCGGTTTCGTCCTCCGCCCCATCGCGTCTGGAATGGTCAGGTGCTGGATGGCCGACGAACCGACGTGCAATATCTGGTGCGAAGCCCAGAAATCGGCTTGGTCGCGCTGGTTCAATGTTCAGCCCCGAATGCTGGGAAAAGTCGGAACCGCTCGCTGATCGGCTGCCGCCGCGCGTGCGATTGGATTGGGTTTAGAGAGGTCTGGGGGCACTGTCGTCCTTGGTTCTATGCGGTGGGTTTACGGTTTATCGGGGGCAGGGCAAGCGGCTGGCGGACGTATTTTGGGCGCCTGCCTTTCATTCTCGATCTCGTGTGACTCGGTACACCAACCATGACACAACTTTCCCAACCTCTCACACCCACCACCGGCTCTGCGACACCATTGATCGGTGAGGTCGGCGGCGTGCAAGGTTCAGAGACACCGTCGCTCCTGCCGGTCGTCAAAACGTTATCGGAACTCCGCCCGGCGCGGAAAAGTTCGATCCCCGAAGGACTCTGGCTGCGGTGCCCCGGGTGCGGGCAGATGATCTACCGCAAGCAAATGGAAGCAAACCTGCACGTCTGCCCGGAATGCAGCCATCACTACCGGATTGGGGCCGTGGAGCGGGTGAAGCAACTGGCTGATCCGGGTTCGTTCGAGCCGATGTTCACGACGCTTTCGCCCAAAGACCCGCTGAAGTTCAATGACCTCAAGGGGTACGCCGAACGGCTTAAATCGGAACAGAAAAAGAGCGGGCGGCAGGACGCGGTGCTAGCGGGCAAGGCGTTCATCAAAGGCCGAGCGGCGATGCTCTGCTGCCTCGACCTCAACTTCATGATGGGCTCGATGGGCAGTGTCGTGGGCGAGACCGTCACCCGGGCGATCGAAGCAGCAACGGAACTGAGCCTGCCCCTGGTGATCGTCAGTTGCTCCGGCGGTGCTCGGATGCAGGAGTCGGGGCTGTCGCTCATGCAGATGGCCAAGACTTCCGCCGCGCTCGCTCGGTACTCCGACTCCGGCGGGATGTTCGTCTCCGTGCTCACTGACCCGACAACCGGGGGAGTCACGGCGTCGTTCGCCATGCTGGGTGACATCCACTTCGCCGAGCCCAAGGCACTGATCGGCTTCGCCGGCCCCCGCGTGATCCAGCAGACGATCCGCCAGGAACTCCCCGACGGGTTCCAGCGGTCGGAGTACCTGCTCAAGGCGGGGATGGTGGACCGGGTGGTCTCGCGGCACAACCTGCGGAGCGAGATCGCGCGGGTGATTGACTATGCCGGGAAGTAGGGCGGGCCGTCGCGGCGGGGCACGGCAGATTCTTCCGCGTCGATCGAGTACGGGCGAAGGCGCGACGCTCAAACACTGCCGCGTTATAATCAGTTGAGCCATGCTGATCAACGGCGTTACATTCCCGATGGACCGGATCGCCGAGATTTGCCAGCGGTATGGAGCAGTGAGGCTTTCGCTGTTCGGCAGCATCCTGCGTGAAGCGACACCCGAGGGCGGGCACGGGTTTCGTCCGAGTAGCGATGTGGACATGCTGGTGGAGTTCGCACCGGCGACGCACATCGGTCTGATCGGGGTCGCCAACATGGAAGCCGACCTTGAAGACGCCATCGGGCGAAAGGTGGACCTGCGTTCGGCGGGGGACTTATCCCGGTACTTCCGCGACGAGGTGGTCGCGGGGGCGAGGCTGCTGCATGCCGCCTGAAAGGGCCGGCACACTCCCGCGCCGACCGCATCCGGCTGACGC
>JBGSIF010000342.1:0-2222 GCA_041742635.1 Phycisphaerales bacterium
CGCGGCGGAGCAGTACCGGCTCAAAGCCGCGGAGAAGGACAAACTCATCGCCGACATGCAGCGCCGCGTGGAAGACCTGCAGCGCAAAGCCGAGCAAGGCTCGCAGCAACTCCAAGGCGAGGTGCAGGAACTGGACCTCGAAGCGATGCTGCGGGCACGCTTCCCGCGCGACGTGATCGAGCCTGTGCCCAAGGGCCGCTTCGGCGGCGATGCGATCCAGCGCGTCATCGGCGAGCGCGGCGAGGTCATCGGGACGCTCATCTGGGAATCCAAACGCACCCGCCAATGGAGCGACGGCTGGCTGGGGAAACTCCGCGACGATCAGCGCGAGGCGCGGGCCGACGCCGCGGTGATCTTGACCAGCACGCTCCCCAAGGGCGTCGAGAGTTTCGAGCAGATCGACGGGGTCTGGGTGACGGGGTACAAGGCGATGCTCCCGCTGGCGGTCGCGCTGCGACAGACGCTGATCGAGGTCGCATCGGCCCGTCGGTCGGTGGAGGGGATGCAGTCCAAGGCCGAGATGCTGTATGAGTACATGACCGGCCCGCGGTTCAAGCAGCGCGTGGGGGCGGTGATCGAGGCGTTCACGATCTTGCAGGAAGACCTGGACAAAGAGAAGAAGGCCCTCACGAAGATGTGGGCCAAGCGTCAGGAACAGATCGACCGCGTGATGCAGTCCACGGTCGGGATGTACGGGGACTTGCAGGGGATCGCCGGGAAGTCGCTGCCGGAGATCGCAGGGCTTGAGCTGCCGGGTGGAGAGTAAGAGGGGGAGTGAGACAAGACGAAGGGGACCTGCTCTGGAGAGCAGAGCCACCGGGAGAGCCGGCAAACCAGTTGGGGAGTCGGCGGGCGTGGTGTGGGGAAGAAGATCGAATCAGCAGAGGGCGGCGAAACTGAGGAGGACGAGGAGGGCGATGCGTTTACGGTTCTCAGTCAGTTGAGTGAGTGCGAGCATGGTCAGGTCTCCAGTTGTTGAGAGACATGAATCAACTGGTGTGCCAGCCGCGTATGGGAGTCGCTTGGGGTGGTTCTCGGGCGAAGAACGTGCGTGGGGGCATGTGAAGAAGGCCAGTAACACGGGGGAAGAAGGAAAGCGTATGAGAACGTTGTCAGGGATCATCAAGTCAGGATGCGTAATAGGGACGTGTGGTGTGATGGCAACGTTGGCGGCGGGCCGGGTCGGGAGGGCCGGTGAGTTGGGTGCGTGGGTGCGGGGTGTGGGGTATTGGGACGTTGGGGGTAGGGCGGGGGTGGGGGAGCCGCCGACGCCTGGGGAGACGATGCGGGTGTATCAGGCGCTGGACGGATGGGTGCGGGGGTGGAAGGTGCCTGAACGGACGGAGGGGCTGGAGGATGTGATGGTGGGTGGGGTGTCGGTGGTACTTCGGCTGGGCGGGGAGGTGGTGGGGCGTGGAACGCTGATGGCGCACGAATGGGGAGGTGAGGGAACGACGGTGGCGGGGGCGGGGGAAGGGGTGCGTCGAGCGGCGCGCGTAGCGATCGGGGAAGCGGATCGACGGCTGAAGATCGAGAACGATGCGCTGCGCGGCGAGCGGGTGCGGCTGACGGCGCGGGAAGTGATGATCAGTCTGGAGTTGGCGGGCGCGCTGGTGCCGGTGGAGCCGGCGACGTTTGACGACATCGATCGGGAGTACTCGGCGGGGCTTGATGGGGTGGCGGTGCGGATCGGGGACCGGCTGGAGGGTGCGTTTCCCGGGACGCTCATGGGGTCGAATACGTCACTGCGGCTGGCGGTATCGCGGGCGGTGTCGCAGGCGGGCGGGGATGCCGCGCTGGGGCTGGACGAGCCGAAGAAGGTGCGGGAGGAGTTGAAGGCGAAGTACTACCGGTTCCGAGTGACGCATATAGCGCAGCGGTCGGCGACGTCGGCGGCGTCGTTCATGGTGCGCGGGGCCAGGGTGATCGGACAAAGCGAAATCACAACGTCGGAACTGCGGTCGATGGCAGAGCGAGCGGCAGAGCATCTGGCGTCGCGGGAGTGGAGCGGGGAAGGGGCGTATGGGATGAAGGGGTTGTATGAGCCGTGGTCGAATGAGTACGCCGTGGCGCACGCCGGAGCGGTGGATCAGTTGACGGCGGCGTATGCGCTACGGGTGTATGGGAGCACGGCGGGTGTGGAAGCGCGGAGCGCGCTGGCGGCAAGGTCGCTGGCGGCGCGGATCATGCGGGCGCTGCGGGTCGTGGAGCCTGGGGAAGCC
>JBGSIF010000343.1:0-4399 GCA_041742635.1 Phycisphaerales bacterium
TGGCGGGGGTTATGAAGTGGGGGCAGTGGGGGGGCGAGCGGGCGTGGGGCGGGTGAGTTGCGCGACGTGCTGCTGGACCTATCGCTGGAACAGTTGCAGCGGCTGCACATCATGCACACGCTGGAATCGTGCGAGCACCGCGTGTTCGGCGCGGGCGGGGCGGCGGCGAAATTGGACATCAACCCGCAGACGCTGCTGTCGCGGATGGATAAATACGGGATCCCGAGGCCGCGGACGGCGCGGGCGGCGCGGCGGGGGAGGGAGTGAGGATGGTTCGGGGATGGGAATGGAAGAGTTATTAACGCGAAGGGGACGAAGGACGCGAAGAGCGCGAAGAAGCAGTCGTAGAATTGAGAGGTGCCACGGATTCGCGTCGTCTGCGAGCGGTGTCTTGACGGCCTGCGGACGAAATCGAAGAGACGGGTTGCTCAAAGGCAGCAAGCCGTGGCAGGACGGGGGGACGGCGTGCTACCTGCCGGGAGCGTTGGTGGCTATGACCAGCCGTGTACGATGTCGAGCTCGCCCGAACAGTCGAAGGCTGGCCAAGGAGTGAATGGTGCTCAAGTCGATTTCTCTCAAGAACTTCAAGAGTTTTGATGATGCGAGCGTTCGGATTGAATCGCCGTTCGTGTTGCTGGTTGGTGCCAACGGGTCGGGGAAGAGCAACCTGCTCGATGCGATTCGATTCCTGCAAGGTTGCGCGCGCGACATGAGCATCGCGGATGTACTGAGTGGGCGAACCGAAGGGGGCAAGGAAGTGTGGTCTGGCATTCGAGGCGGGCCGCTCGAAGCAACGCGGAACGGGAGCGGAGTATTCACGATCGAGACGGAGTGGGGTGATTCGAACGAGACGGTTGCACACACGATTGCTTGCGCGACTACGGGGCAGCCACACCTCGAACGAGAGTCGCTGAGCGCGCCCGGTGTCAGCGAACTGGAGCTCTTTAATACGCACGGTGCGTCGCTGAAATCCGCGAAAGGGGAGCAAGCCGGGGGCGCGATGAACGTCGCGATCAAGCGAGCGAGCGGCAAGGGTTCGAGTGTTTCCAAGAAGTATTCCGCGAGCCGAAGTCTACTGAATCAGGTCGAGAACGATTCTAGTTGTCACCCGAGCGTGTACACGGAGAGTCGGGCACTTGTGGAGCGGCTTCGCGGCGCGACATTCCTGAATATCGCACCCCAGGTGATGCGGGACTACGTGCCGAAGCATCAATCCGAACAGTTGGACTGGCAGGGGGAAAATCTGTCTGCGGTGCTTTGGAAGTTGTGCCAAGATCGGGAGACACGAGATGAACTGGTTGACTGGCTCTCAGAGTTGCTTGCGCCGGAACTCGCGGATATTGCGTTTGCGGAGACGGATTTCAACGACGTAATGGTGGCACTGGTTGAACGGGGCGGGAAGCGGGTTTCCGCAAAGAGCCTGTCGGACGGAACCCTGCGGTTCCTTGGCGAACTTGTGGCACTTCGAACGGCTCGGCCTGGGACATTGTTATTACTTGAAGAGATCGAGAATGGGCTGCATCCTCGTCGCGCCGAGTTGATCGTCGAGATGTTCGATCGGCTGACGGCGGAGCGAGGAATCCAAGTCTTGGCGACAACTCACTCACCGGTCGTGCTGGACGCACTGAGCCCGAAAGCGAGGCAGAATGCCATCATTTTCGCAAGGGATCCTGATTCGATGGGAACGGTGATGCGGCGGCTCGGGGACCTTCTCGACTTTGATACGCTGTACGAAAGAAAGGGTATCGACTACATGATGCGCACCGGGTGGCTGGAGCGTGCGATATGAAAGTACTCATCATCGTCGAAGATCGCACACATGACCAATATATTGTCAAGCCGATCATCGAACGAATCTTTCTCGAACTAGAGAAGCGAGCGTCGGTCGATGTCCTGGTTGAGCCGCACCTGCGAGGAGCGACGCAAGCACTGGACGAATCGACGATCAACGAGATCATTCGGGACAACGCGATGGTGGATCTGTTCGTGCTGATCGTCGATCGCGATTGTGATCGAGAGGGGAACAGCACTCGTGCGGCGCAACGGCAAGCCGAGCATCCTGGGAAACTTGTTTCATGTCTTGCGGTGCAGGAAGTGGAAGTATGGATGCTCGCGGTTCAAGATCAATTCGATAAACCGTGGGGACAGGTTCGTGTCGAATGCGATCCAAAGGAAATCTTTGCGGCACCATATCTCAAAGCTCGAGGTTGGCAGTCTCAACTCGGCGGTGGGTACAAGCGTGCGATGAGCGAGTTGCGAGGGAAGTGGTCGCGGCTTGTCAAGCTGTGTCCGGAGGTGCAAGATCTGATGGAGGCGATTCGAAAAACGACACCGTAAGATCGAGTGATTACCGTACGACCGATGCCATTGAAGGCCGAGTGGCCCGACCATCGCGTGCCACGACCTTTGTGGAGTCTTGGGGGGGGGACAAAGGTCGTGTCTTCGTTTGACGGCCGTCCCAAGACACGACCTTCACTCCGCCCCCCAGGACTCCGTGAAGGTCGTGGCACATTCGGGCCACCCAGCCCATGTAAATGACCGTGATCGCCACATTGCCCGGGAGCATGTGGCGCAAGTCGTGCGGCAGGTTCTCGTCAAGGAGCACCTTCACCTGGCCGCCCGCTTGGTTTCCTGTCTGGCTTGCCGCTGGGCCAGTTCGGGAACCTCATGGCGGGCCAGTTCGAGCAGAGCGAGTGCTTGTTCGCGCCGAACGCTGGGAAACTGCGAGAGGAAGTAGTCGAGGGTGTAGCCGCGCCCGAGGTAAACAAAGAGCGAGTCCGCCGGGACTCGCGTCCCGGCGAAGCAGGGCGTCCCGCCGAGGATGTCGGGATGGGAGAGGATGATCGCCATGAAGTGATGGTAGGGGATGGTATCGGCGGATGGCACTGAGCGACCGCGCCGCGCAAGTGTCAGGCACCCGGCTTCTGGTGAGAAGGATCTCGGTCGCATGTTACAAGTTCGGGACGACCCGCCGCGTTATTGCTCCCGGGCCATCCGCCCACGCATTCAGCGTGGAAGAGGGATAGAGGGAACTGGATTCGGGGGTGTCGCTCGCGGACTCGCTCCACGCCCCGGCTACTTTCGTGCAGCCCTTCGGGCTGAAGACCGATGGTGGCGGTGAGGCTCATTCGTGTAAACGGGACGACGGCCTCGGTCGGCGTCACAGGTTCGGGGCCACGCGATACGTCAATGCTTCCGGCAGGTAGCACTGACCCGGCTTCGCGGGTCAGTGGTTGGATGTTCGGTGCGCGTTGATCGTGCGCCGTTGGCTTGCTGCACTGACTTCTAAAAAGCAGAAGTCAGTGGCACGGCAGAGTCGGTGGATGGGGGTTGACCTCGAGAGGCTACTTGACGATCGGGCGCGGTGTTGTGTGAAATGCGTGGGGGGGTGGGGATATGCTGTGGCATGACGCCGCTGCACTGGTTGTTGGTTGGAAACTTGCTCGGACTGCTCGTTCTGGCGGGCTTTTTTCACGCGCTGGCATGGATGAGTAGGCGTGGGGGAGAACGGAGCGCGGCGCGGGGCTTGTTAGAAATGTGTTGCCGCGCGCCGTTGCTGGATGTCGTCGTGTTTGTGCTGACGATGGGGCCGATGGTATCGGCGGGGGTGGTGTGGGTCGCGGAAGGGGGGAACTCGGCATCACGGCTGGGGCTGTATGTGTTGGCGGCGCTGGTAGCGCAGGGAGCCGCGCTGATTATTTGGTCAAAACTGCATGTGTGGGCGCACCCGGAGGTGCGGAAGGGGCCGCGGATCGTGAAATCGCTGAACCGGGCGGTGGGGCCGGTGCGGAATCATGTGGCGGTGTGGTGGACGGCGACGGCGGTGCCGGTGTTCACGATCATTCGGATCACGGAGTACATCGTGTACCCGCCGTTGACGTGGTTGATTCGGTTGCCGAAGTACAAGGCGGGGGATTGGGTGAACATCAGTCGGCAGAAGTTCACGGGGCTGGTGGGGTACGACCTGATCTGGTGTCTGTATTGCGATTGGATGACGGGGATCTGGTCGCTGGGGTCGGAGATACTGCGGAATATCGAGAGTTTCTGGTGCCCGATCCGGTATTCGTCCCCGGAGAAGTGCGCGAACTGCGTGAGGGAGTTTCCGGATATCGATGGCGGGTGGGCGAAGGAAACAACGGATATCGCGGAGGCAGCGCGGGTGGTGGAGTCGAAGTATCCTGGGCCGGGGGGAGTGAACGCGTGGTTCGGACACCCGGTGCGGCTGACGCGGGAGGGGAAGGGGGCTGGGGAGAAAAAAGACTGAAACTATGGAGTGTGCCTCCTGGGGAACGATGACGGGATCGTTGTTGGAACGTCCCACGGACCCACAGGAGGCAACACATGCTCACGGTAGGACTTGACGTGCATAGTCGGCGGAGCGAGATCTGCGTGCTGGACT
>JBGSIF010000344.1:0-14491 GCA_041742635.1 Phycisphaerales bacterium
CCGCCGGCCAGCACCCCAGCCAGCACCCCAGCCACGCACGCCGCCATGGCCACACGAGCACCAACCGCACGGGCCCGGATCCGGATGCAGCCACGGGTGACGCGCAGCGAACGGAAGTTCTTCAGCATGACTGGCTCCTCAAACCGGAAGCAGACTGAGATCGACAGCAGAAGCGGCCCGGGATCGATGAACAAGGCCTTTCTCCCCCCCACCCCCCCTACCCCCCTTGTGTGTGGGGGGGGGAGGGGGGAGGGGGGGTTCCTCGTCCGCGTGACCTGGTCCTGACGCGCGAGCGTCCATAACAATGCGGCGGTGCGGGTGAGTCGGCCGGAACGCATGAGTCCCGATACGCCTCGCCAACGTTGATGCAAGTCTTCCTCGCGTTCAACACGGAATCCAACGTTTGTCATTTAACTTAAATGACAAACGTTGGACGGCCCGCCACTCATCGGCTCACCGCTTTCCTCTGACCAGTTCCGGTAGGCGGCGTAGAGAATTTTCCATGCCGTCTCTTGGCGTTCGGCCTCGGGGGCACCCAGGTCCACGCTACACGCTTCGGCGAGAAAACGTCCTACGACATCCTCATTTTCTCGATATGCCGTCGTGCTCGCGTTCACCGGTGCTGGGGAGCCGATGCCCTGCTCCTGCCAATCGACACACGCACGCACGAGCCGAGCAAGGATCCCCGACCATTCGGACTGCAGTGCTGTCAGTAGTCCGGGATCTCGCTCGGCCTCGGGAATTACTACACCGAACTCAACCATTCGGATGCGACGCCAGATTGCTTCGCTGTTTTCTTTGATTCGTGGTGCGTTGTTGGTCACCAGCACCATTTTGTGCGTGCGACAGAACTCAATGAAGTTCTCTCGCATTTTTCGGGCCTTTATGTTCTGGTCTCCCGTGAGCCGTTTCACCAACTGCATCTTCAGCGATGCACCATGCTCGGTTTCTGAGGCAACAACCAATCGCTTTGCTCGCAGATCTGCGAGTTCGGTGGGGTGCTCTTCGCGGTTTGTGACTACCAGCAGTGCGGGAGGCGCTTGGCCCGCATAGCCGCCCATCATCGCGGTTACGGTATCGACTAGTACCGACTTCCCGTTCGCACCAGTCCCGTGAAAGATCGGGAGAATTTGCTCGCTCACATTGCCGGTCAGTGCATGCCCAAGGAAACGCAGCACGAACTCTGCCACGCTGGGATCCGGTAGGACGCGCTGAAGAAAGTGATCGAATCGCGGGCAGAGTGCATCCTGGTCATATTCCACGGGCGCGAGCAACGTGATCAGATCATCGCGAGAGTGCGGTTGGAGGCGTCCGCTCCGAAGATCGATCGTCCCGTTGAGGACATTGAGCTTCCAAGGATGAACATCAAGTTGAGACGGAAGGACGATCAGATCGGGCATCGACTTGGCAAGCGCCACCATTGCATCAAGGTGCTTGCGGGACTCAGACATGATCCCCCACTTGACCAGTTCCGCACGGTCTGCTCCCTGCCGGGATAGCGCCTCGCTTTGGATCCCTCGCGCGGTCTGCATGGCCAGACGAAGGGGCGTCCCCGCATCGTCTTCCTTCCATCGCCGATCATCCCAGCGGAACCACACGCCCAGCGGGTGACAGAAGCGCAGGTCATTCTTCCACTGCAGCGCGAACCGCTCGGCATTCCCCGTATCCGTGCGAGCCAGCGGTGATCCGTCCCCACCATTCGCAGGCGAGCCAATATCCGGGGGGCGAAGATCCGCTCCGCCAGTATCGATCGCGATTGTCGCATGCGGCGATGATGAGCGAGACGACGCCGAACGAGTGCCTCCGCGCTCTGGCTGCCGCTTGATCATGGTTGGCTCGGAGTTCAGCAGCCACCCATGAGGGTGACTGTGCGGCTTGGTGGCCGCCTGGTTGACCTTGTGCCGAAGTTCCCGCTCGGACCAAGGCGGCTGGCAGCGCGGGTTGAACTCGCGTTGAAGCAGTTCGAAGGCCGCGTCAGGCTCCAGCCCGAAGCCATGCACCATCGCGGTGGCGGCGGCGTAGGCCCGATCATGGCCTCGACTACCTGCGATCGATGGCTCCATCTTGGCGAGGTACCGACCCGCGCGAGTGAGCAGGCTGGCGCTGCTCGGGGTCCGAGTCCGCCAGCTTCGGGATCCCGGGGCGTTCCTTGGCTGCGGATGAACCGACGTCGAGTTGGCCCTTGTCGACGGAGCCGTAGAACTCACTCTGAGTTCCTCCAGCAATGCGTCGAGTTCCGGTTGCCGCCCCGCGACATCTCGCGGCGTGTTCGCCCAGCGAACGCCCGTGAGTGCGAAATATCGGCCGCGGTCGTAGCACTCGAGTTTCGCCAGGGGCCCGCCCACACGCCCTTTGCACGGACTGCCGGGTGGCTTAGTCGCCCGGAACAGCAACTTCACGCCGCGCCCGCTCTGCGAGATTTCCGTGTACGTGTTGAAACGCTGCACGATGGCCTGCGCCCACGGCTGCATCGCTCCCGCTTCGTCGATACACCCGTCCAGGTCAATCCCGCAGAACGGATCATCAGCGGCGAGCACAAATCCAACGCCCGAGTACGGCCCCCGCTTCAGTGCCGCCGCTGCATCGTCATACGTCGACCAAGTGGCCGCGGTGTCAACCTTGGCTTCGCGTCCGCTCCGCGCGTCAATTGGCGCCTTGCGCGGCTTGGCGTGCTTGGCGTCGGGTCGGAGTTGCCACACGACCCACTGCTGATACTCCCTCAGTTCGGCCGGCAGCGACTCTGGCCGGCATCCCGCTCGGCGTACACCGCGTCCGTAATCATGGCCGAGCTGTGCCCGAGTACCAGCTGTGCCGCCTCGAGCCCGAACTGCTTCCGGATCAGAGTGGCGGCGGTGTGCCGAAGCTGATTCGGATGCCAGCGGTGCTCGGCACGCCACTCCTCGAGGTCACGGCGCTGCTGGGGCGTCAGCCGCGCGTGCAACTGCAGGTCCGATTCCTTGGGTCCGGCCTTTATCCTGCGGGGCTGAAGCGCTCCGGGCGGCGGGAACGCCTTGTCGCATCCGCGCTCGATCGCGCGCCGGTAACTGGCGGTGGTGTAATGCTCCCCCGCTTGCCACTGCGGGTCATCCGTTGTGACACCCCCGGCAACGTTGCCGCACGAAAGCGGCGTCTTCCTCGCCGCGTTCCGCCGCGCCTTTCGTTCCAGGTCGGCCTCCGCCGGGCTGAAGAGATACCCGTCAAGCGGCCGGTCGGCCATGAACTGCCGGAGGATCAGCTGGGCTTGCGGACCGAAGTAGATCGTGCGATCCTTGCCGCGGTGCTGGTTCTTGTGGTGTGATGGGCGGTACGCCCAGATCCTGCCCTCCTCCCCGTCTTTTCCCGCGGCCTCGCGCTTAGCGTTGAGCGAGAAAACGGTCGAACCCCGCATCCTCCCGGCAAGCGTATGCGCGTCCCCGGAGCCGCTTGTGTCAAGATCGCAAGCGCGAAGCTGGAGAAGTTCGCCCGGCCGCGCGCCCGTGAGCAACTGGAGATCGATCAGCGCCGCGACCTGCCGGCTGACGTGCGGTTTCACCGCTTCAATCAAGTCCATGGGTACCGGCTTCACCGCGTCATGGTCGGCGGCGGCGCAGCGGCCCCGCTTCAGCGCCGGAAGTGTCTGAAGCGACTGATAGACCTGCGCGCTCACCAACTCACGGGAAGCCGCCCAGCGGAACATCCGGACGATGTCTCCGATGCGTCCGTTCACCGTCTTGCGGCACCACGGCGGTCGCCGCCGCTTCCCTTCGGCCTTGCCCAGGACCATCGAATCACGCACGATCCGAAGTGCATTGGGGCCGAACGAACCGGCGTCCGCCGTGCCGTAATGCGATCGGAGCACGCGGAGTGCCGAGCGGATGCTGCACGAGGCCGAGTGCGTGTAGTACGTCTTGGCCCATGCCCAATACTGCGAGATCAACTCCGCCACCGTCAGACCCGCCGTGGGACGGCCCGCCTCGGCAACGCTGGCAACTTCCTTGCGCTCGGGCCAGCGGCGTCCATTGGTCTCCCATTCTGCCAAGAGCCGCAGGTACCGTTCGCGGCTTTCGGACGAATCGAACGTTCCGAGCCAGTAGTCTCGCCGCTTCCCACTGACGGAGTCCGTCAGCGTGACGATGGCTTGGTCGTACCCTTTCCGCTGCCGGTAGGCAGGAAGCGCCAACAGCTTCCCCCGTGCGAGGTCAGTGTCCCGTCCGCCCGAAGCAGTACCGGCGCGGTCGATGTCGCGACGAATGGCACGATGAGGTCGCATGTTCGAAGTGAGATTCTGGGCGGGGGGTGATGGCGAGCGAGCGTTCGAAATAGACGCCACATCCGCCACGTCGGCCCCCCGGCGCGGTGTACACCGCGCTGCACCGCGCGAACGTTTTTCCGAGGGTTTTCCCGTGGTTTGTCGCTTGGACGCCAGATCGCCGGGAAACTCGACGCCTCCGCTTGGCGGTGGTTCGAGATCCGTCGATTGTGCCTGGAAACTCCGGGAGTTCTCACCCGAACCGCAAACGCCTTTGTCCTTCATGGCAGTGCCTCCGTGGCCCGGCGCGGTGTAACACCGCGCGGAAAGTGGCCTTTGGCTGCACCGCCGAACGTCGGCGGGTATCCCTATCTACCGGATTCAGCAAGACTTACCGAAAATGGAGCGGACGTGAGTCGAACACGCGACCTCATCATTGCGAACGATGCGCTCTACCAACTGAGCTACCGCCCCATTGCACACAACAAATTAGTCCCGCGGCTTGTCGGCCGCCGGGTTACAACTGCCTTCTACTTCTCTCCCATCAAAGCCAAAACCTCGCTTGCCCCAACGTGTTTTCATCACACGAAGCCTCTTCCCAACAGGATAGGCCCGTTCGCGCTCGGAGGAAAATCCCTCTCGGCACTCTCCACCCGGTTCAGCCACATCTCCTGACTATCACTCGCCCCAATGCGCCGCGGCTCACCGTGCATTTCGTTCGTCCGCTTTGGCACATACCACATCTCGTATCGAGGCTCTATTCTCAGGTTATCCACATGGCGGACGGCTTGACTCCGCTTCGAATGGAATGCCGCTTCATGGCTTCTAAACGTCCTTCTATCTTCTCTATAGAAGACTACAGAACTCTTCGTAGTCGTCGTAGTAACGAACTGTCAATCGTGGACAATCGGTTTTAGTGTCGCATAAGTCATTGTAAATAATAATCTTATGGCATAATACCTGATCTGAACCAACTGTCGTTTCTCTAGGAAGGCACTGTAAACAAGCCCCCTCACTGACAATCACTGTCGCCCGAAAACCCTCTCAGGCGAAGCAATCACGCATCAGTTGCCAGGTCCGAGCGCCCATTCACACACAGAGTTTCCACAAGCCTTAACGACAGCATAAACAAATACCATACTATTTCGGTGGGTTCATTTTCCCAGGAGGTAGCCACCAAATAATCCATACGTCACCGCAAGCACTACCACCGCTGCGATATCGACCAAGAATCCCGCCCGCATCATCTCTCGGTACGACACCCGACCGGTCGCGTACACAATAGCGTTTGGAGGTGTGGCAACCGGCAGCATGAACCCGAAACTGCACGCAAGCGTCGCTGGCAGCACCAACAAGGCTGGCGAAACGCCCATGGCGTCCGACGCCGACGCGAGTACCGGGATCAACGTCGCGGCGACCGCCGTGTTGCTCGCCAATTCGCTCAATACCGTAACCACAATCGCAACCAACAACAACAGCACCACCATGGGCACGCTGCGTAATCCGCTGAACAATGCGCCGATGGTTTGTGTGAGTCCGGAACTGTCCATCGCGCTGGCGAGGGAAAGCCCGCCGCCGAAGAGGATGAGGACACCCCAAGGCACGCGCTCGAAGTCGCGCGCGCGAAGTACAAACCTTGACGCCCGGCCTCCTGTGGGAAGCAAGAAAAGCAGGAGCGCAGCCCCAATAGCGACCCCGGCATCCGAAAGCGTGTGCTGAACCGATCCGTCGGGACGAATGGTGACCAGGCCAAGAAGTTCACATAACGGCGCACGGGCGACCCAAAATACGACCGCCGTGAGGAACACGGCTAATGTGGTCCATTCCGCACCGGAAAGCGGGCCGAGTTCGCGTAATCGAGTTTGAGCGAAGGAACGATCCGCCAAAGCGGGAGAGCCTTGCAACGGGTATCGCCACCGCGTCAAAAACACCCAAATCAGGGGGAGTAGAATGAGAACCATCGGCATGGCGAAGAACATCCACCTCCCAAAGTCGATCGTGGTTCCCTGCTCCCTAGCGAGGTAGGAGACCGCGAAGGCATTCGGCGGGGAGCCGATCGGAGTGCCCATCCCGCCGATCGTTGCGGCGTATGCGATCCCAAGGTACATGCAGTGCGCCAAGGAACGGGACGGATCGCGTGTTCCCAACGACGCCGATGCGGTGGTGGGCGTACACAGGGCAACGAGGCTAGCCGCGATGGGGATCATCATCATCGCCGACGCGGTGTTGGAGACCCACATCGAAATCCCGGCGGTCGCCGCCATGACCCCCGCAACCAGAGCGGCGGGACGTGAGCCAACGACCCAGACCGTCAACAGCGCGACCCGTTGATGCAACCCGCATGTTTCAAACGCGATCCCGAGCAGAAACCCGCCGAGGAACAAGAAAATCAAAGGATCGGCGTATGGGGCGGCAGTCGCGGTAGTGCCCAAGACCCCCAAAATCGGGAAGAGCAAGAGGGGCACGAGAGCGGTCGAGGCCAGGGGGATTGCTTCGGTGAGCCACCACCCAGCCATGAGCACGGCGACGGCGGCGACAAGCCGGGGTGCTTCGTCCATGCCGACGCCGGTGCGTGGCCCGAGAACGGCATAGGCGATCATCGCCAAGACCGGGGGCAGAGCGAGTTTGAGCCAAGCGGCGAGGCCGCCGGGGTGGGCAAGCGGCGTTTCGTCCATTCGGAGAGGGTATTCGGACGGGCGGGCGCGTTCTTGACCGCGTTACTCGCGCGAATCGTTCGTGAGAGGTGGTTGAAAGGGTGGACGAGGGGAACTGATAGTGTATTGTGACGAATAGAACGTAGCCGAGGCGGAACCCGGCGCGCGTTGTCTCTCTTCGGCGCGCCCGTCGCATAGATGGGCATAGCAGGGTATAGGGCAGGCGGGGTGAGCAAGGACGAACTCGTGATCTTGTACATCGTTCGACATGGGAAAGCCGAGGACGCCGGCGCATACCTGCGCGACGAAGATCGTCCATTGACGGCGCGGGGTCTGGAGCAGGCGCGGTATCTTGGCGACCAGGTCGGTGGGAGCGGGCGGGTGCCGGAGGTCATTGTTTCGAGCGGGTTCAATCGAGCGGTGGCGACGGCCCGGATCATTCATCAAGCGGTACGGTGTCGGTTTGAACTCGCGGCGGCGCTGGAGTGCGACCGCCCGGTATCGCCGGTGCTTGATTTGATCGAATCGCACGCGGGGGGTACGAATCAGCGTGGGTCAGGGCCGCGCTGCATGATGCTCGTTGGGCACAATCCGCAACTAGGCGAACTGTACACGATCCTGACGCACGGACTGGCGGGGTCGGAGATGATGCTGCGGACGGGCGAAGGGGTGTGCCTGGAAGTTCAGCCGGGCGACCTGATCGGGACGGGGCGCGTGATCGACCGGCTTCGGCTGGAAGCGGCGTGTGTGTGATGGCGACCTGCAAGTGATGTGGCAATTGGTAACAGTATAGACACGAATGCCAACAGTAGGCAGTTGACTACGAGCATTTGTCAAAATACTGTTAGCCATGGAAGCCAATCCAAGGCAAGTTTTGTTATCGGCGGAAGAAACCGAAGCGATGTCGCTGAAAGTAAGCCAAGTACTTACCCCACAAACACCGATCAGCACTCGTGCGTTGTTCGCGGGCCGTTGGGATGAAATCAAGCAAGTTGTGGACATCGTCGCTCAGACCGGCTTGCACGCCGTGTTGTTTGGAGAGCGAGGAGTCGGGAAGACGTCGCTTGCGAATGTGATCCCATTCCTGCTCGATTTTTTTGATAAAAGTGCCAAGTCACCCAAGACCGAACCCCGGATCGCGCTGCGTGTGACGGCGAATACGAAGGACACGTTTTCGTCGGTCTGGAGAAAAGCGTTCGGCATGATTGCGTGGAACGAAGAAGCACCCACCATCGGGTTTCGCCCCGGCCTCGGTTCAAAGATGATGACGCTGTTGGATGCGTATGGGCTTGACCACGATCTTGGGATCGATCATGTGCATCGAGTCCTGGCCAACATGCCGCATTCGGTCTTTGTGTTCGATGAGTTTGATCGGCTCGGGCACGATGCGGCGATCCAGTTCACGGACCTGATCAAGGCACTGTCGGACGACAGCGTGCCGACAACGATCCTGCTTGTCGGAGTGGCGGAAACGGTGGATCAGTTGGTGGCCGACCACGCCTCGATACCGCGAGCACTGGTTCAGATTCGGCTGCACCGGATGAAGTTGGCGGAGTTGCGTGCGATCATCGAGAATGCGGAAAAAGAACTCGGCATCATCATCGAGCAGCGCGCGGGGGAAAGTATTGCAGTGATGTCACAGGGGCTGCCGCATTACACCCATCTTGTCGGGCTGCACGCGATTCGAGCGGCGTGCAGCCGGTGCAGCCGAGTCGTGTTTGGAGAGGATGTGTCCAAGGGTTTTCAGCAGGCGGTTCGAAACGCCGATCAGACGATTTCTCAGCAGTATGCCCGCGCGACGAGCAGTTCGCAGGGCGCGGCGTTGTACGGGCATGTTCTCCTGGCGTGCGCGCTCGCGGCCGCGAGCGAATCCGATGCGCTGGGGTACTTTCAACCGGCGAACGTGGTCGCGCCTCTGACGAAGATTCTGAGCCGGGACAAGCCCATTGAAATTTCCACATTCAATAGACACCTGGGGGAGTTTTGTGAGCCCAAGCGTGGCCAGATCTTCGGTCGCACCGGGCAAGCCAGATCCTACCGGTATCGGTTTCAGGATCCGCTGCTCTTGCCGTATGTGCTCATGCGGGGCATTTCAGATGGCGTGATCCAAACGGAAGATCTGGTATCGTACATGCAGTCCACGGCTCCCCACCTGTGATTCCGAGGATGCCGGATGTGTTATTCATGAGGTGTGCGGGGGGTCTGAAAGGGAACGAGATGCATCGATGGAGTTTTGTTTGTGCCGCGGTGGCATTGATTTCGGGGTTGTGCGGATGCGCGAGTACGACCGATGAAACCCGCGAGGTTGGCGCAGGACCAGCATCGACGATCACGGTCTGCCTCGCCACGACCGCCGGGGACATTGTTGTCGAACTCGACCGCGAGCGGGCGCCGATCAGTGTGGAGAACTTTTTGAAGTACGCCGATCGCGGGGCGTACGACGGGACCATTTTTCATCGTGTGATCCCGCAGTTTGTGATCCAAGGGGGCGGGTATGTCGGGGGCGGCAACGCGGAACTGATCGAGCGGGCGAAGGTCGAGGCCGCCGGCGGGGTGGTGGACGCGCCGATCAAGAACGAATGGCAGAACGGGCTGAAGAACGTGCGGGGGACGATCGCGATGGCGCGCGACGCGGAGCCGGACACGGCGACGCGGGAGTTTTATATTAATTTGCAGGACAATGCGAAACTCGATACGGCGCGCGAGATGACGGGGCACGCGGGGTACGCGGTGTTCGGGAAGGTGGTGTCGGGGATGGAGGTGGTGGACGCGATCCGGGTGGGCGAGACGAAGGCGGTGCCGGAGAAAGACATGAAGGATGTGCCGGTGAAGCCGGTGGTGGTGAAGACGGTGCGGCGGGTGGGGGGTGGGGTGGGGTGGGCGAGGTGAGCGGGGCCGCCGCGTTATCGGCGAGTGAGCTTTCACATTCGATTCCCGGTACGTAGCAAGAATCGTTTTTCGCCGACTTTACAAGACCGTCGGGGACCGTCGGGCCACCGAAGAGCGATCATGCGTTTGCGCTGCCCCGGCAGGGTGTAGTCCAAGATTATGGTGGCTTCGACCCGCTTTGACCTGTGAACCGGGTCCGCGATGGTTGCCAGACGCGGAGCGGAAGAGGTCATCGGGGCCGTCGTAACGCTCAGGCGATCTCAAAGACGCTTGGCTCCCGCAGCCCCTCGCGTGGCACATGGGAGAAAAACTGTATGTCATCAAAAGTTTCAGTTACGACGGCACGCTCATCTACACCAAAGGCACGATCGTCAACGAAGACGGCCGCGAGACGTTCTACATCTTCATCTCGTCAAAGATCGCTACATTCGACGAATGAGCCAACGCCCGAGTCGCCGAGGCTGGGCACCTGTGTCGTGTGCGGTGCGAGAAAGATGAGCCGGAAGCGGGTGGTGGTCGAACGCCGGGGCGGGCGCGGGGCGGTGACGGTTGTCGCCGATGTATGCGGTGCCTGCGGCGAGCGGTACTTTGGACTCGAAGCGATGCGCGCGATGCAGGGGTGAGCGGGCCGGGGGGCCGTGGTCGGGATCCCTGCCGATCAGGCCGCGACCTGTTCGTATGAAAACTCCGGGATACCCGTACGGCTGCAGGCGTGCTCAACCGTGATGGAGCAGAGATTCCCCTGGGCATCCAGATCAAGCAGCGTGTTCTCATCCAGATCGCGGGTCTCGGCGACCGGAGCCTCGCGGAACTCGATCAGCAGCGTGTCCGTGTCGGTGAAATACTTGATCTTCATGGTTTGAACCCGCGATCGATGAAGGCATTCTGGACGGTCTCGCCGTCGGGCAGCAACACGACGCGCAAGTATCGGCCGTTGCGGCGTTCGGCAAACGGAGTCAGATGATCTCAACTCACGTCGCCCGCCAAGAGTTGCAGAAACCGAGCCGGGTAGATGATCCTGGTGCCTTCGTGCCGCTCGAGCACCAGCAGGTCCGCGTCTCGCGTGACCAAGTAATCAGCCCGCGACGCCGACGCCAGAGCGAGCAGATAGTCGTCGCTCTCGTCACGGCAAAGGCGCGGTGCCGTGGCCGGCTCAACATGTTCGGCGGCCTGTAGGAACAGTAACTTGACACGCGGTGGCGTATCTGCCGAAAGAAAACGAGCGAGCCGTGGACGAGCAAGCACCGCGTCCAACTCTTCGGAACAGATTAATCGCAGCCGACCGTCGCGAACCGCGTCGGCGATGGAGTCAAACCATCCCCCGATCAGGCTGCTGACGACCGCCGACGTGTCCAGTACCGCTCGTATAATGATTTCTCCGCGCGAACCTCATCAACAATCGCGTCGATTTCCTCGTCGCTGGGCCGATCGCCCGCTCGACGAGCCGACTCGCGGATGGTATCCATCACGACCTGCACGCGGTCGCGCCACGCCAGCCGATCCACGGCGTCGGCGAACGCGATCCGTTCCTCGGGCGGCAGCCGCCGGATCGTTTCCAGCATGGAATCCAGGGTTTCGCGGTTCATGGGGTTGATTGTAGGCGAAAAGCCCGCGAGTTCATTGGAGTGTCCAAGATGAGGGTGTGCCCACGGTTTGGGGCAACTTCAAGCGAGCCGAGCGATTCGTCGTCTTTGGACGCTTGAAGTGAGGTCCGCCGAACTTCAAGGTTCTTGGCGCGGGACGCCTGAACTTCGTCGAAGACTCCTCAGTTCAGGCGTCCCGAAGCGAGGTTTCATGTGCCCCAAACTATGGTCACACCCCCAAGATGATGTTCGTACATCGGCCTCTTCTGCGGATGACCCGATGGAGGATCGTGGCCCGATCACCGCCGCCGGCGACGCCTGCGCGAGGCCAGCAGACCGCCGAGGGTGAGGAGGGCGGTGGCGAAGGGGGATGGTACTACACCGATTTGAAACCCATGCCAGTTTTCTTGCGATGCGGAAAAACTGATGCTCGCGAACGTGCCTGTGAACATAATCACGCCGTGCCCTTCCAAGCCACGCAGTTGGCCGACCCCATCGCGGAACAACGATTCTGATGGATTGCCGCCGAACCAACCAGTACCGGACGAGAGAATCACAAAATCATGGTTGAATGTGTAGTTTACCGGCAAGTTGGGCCGGCCGAGCGAGAGAATCGCCATCACCGGATTTGTGACTGGCGAGGAGAAGTTGATTGTGTTTGTGATGGGGTTCGAGTTTTGGCCAACGAGCGAGATGATGTCGGCGTTTCCAGCTTCTCCCGGGCCGTTATCAACGGTGCTCGATCGATAGGCCGCGTCTGACCGCCAGTAGTTGGTGCCGCCATTCGTCTGCGTTGGGCTGCTCACCTCACCAGCATAAGAGATGGTGATAACCTGGCCGGAAAGCGTCGTGAGTTGGCCGCTGGCGGAGCCGGGCACACCTTGTGTTGCCGATGTCCAGTTGGTCCAGGAAGCAATATCGGCATGAGCCGTGGCCATTATGCCAAGCAGCGTCCCGAAGAACGAGGCAATCACGAGAACATCGGAAGAACGAACGGCCATACGAGAGCCTCCTTCAGTACGCCGGGTCACTTGAACAGTGACGGGCGGCGCCGGTTGTGGGTCGGCTCTCTCTCCTATCGCTACCCCAGAATAACCCCCCCCCAGTTTGTCAACCGCGATTGGCGCGAGCACACATGAAATTTGCAAATCTGGCGGGTCATGCGATCCCCCGTCGACCGCTATCCGCCCAAACTCCCGCGGTTACCGTACAATCTTCGCGATGGCTCGCGTGTACCTTGAAACCAGTTTCGTCAGCGCGTGCGTCACCGATAGCGAAGACACGGCAAGCGCCTACAGGCGTGAGGTGAGCAATCGGTGGTGGCTCACGCAGCGGCATCGCCACGAGTTGGTGATATCCGAAGAGGTCGTCGTAGAACTATCGCAGCCTGGCTTTCGGCGCAGCGCGGAGGCACTGCGGTTGGTGTCGGAAGTCCCGTTCCTGGACATCGACGACGAAGCCGCCGGTGTCGCGGAGGTGTTCGTGCGTGAACGAGTGATGCCACAGCCCGTACGCGGCGATGCACTCCACATCGCGGTATGCTGCGTGCATGCCGTCGATTGCGTCCTGAGTTGGAACGTTCGGCACCTGGCGAACCCGGCAAAGGCCGACCACCTTCGTCGTTTGTGTGCGCGGTTGGGCCTCGTGCCTCCGATGATTGTGACCCCCGACAACTATTTCTGGGAGGATACATGAACACCCCGCGATCCCAACCGCCCTCGGGGCCCAGTCAAGCCGCGTCACCCACATCGCCGCCGGACCCGCTTATTGATAAAGTCCGTGAAGCCCGCCGACAAGTGGACGAACAGCACGGCGGCGACATCCGTCGGCTGGCGGCGGCACTGCGGAAGTTGCAGCAAGAGAGCGGTCGTCGGATCATCTCGGGCCGCGGCACAACGGTGAAGCGAGCGGGGTGATGCAGAATGCCACAGAGCCGAGGTTTCTCTTGTGATCTTGGCAGCTTCTCGTTCGTTGGGAAGGCCAGCCGGTTCGCACGAAAGCCAGCGGTTCGCTACACTTCTCCGTGCGAAAGCCCGATCCCAAGCCACGCCCCACGCCGAACCCAGAGGCGGGTACACAAACCGGTGTACAGGCTCCAGGACAAACACCGGCTTTCCGCCTGGACCGTCGCGAGTTCTCGGTGGGAACGCTCGAAGATCAGGATGATGATGGTTTGTATTGGCGGTCCAAAACGCCGATGGAGCGACTGGCTGCACTCGACTATCTTCGCAGGATGGCTTATGGACACGCCGCTTCCGCCCGACTTCAAAGAGTTCTTAGTGTTGCTCAACTCGGCGAAGATTGAGTACCTCATCGTCGGCGGATACGCCGTGAGTGATCGCGGATGCAGTCCAAGATTGTGGCGGCTTCGACCCGCGTTGACCCGTGAAACGGGTCCACGATGGTTGCCAGACGCGAAGCGTCTGGACGGGAGCCTCACGCGGTACTTCTTCGCCCATGAAATGGGCGGGCGGCCTCGGCGTCGATCATTGATGGACTCTTGGATTCATCGAATCACTCGCCCGTTTCACGGGCGAAGAGAAATCATCAACCCGGCGGCCAGACGCTCCGAGTCTGGCAACCATCGTGCGCCCGCTCCGCGGGCGAAGACGCGATCCCGTCACCACCTTAATCCTGGACTACACTCGTTATCAGCGCGGGTCATCTGTTCGTGATTGTGCGTGCGAATAATCGGGGGCATGACGCACCGATCGAACCAGAGGCCGAGCGCGGCGATTGTTGTTGGCGCGGGGCTGGCCGGGATCGCCGCGGCGGTTCGGCTGGCCGAAGCCGGGGTGCGCGTCACCCTCTTGGAAACGCGTAAAAAACTGGGCGGGCGGGCGACGTCGTTCGCCGATGTTCGATCCGGCGAGACGCTCGACAACTGCCAGCATGTCGTGCTGGGGTGCTGCACGAACTACCTGGACCTGCTCTCGCGGCTGGGGGCGTCGGACTCGATTACGTGGCACGACGAGCAGTACTGGATCGAAGCCGGCGGACGGACCAGCGTCATCCGCCCGAGTTTCATCCCCGCGCCGCTCCACTTTTCGGTGGCCACCGCGCGGGCGAAGTTCCTGTCGCGCGGCGACGTGCTCGCCCTCGCCCGCATCGGCACCACGCTGCTGCGAGTGGACCGC